>NZ_JAETXL010000122.1:0-439 GCF_016774385.1 Micromonospora fiedleri
GGGGTCGTCGGGCACCGTGGGCGGCGGCTTACGTGGCCCCAACTGGCGGATGCGTCCGCGTACGTAGCCGGTGGCGCGTTCGGCCGCACCACGTTCGGCAAGCTTGGCCCGCTTGCCACCGACCGCCGCGGCCAGCGCCTTGAGGTCCAGCTCGCCGGTCACCGGCACGATCGCCACGGTGAGGGCGCCGGCCACCTCGGCGATCAGGGTCTTGAAGACCCGTCCGGGCGGTACGCCGATCGCGGCGGCGACCAACGCGCCGTAGTTCGGCGAGTCCGCCGCGACAGCGTAGGGATGGGTGCGATGGGTGATGCGGTGCTTCGTCAGCAGCACCATCGACGGCGTACCCCGTCCCGTCATGTGCGCCAACCTAGCTGCGCTCCCGGTCTGGAGGCCAGCGGCTTCCTGCGTCGGCCCTGCTCCGGCCCAGCTTTGACCC
>NZ_JAETXL010000123.1:0-439 GCF_016774385.1 Micromonospora fiedleri
CGGGTGACCGTGACATCACCGCCTGATCCAGGGCCGGTGCTGTCACGGCCTGAAACAGGGCCGGTGCTGTCACGGCCTGAAACGACCTCAGGACGGCGATTCCGGCGACGGGTGGTCACCGGGGTCAGTGTGGTCGGCGTTCGGGCGGTCGAGTGGGGGTAGCCGGGCCACCAGTCTGGTCATGGCGCCGTTGGGGAGGGTGGCACCGAGGGCGGAGCCGGTGGCGATGGTCCAGCCGACCGGGCCGAGCGGGGTGCACCCGAAGAACTGGCTCACCCCGGGCGTCTGCACCACCGCGGCAAGTACGCCGAACGACACGGCGGTGGAGGCGAGCACGGTCGGGCTGGTGCCGCCGGCCAGTACGGTCTGCCCGATCTGCGTACCGACCAGGGAGACCAGTGCGACGGTGCCGGCGCGTCGGCGGCGGCCGGTGTAGCGG
>NZ_JAETXL010000124.1:0-439 GCF_016774385.1 Micromonospora fiedleri
TTCGGCAAGTACAAGGCGAAGGAGATCACCAAGGACAAGCCGCAGACCACCTTGGCCGACGGAGCCGGGGCCGAGGAAACAGTCAGGGAACTGCACGAGATCAAGGACTTCCTCCAGAACCCGGGCAAGTACCAGGCGCTGGGCGCGAAGATCCCGAAGGGCGTACTGCTGTTCGGCCCGCCCGGTACCGGTAAGACGCTGCGCGCCCGGGCGGTCGCCGGGGAGGCCGGGGTGCCGTTCTACTCGATCTCCGGTTCCGACTTCGTGGAGATGTTCGTCGGTGTCGGCGCCAGCCGGGTCCGCGACCTGTTCGAGCAGGCCAAGGCGAATGCTCCGGCGATCGTCTTCGTCGACGAGATCGACGCCGTCGGTCGGCACCGTGGTGCCGGCATGGGCGGCGGTCACGACGAGCGCGAGCAGACCCTCAACCAGCTGCTCG
>NZ_JAETXL010000125.1:0-439 GCF_016774385.1 Micromonospora fiedleri
GCCGGGGGGCTCGGCGCGCCGCGGGTGTCGGCGGCGCGGTCGGGCCGTGCGGGTGGCCGGCAGGCGGCGACGACCGACAGCCGGTAGGCGGGGTGGTCGCGGGCGGTGCCGGCGCTGGCACGGACGGCCGCCTCGGCCAGGTGCGGATGGGCCCGCAGGTGAGCGGCGAGGTCCCGAGCCGCCTGCCGAAGCGCCGGCACCGAGTGCGCGCGCAGGGTCGCCAGGCCGAGCTCCGGTCCGCCGGGCCCGCCGGGCGCGGCGGGCGGGGGTTCGCGCAGGATCGCGTGGGCGTTCGTCCCGCCGAAGCCGAACACGTTCACCCCGGCGATCAGGGCACCTGGCGCGCTCCACCGCCGCCCCTGCGTGACCACGGCGAAGGCGGCTCCGGCGAGGTCACAGCGCTCGGACGGGCGGGTCTGGTGCCTGGCTCTTATCAAAC
>NZ_JAETXL010000126.1:0-438 GCF_016774385.1 Micromonospora fiedleri
GCCGGGCCGAAGGCGGCGACGGAGACGTACCCGGCGCGGCGCACGGTCATGTACCGGGCCGGCAGCGGGGCCACCTCCGGCAGGCGCGGCGGATCCGGCGGACGCCGGCTGGCGTGGGCGACCGTGGCCCCACCGCCGCCGGTGCGGCTGGCGCAGTCGACGGGCACCACCGCGGCGACCGCCCAGTCGGCGGCGAGCAGTCCGGGCACCGCGTCGACCAGGGTGGCCAGCCCGTCCGTCGGGTTGGCGGCGACCTGCGCCAACAGTTCCGCGTCCTGGCCGGTGGTGGTGGGCGCGCCGAACGCCCGCCACACCCCGCCCACCCGGCCGCCGGGACTCGCACCCAGGCCCGCGACCAGCCGTTCGACCCGGCCCGCGCCGGGCCCACCCCAAGGTAACTCCCCCACCCGCCACCCCCCACCACTTCCCCGAACGCCC
>NZ_JAETXL010000127.1:0-438 GCF_016774385.1 Micromonospora fiedleri
GCGGGCGGGTGGGCGTGTAGTAGGGCGGTGGTGGAGGGTGGCGGGCCGGCCCGAGCGACCGCGGTGCGACGTCCGGCGCGGGCGGAGGCGTCCCATCGGTGCGGCGGCAGCAGGGCGGCGAAGCGGTGCGTCGCGCCCCGGCGGGCGGCCTCGCCGGTGTGGGTGGCGAGCGCCGCGACCGAGGCCGGTGGCGGGTCACCGTCGAGCCGCGCCGGGACGGCCAGGCCGCTGCCGTCTGCGCTGAACGGTGCGTGCGGCGGGTCGCCGACGCGGGCGTACCCGTCGATCATCCGGAGCACGGTGGTGGCGCCCAGCGGCGGCGCCGGCTCACCCGGACCGGCCCCCCGCCAGCCAGCGAGCAGGACGCATACGGCGGCGGCCGGCCCCGCGGGGGGGGGGGCGGAGTCGGTCTCACAGACAGGTGTGCGGCACGTAGCG
>NZ_JAETXL010000128.1:0-372 GCF_016774385.1 Micromonospora fiedleri
GCAGGGCTACTGCGACGGCGGCCAGTGGTCGGCGGCGTGGATCACCCCCGCGTGCGCGGGGAGCAGGCCGCCAGCCGCACGTCCAGGTCGGCGGCCACAGGATCACCCCCGCGTGCGCGGGGAGCAGGTCGAGGAGATCGACCCCGACGTCGGCCGGACCGGATCACCCCCGCGTGCGCGGGGAGCAGTTCGTGGCCGTGCTGGTGTCCAGGTCGGACCAGGGATCACCCCCGCGTGCGCGGGGGGCAGGGCTACTGCGACGGCGGCCAGTGGTCGGCGGCGTGGATCACCCCCGCGTGCGCGGGGAGCAGGCCGCCAGCCGCACGTCCAGGTCGGCGGCCACAGGATCACCCCCGCGTGCGCGGGGAGCAG
>NZ_JAETXL010000129.1:0-343 GCF_016774385.1 Micromonospora fiedleri
CAGCTCGGTACGCATCCCGGTCGCGTAGATCATCCCGCGTGCCTCGTCCGACAGGCAGGACGTACCGCTGAACACCAGGTTGCCGGCCTGCAACCCGCCCTGCACGCCCTGGTGCAGGGCGTGGGCGGTGGCGGCCTGCGCTACGCCGTCACCCTCGACCGGATCCTGCGCAGCTGCCCGCCGACCGACCCGCTGGGACAGAGCGGCGATCCGGCCCAGCTCGGTACGCATCCCGGTCGCGTAGATCATCCCGCGTGCCTCGTCCGACAGGCAGGACGTACCGCTGAACACCAGGTTGCCGGCCTGCAACCCGCCCTGCACGCCCTGGTGCAGGGCGTGGGCG
>NZ_JAETXL010000130.1:0-337 GCF_016774385.1 Micromonospora fiedleri
CGCCGCCTGCAACGGTTCCAGCCCGGCGAACGCGTCGGCCGCCGCCACCTCGTGGGCCAGCTCCGCCGACCGCCACTGCGGCCGCGAGATCACCGGTAGCGCCGCCGACACCGCCGAAGCGACCATCCCCGCGTCGCCCACCACCGTGGTGCGTTGTGGCGGCAGTCTGCGGGCGCACACCCGGATGAACGCCCTCGGGTCGATCCGGTCCGCCGCCTGCAACGGTTCCAGCCCGGCGAACGCGTCGGCCGCCGCCACCTCGTGGGCCAGCTCCGCCGACCGCCACTGCGGCCGCGAGATCACCGGTAGCGCCGCCGACACCGCCGAAGCGACCATC
>NZ_JAETXL010000131.1:0-317 GCF_016774385.1 Micromonospora fiedleri
CCGCCCCGCTCGCCGAAGGCCGAGACTACGAATGGGTGCAACCGCACCGCGAGACCATCCGACGCTGGGGCACCGAAGCCCACCACCGTGGACGTCGACGTATGGACCCTCCGCGACCTGATACGTACCGCAACCATCGCCACCGAACCGCGCCGCCGCGAACTACTCACCGCCGCATGCGACCTCTACCCCGCCCCGCTCGCCGAAGGCCGAGACTACGAATGGGTGCAACCGCACCGCGAGACCATCCGACGCTGGGGCACCGAAGCCCACCACCGTGGACGTCGACGTATGGACCCTCCGCGACCTGATACGTA
>NZ_JAETXL010000013.1:0-124275 GCF_016774385.1 Micromonospora fiedleri
CCAACCCAGTCCGGGGTATCAAACTACTTGGCACTGGCTTATCAAGCACCCTGTTGAGTTCTCAAAGAACAACCACACACCATCAAGCAACCCACCAAGGCCACCATCCGGGGCATCTGCTCCGTACTCGCACCCGCCGCTCTCGCGCCGGGCACTTTTACTACGTTAACCGCTGGTTTCCGCCGTGTCAAATCGGCTTGCGCCGGTTTGACACGCTTCCACCCTTTCTCCGGGCATCATGAGCGAATCGGCTGACGCCGTTGCGTTCATGATTTCCGGCAGGCCAGCCGCCGCGGTTTCCCGCTAGCGCGCCTGGGCCCCTGCCAGCGGCCAACCATACCCGGTCGGCTCCGCCTCGCAAAATCCGCCTCGCAGCGGCTCTGGGGCACCACCCGGTCCCGTCTCGAAGCGGCTACGCCGCCCGCTCGGGAAGGTTGACCTGCGCTCCGGCCTTCAGGTCTTTCGACCTGTTTCGTCCGGTCCGCGCTGGCAGAGAGAAAGTTACGCGCCCGGCGGATTGATCGTCAAATCCGCCGGGCGCGTTGCGCGTCACACTCTCCGACAGCGGCTCATTCGACTGTGCCGGAAGCGCCCAGTTCGACACCGGCGAACGACCGCTTGCCCCGGCGCAGCACCAGGTAGCGGCCGTGCAGCAGCTGGTCGGCCCCGATCACCGCGTCCGCCTCGGTGACCCGGACGTTGTTGACGTAGGCGCCGCCCTCGGCGATCACCCGGCGGGCCTCCTTCATGCTGGGCACCAGGCCGGACTCCTTGAGCAGGGCGGCCGCCTCCGGCAGTGTGTCGAGGCGTACCAGGCCGGCTTCGGTGAGGGCGGCGCGCAGAGTCGCCGCCGACAGGTCCGCCAGGGAGCCTCGACCGAACAGCGCCTGACTGGCGGCCACCACCTGGGCCATCTCCCGCTCGCCGTGCACCAGGGTGGTGAGTTCCTCGGCGAGGGCACGCTGGGCGGCACGTGACGCCGGCCGTTCCGCGGTCTCCTTCTCCAGCGCTTCGAGCTCTTCGCGGGAGCGGAAGCTGAAGTAGCGCAGGTAGCGCCCGACGTCGCGGTCGTCGACGTTGATCCAGAACTGGTAGAACGCGTACGGGCTGGTCATCTCGGGGTCCAGCCAGATCGCGCCGCCCTCGGTCTTGCCGAACTTCGAGCCGTCCGACTTGGTGACCAGTGGCGTGGTGAAGCCCTGCACCGGGCCGGCGCCCCGACGTCGGACGTAGTCGACGCCGGCGGTGATGTTGCCCCACTGGTCGGAGCCGCCGAACTGGAGTTGGCAGCCGTGCCGGCGGTGCAGTTCGAAGAAGTCGTTGGCCTGGAGCAGCTGGTAGCTGAACTCGGTGAAGCTGATGCCGCTCTCCAGCCGGGCCCGGACCACCTCCCGCGCCAGCATCTTGTTCACCGGGAAGTGCTTGCCCACGTCCCGGAGGAACTCGACCACCGACATCTCGCCGGTCCAGTCCAGGTTGTTGACCAGCTGGGCTGCGTTGTCGCCGGTGTACGACACGAAGGGCGCGAGCTGGTCGCGGATCCGCTGCACCCAGCCGGCGACCACCTCGGGCGGGTTGAGGGTGCGCTCGGCGCTCTCCTTCGGGTCGCCGATCTGACCGGTCGCGCCACCGACCAACAGCAGCGGACGGTGGCCGGCGAGTTGCAGACGACGTGCCGTGGCGACCTGCATCAGATGGCCGACGTGCAGGCTGGGCGCGGTCGGATCGAAGCCCACATAGAAGACGGCCGCCGGGCCGTCGAGCAGTGCGCGCAGCTCGTCGGGGTCGGTGGAGTCCTGGATCAGGCCACGCCACCGCAGGTCGTCGGTGAAGGAGTCCCGCCCGACCGGCGGGAGGTTGCTGTCGGTCACGGTCACCGATTCTCCCCCATCAGCGCCTCTGGGCCCTACCGGGTTAGCAGCGCTGCAACCTCGGTAGGGTGACGTTGCCAAGATCGAGGAGGCCGCCATGGAGATGTCCGAGCTCTCGACCGGGTTCTTCGCCCTGCTCGGCTTGGAGTACGGCGAGGCCAGCGGTGATCGGGTGACGGTCCGCTGGCGGGTACGCCCGGAGCTGCTGCAGCCGTACGGCATCCAGCACGGCGGGGTCTACTGCTCGGTGGTGGAGACCGCGGCCAGCGTGGGTGCCGGCCTCTGGTTGGGTGAGCGCGGACGGGTGGTCGGCGTGTCGAACCAGACGGACTTCCTGCGGCCCGTCGGCGACGGCGAGTTGACCGCGGTCGCCACTCCCGTGCACCGGGGACGCAGTCAGCAGTTGTGGCAGGTGGAGATCACCGACGCCAAGGATCGCCTGGTCGCCCGGGGACAGGTCCGCCTCCAGAACCTCTACCCCGACAGCTGAGCCCGGCCGGATCACCGTGTGATCCGGAAGTCGTCGAGCCGCAGAGCCAGCCCTATGACCGTTTCACGGTAGTTTGCGGCTTGGCGGCGATATTGTCGCGTCGATGACCGAGCCCGCGACGCCGTCGACGTGAAGAAGCTGCTCGCCGCCACGCTCGGCATCCTCTCCGCGGTCGGTGGCTTCGTCGACATCGGCGACCTGGTCGCCGCCGGTCAGGCCGGTGCCCGCTTCGGCATGGCCCACTCCTGGGTGCTGCTGCTCGGCGTGATCGCGATCTGCGCGTACGCCGAGATGGCCGGACGGATCGCGGCGGTGACCGGCCGGGCGGTGTTCGACCTGGTCCGGGAGCGGCTCGGGGCCCGCATGGCGCTTGTCAACCTGGTGGCGTCGTATGTGGTCACGGTGATCACCCTGGCCGCCGAACTGGGCGGTGTGGCGCTGGCGTTGCAACTGGCCAGCGGGGTGCCGTACCTGCTCTGGGTGCCGGTCGCCGGGGCGGCGGTGTGGCTGGTGCTGTGGCGGGTGCGCTTCCCGGTGATGGAACGGCTCTTCGGACTGGCCGGCCTGACCTTGGTGGTCTTCGCCGTGGCGCTGTTCTGGTTGCCGACCGACTGGGCGGCGCTCGGGCGTGGCGCGGTGAGCATCGACGACGGCGGGCAGGGGTGGGGAGCGTACTGGTTCGTCGCGGTGGCGCTGTTCGCCTCGACGGTCAGCCCGTACGAGGTGTTCTTCTTCTCCTCCGGCGGCGTGGAGGAGCGGTGGAGCGCCGCCGACCTGGCCGACGCCCGGTTCAGCGTGCTGGTCGGCTTCCCGATCGGCGGGTTCCTGGCGCTGTCGCTGATCGCCACCGCGACCGTGGTGCTGCGGCCCGCCGGTCTGACGGTCTCCGACCTCGGCGATGTCGCCCACCCGGTCGTGCTGGCCTTCGGCGGGGTCGGCCTGGCGGTCGCGGCGCTGGCGTTCTTCGCGGTCACCTTCGGCGCCGCGCTGGAGACCGGACTGTCGGCCGCGTACGCCGCCGCGCAGTACTTCGGCTGGCAGTGGGGTAAGCGGGTCAGCCCGCGTGAGGCGGCCCGGTTCCACACCGTGTTGCTGGTCAGCGTGCTGCTCGGGGTGCTTCTGCTGCTCACCAGGATCGATCCGGTGACGCTCACCGAGTACATGTTGATCATCAGCGCGGTGGCGTTGCCGCTGACATACCTGCCGATCCTGGTGGTGGCCAACGACCGCACCTATCTCGGCGACCGGGTCAACGGGCGGTGGCTCAACGCGCTGGGGGCCGTACTGCTGCTGATCATCGTGGCCGCGGCGATCGCCGCCATTCCGGTGGCCATCGGGACCAGAATGGGGCAGTGAGGATCCAGGTCAGCCATGATCTGCTCGATCGCCAGCTCGTCGACGTCGACGGCCGGCTGATCGGCAAGGTCGACGACGTGGAGTTCGCCCTGGACGCCCACGGGACGCCGTACCTGCGGACGCTGCTCACCGGGCCGGGCGCGCTCGGGCTGCGGGTCGGTGGCCGCATCGGCCGGATGCTGGCGTTGACCGCGGAACGGTTCGTCTCCGACCGGCCGATGGTGCCGCTGCGCATCCCGTACGGATTCGTCGCACGCATCGACAGCGCGGTGTGGCTGCGGATCCGGGCCGAGGACCTGCCCACCTCGCCGGTGGAGTTGTGGCTGCGTCGCCACCTGATCGGCAGGATTCCCGGAGCCGGCCGTGCGGGCGGGTGAGCTGCTCGGCCGCACCGCGTACGACGAGCAGGGCCGGCGGCTGGGTCGGGTGGTGGATCTGGTGGTGCGCGGCACGCCGGGCGGACCGCTGCGGTTGACCGATCTGGTGGTCACCCGGCACTGGTACGGGCGGCTCAGCGGCCGGTTGATCGGGCCGGAACGCCATCCCTCCGGGCCGTGGGCGATCCGCGCCGCCGCCCGGTTGCTCGGCCGCAGCACCGTTCAGGTGCCGGTGCACCGGCTCAGGCTCGATCCGCCGGTGCCAGGTCTGCCCGAGGTTCCCCCGAGCCGTTGACGACAGCGGATTCCGGCGCATTCTGCTCGGTCGACTCCGGGTCGGCTGCCGATTCGGCGGCGCGGCACAGTCGTACGCCGGTGATGGCACGATCGTCGACCTGGGTGATCTCCAGCCGCCAACCGTCGACGGTGAGGTGCTCGCCGACGGTGGGGATCCGCCCGAGGGCGGCGAGCACCAGGCCGGCGACCGTGGTGTAGTCGCCGGCCGGGCGGGCCGGCAGTTCCACGCCGATGTCCGGCAGGTCGTGCACCGGGAAGGTGCCGGGCAACGCCAACGCGCCGTCGGCGTCGGTACGCACCTCGCGGACGTCCCGGTCGGTCTCGTCGTAAATTTCCCCGACGATCTCCTCGAGGATGTCCTCCAGCGTGACGATGCCGTCGACGGCGCCGCGTTCGTCCACGACCAGCGCCATGTGCTGGCGTTCCGACTTGAACTGGCGCAGCGCGTCGACCACCGACACCGAGTCCGGCAGCAGCATCGGTGGTCGTACGCACTCGTCGACGGGCTGGTCGTCGCGGACGCCGACCAGGTCCCGCAGGTGGATGACGCCGACCGTGTCGTCCAGTCCGCCGTGGCGGACCACCGGTGCGCGGGAGTGCCCGGAGGCGGCCAGCACCAGCCGGGCCGCCTCGGCGGTGGTGCCGCTGTCCAGGCAGAAGACGCTCAGCCGGGGCACCAGCACGGCGCGCAGCTTCCGGTCGGCGATCTCCACGGCACCGGCGATGATGGTCTGCTGTTCCTTGGTGAAGCCGTGGTGGCCGGCGACGATGTCCCGTAGTTCGTCGGGGCTGATCTCGTCGCGTTCCGGCTCCGGGTTCAGCCCCGCCATCCGGACCACCAGGTCGCTGGTGGCGCCCAGCAGCCACACCGCCGGGCGGGTGAGCGTGGCGAGCAGGTCCAGCGGACGGGCGACGAGCAGTGCCCAGCGCTCGGGGATCTGCATCGCGATCCGTTTGGGGGCGAGTTCCCCGAAGACCAGGGTGACGAAGGTCAGCACCAGGGTGACCAGCACGATGGCGACCGGTTCGGCGGCTCGACCGAGCACGTCCAGCAACGGTGTCAGGGGCCGGGCCAGTGACACCGCCGCCGCCGCCGAGGCGAGGAAGCCGGCCAGGGTGATGCCGATCTGGATGGTGGCCAGGAACCGGTTGGGGTCGCGGGCCAGGCGGGCCAGCACCTGTCCGGCTCGGCTGCTGCGGGCCAGCCGCTGGATCTGGCTGTCGCGCAGCGACACCAGAGCCAGCTCACTACCGGCGAAGATCGCGTTGATGACGATCAGGACCGCGACCAGGGCCAGCTGACTCCAGTAGCTCTGCACGCCCGGCTCCCTCGTTGGACCGCGCCCGGTGGCGCCGCCGGTGGAAGTCCCACCGGCGTAGCGGTGCCTATGCCCATTGGTCCCGACGGTGAATCATCGTCATCATCCGGGCAGGTCGAGCACGTACGACTGGCCGTGCGGACGGAATCCGATGCGCTGGTAGTAGGGGGCGCGCATGCCCGGCGGACTGATCACCCGACGGAAGCCACGGTCGGTGAACAGGCTGCTGCGTCGGTAGACGAACTCGCCCGGGGTGAAGTCCCGGAAGGCCGGGGTGACGTAGTCCAGGTCGACCTGGGCCACGCCGTCTCCGGCGTCGTGGGCGAGCACCACACCGACGACCTCGTCGGCGCGTACCACCAGGAAGGCCGAACGGCCGGTCACCCGGTCGGGGTGGAAGCCCGGGTTGAACCGGGCGATGTCGGCGGCGTGCACCCGCAGCGTGTGCGCCAGGAACGCGTCGTCGGCGCCCACCTCGACCACCTGGTAGGTCTGCTCGTCGTGCCGGGTGGCGAGCAGTCGGCGCAGATACCAGATGTTGATCACCGCCAGGACGATGTTGAGCCCCACCATGGGCCACACCCGCAGCGCGCCGTTGTAGCCGATGAGCACCAGGCAGCCGATCAGGTTGACCGCCCGCAGCCGCAGGATGCGCGTCTGCAGCAGCGACCAGACCAGCAGCGCGGAGCCGGCCCAGCCGACGAGTTCCAGCCAGTTCACCCCGCGAGAGTAGTGCCGCCCAGCCCGGGCCGCCGCCTGGTGGGGTCGGGCCGATCAACCCGGCGGGGGGGGTCAGGCCGGCAACTCCAGCAGGTACTCGTCGATCTCCTCGCCCCGGCCGGGGGCGTACGCCCGTTCGGTGGACCGGACGACGAACCCGCAGCGGCGCAGCACGGTCAGCGAGCCGACGTTGTCGGTGGCCGTGCGCGCGTACAGCGGGCGACGGGTCACCTCGCGCAGCAGGGCGGCCAGCGCGCGGGTGGCGTACCCGCGACCCCACCGGGCCGGGTCGATCCAGTAGCTGACCTCGGTGCGGCCCTCGGCGGGGAACGCCAGCACGTGCCCGACCACCGCGTCGTCGACGGTCACGGTCCAGGCGAGGTTCTGCGGGTCGGTCAGGACGCGCATCCAGTGCGCGGCGAACGCCCGGGTGTCGGCCGGGTCGGCGGCACCGAAGGCGGCCATCCGGCTGGCCTCGGGGTCGAGTTGGTGGGCGTAGAACTCCGGCAGGTCGTCCTCGGCGACGGCACGCAGCCGTAAGTCGTCGCTCATCGCCGACGACGATACGCCGTACGACGGCAGGGCCGTTGGTCCCGTGCCGAGCGGGCCGTCGACTCTGCCGGACACCGGCGGTGGCACGCCACGCTGGTGGTGCAGGGCAGCCGTCGGGGCACGGCCTCGGGGCAGGGGTGAAGCGGTGACGAGGGGTACGAGGGCGTGGGCAGGGGTGCACCGTGAGCACTGACACCGTGACCCGGCCGGTAGCGGTCAACGGACTCAGCGCCGCCGAGGCCGCCGAACGATTGCGCCTCGACGGGCCGAACGCCGCCGAGGCGCCACCCCGCCGGCACCTGACCGTCCGCGTCCTGCGACAGCTCACCGACCCACTGGTCGCCCTGCTGCTGGCCGCCGCCGTGGTCACCACGCTGCTGCGGGACTACCCCGACACGGCGGTGATCCTGCTCGTCGTCGCGGTCAACACCCTCATCGGCGTCATCCAGGAGGTACGCGCCGAGCGGGCGATCGCCGCCCTCGACCAACTGGCCGCACCCACCGCCCGGGTGGTGCGCGACGGCCAGGACCTGATGCTGCCCGCCGCCGAACTGGTCCGCGGCGACCTGGTACGCGTCGAAGCCGGCGACGTGGTCCCCGCCGACCTGCTGCTCGACGAGACCAGCCGGCTGCGCCTGGACGAGTCGGCGCTCACCGGCGAGTCGCTGCCGGTGGCCCGCGACGTCGGCGAGGAGGCCAGCGCCGGCACGGTGGTCACCGTGGGGCGGGCCACCGGCACGGTGGTACGCACCGGCACGGCGAGCGCGCTGGGCCGGATCGCCACCCTGGCGGCCACCACCCGGCCGGGTCCCACCCCGCTGCAGCGGCGTCTGGCAGCGCTCGGCCGGGTCCTCGGCCTGGTCGCCGTACTGCTGTCCGGGCTGGTCTTCGTCGTCGGTGTGCTCGGCGGGCGACCGCTGGTGGACATGGCGGTCACCGCGGTGAGCCTGGTGGTGGCCGCGGTCCCGGAGTCGCTGCCCGCGGTGGTCACCCTCGCGCTCGCGCTCGGTGCGCGGCGGATGGCGCAGGCCCGGGCAATTCCCCGGCGGCTGCACGCGGTGGAGACCCTCGGTTCGGTCACCGTGATCGCCTCGGACAAGACCGGCACCCTCACCGAGGGACGGATGGCCGTGCAGCACGCCCGTACCGCCGACGGCGCCGGCTTCGACGTCACCGGCACCGGGTACGCCCCGCACGGCGCGATCCACCGCGACGGCCAGCGGATCGCGGTCACCGACGAGCTGCGTCAGCTGGCCCGAGCCGGGCTGTTGTGCAACGACGCGACGCTGACCCCACCGGACGACCAGCGGCCCGAGTGGGGTGCCGTCGGCGACCCGTTGGAGGGGGCCCTGCTGGCCTTCGCGGCCCGGTGCGGCCTCGATCCGCAAGCCACCCGCCGCGCGTGGCCGCGCGTCGCCGAGCACCCCTTCGACCAGGAGTTGCGCCGGATGACCACGGTGCACCGCTGCTGCGACAACCGGTATCTGGTGGTCTGCAAGGGCGCGCCGGAGAGCGTGCTGGCCGCGCCGCTGGTCGACGCCGGCGCCGAGGAACTGGCCGAGCTGGCCGCCGCGGCACAGGAGATGGCGGGCGCGGGGCTGCGGGTGCTCGCGCTGGCGGCGGCGCTGGTGGACACCCCGCCGGTCGACCCCGCCCACCCGGTCGGGCTGCGAGCGGTGGGCCTGGTCGGTGTCGGCGATCCGCTGCGCGCCGGCGCGCCGGAGATCGCCGGCAGCTTCACCGAGGCCGGGGTGCGGCTGGTGCTGGTCACCGGCGACCATCCGGCGACCGCGGCGGCCATCGCCGGTCAGCTCGGCGTCTGGGACACCGGCGACCCGGTGGTACGCGGCGACGACGGTGACCCGGCCGAGGCCGACCCGGCGGCCCGGGTGTTCGCCCGTACCCGCCCGGAGCAGAAGCTCGACATCGTCGCCGCCCTGCAGGCCCGCGGGCACGTGGTGGCGATGACCGGCGACGGGGTCAACGACGCGCCGGCGCTGCGCCGCGCCGACATCGGCGTGGCCATGGGCGGCGGCACCGAGGTGGCCCGGCAGGCGGCCGACCTGGTGCTCGTCGACGACGACCTGTCGACCGTGGCGACCGCCATCGGCGAGGGGCGGCGGATCTACGACAACATCCGGCGGTTCCTGCGCTACGCCCTCTCCGGCGGGCTGGCCGAGATCGTGGTGATGCTGATGGGTCCGCTGTTCGGGCTGGCCGTGCCGCTGCTGCCGGCGCAGATCCTCTGGATCAACCTGCTCACCCACGGGCTGCCGGGTGTCGCCCTGGGCGCCGAACCGGCGGAACCGGGGACGCTGCGCCGGGTGCCGCGCTCGCCGCAGGAGTCCGTGCTCGGGGCGGGCCTGGGCCGACACATCCTCATCGCCGGCACGTTGATCTCTGCGGTGACCCTCGGCGCGGGTGTGCTGGCCGCCCACTGGGACCGGCCCTGGCAGTCGGTGGTCTTCGTGGTGCTGGGTCTGGCCCAGCTCGGGGTGGCGTTGGCGGTACGCGCACCGCGCCCGCCCGGTGGGCGGCGGGGCAACCCGGCGCTGCCGCTGGCGGTGGCGATCTCCGCGTTGTTGCAGGTCGCCGGGGTGCTGGTGGCACCGCTGCGGGACCTGCTCGGCACCGAAGCGCTGGGTGCCGTGGAACTGCTCGCCTGCGCCGCGGTGAGCGTCCTGCCCGGCCTGCTGCTGCGGCTGACGATGGTGATTCGTCGCCGGAAGGCGGGGTCGGTGAACCTGACCTCCCCGAATGGGTCAGGCTGGTAGTGAGCCGAAGGAGGACTCGATGAGCAGCAACAGCGCCCCCGTCGTGGTGGGTGTGGACGGTTCCGAGACGGCCCTGCACGCGGTGCGGGCCGCCGCCCGGGAGGCCGCGTACCGGCAGCGACCGCTGCGGGTCGTGCACGCGTTCATCTGGCCGCTGATGCGGGTGCCGCTGGGCCCCGCGCCGGGCGCGCCGGCCGACGCCGGCCTGCGCAACCAGGCCGAGCAGTTCGTGGCCGACGCGGTGGCCGAAGCCACCAAGGTCGCCCCGGAGGTGTCGGTCACCGGCGCGGTGGTGCACGGCGCGGCGCCGGCGGTCATGCTCGCCGAGGCCGCCGACGCCGCGCTGCTGGTGCTCGGCAGCCGGGGCCTGGGCGGTTTCGCCGGGCTGCTGCTCGGCTCGGTGGCCGTGCAGCTCAGCGCCCGGGCCAGCTGCCCGGTGCTGGTGGTCCGGGGTGAGCAGCGCGCGGACGGGCCGGTGATGGTCGGCGTCGACGGCTCCCCCGCCTCCGATGAGGCGATCGGTTTCGCGTTCGAGGAGGCCGCCCGGCGCGACACCGAACTGGTGGCGGTGCACTCCTGGCTCTACCCGGCGCCGGCCGGCCCGGGCGACATCCTGCCGCTGGTCTACGACCTGGACGCCTTCCGGGAGCAGGAGGAACAGGTCCTCGCCGACGCCGTGGCCAGGTGGTCGCCGCGGTACCCGCAGGTGCCGGTGCGGCAACTGCTGGTCCGTGGCTCCCCCGCCCGCGCACTGGTGGAGCAGTCCCGCGACGCCCAGTTGGTGGTCGTCGGCGCGCGGGGACGCGGGGCGCTGGCCGGGCTGCTGCTCGGCTCGGTCAGCCACGCGGTCCTGCACCACGCGGACGCTCCGGTGGTGGTGGTCCGCGAGCCGCGTACCGTCGAAGGTTCGTGATCCGGTGGGGTCGCGCCGCTCCCCCGGCGCCACCTCACCACGGGTGGCAGGCCATCGGCCCGCCCGGCCGCCGGTGGACCGGCCCCGCATCAGGTGTGTCGGGGGCCGGTCTACCGGCCGGCGACGTTCGACAATGGCGTGACGACGTCTGGAGGCATCATGAACCGACCTGTCGTGGTGGGGGTGGACGGCTCCCCGCCGAGCCTGGTCGCCGCGGAGCACGCGGCCCAGGAGGCGGTGTGGCGGTCCCGCCCGCTGCACCTGGTGCACGGCTACCTGCATCCGCTCGGCTACGGGGTGCCGATCAACCCGTACGAGATGGGTCTGCCGGCGCCCTCCGAGGACGGTCGGAAGATGCTCGAACAGACCGCCGCCGAACTTGTCGACCGGTGGCCGTCGCTCACCGTCGAGGTGCGACAGGTGGCCGGTGGACCCGGCGCGACCCTGGTCGAGGAGTCACGTCGGGCCGAGTTGGTCGTGGTGGGCAGCCGGGGCCTGGGCGGCTTCGCCGGCCTGCTGCTCGGCTCGGTCGGCACCCAGGTCGCCGCGCACGGGCACTGCCCGGTGCTGGTGGTGCGGCCCCCGGACCGGCCGCTGCCGACCGACGGGCCGGTGCTGGTCGGGGTCGACGGCTCCTCCTCGGCGGAACTCGCCGTCGGTCACGCCGCCGAGGAGGCCGTCCGACGCGGTGGCTCGCTGCTGCTGGTGCACGTCTCCGGTGAACGGGACGTCGACGGCGAGCACCTGCTGGCCACGGCCGCCGCGGCCACCCGGGGCAGCCATCCCGGCCTGACCGTCGAAGAGCGGGTGATCACCGGCCGCAAGCCCGACGAGGCGCTGATCGAGGCCTCCGGGAACGCGGCGCTGGTGGTGGTCGGGTCCCGGGGCCGGGGCGGGTTCGCCGGCCTGCTGCTCGGCTCGGTCAGCCAGGCGCTGGTGCACCACTCCCGCTGCCCGGTGCTCGTCGCCCACCCGCACGCGGCCGAGCACGCCGTCTGACATCTCGTCGCCCCGCACCACGACGGGTGGTGCGGGGCGATGCCGTACGCCTGCGCCTCGCTCGCCGGGTCAGGCGTCCCCGCCGCGCAGCAACTGCTCGAAGTCGGTGGTCAGCGCGAACGGGTCGACCGGGCCGGACGACGGGGCGCTGCGGTGCACCTGCCCGGCCAGTTCCTCGGCGGCCCGCGCGATCCGGGTCCGCAACACGCCCTGCGCGGTACCGCCCGACCAGTCCTCGGGGGCCGCGAAGACGGCGGTCGGCAGCACCACCGCCCGCAGGTAGGTGAACATCGGCCGGATCGCGTGCTCCAGGGCCAGCGAATGCCGGGCGGTGCCGCCGGTGGCGCCGATCAGCACCGGCCGGCCGCCGACGGCGTCGGCGTCGACCAGGTCGAAGAACGACTTGAACAGCCCGCTGTACGAGGCGTTGAAGATCGGCGTGACGGCGATCAGCCCGTCCGCGCCGGTGACCTGTTCCAGCACCTGCCGCAGCGGCTCCGACGGGAAGCCGGTGAGCAGGTGGTTGACGATGTCGTGGGCGTGCTCGCGCAGCTCGATCGGGTGCAGCGTGACCTGTTCGCCGTACCCGACCAGCTCGTCGCGGGTGGCGGCGGCGAGCTGGTCGGCGAGCAGCCGGGTGGACGACGGCTGGCTGAGCCCGGCCGAGACCACGGCGAGGGTACGCACGGTCACCGACCGGCCTCCGTCCCCGCGCTCTGGTCGGTGGCGGCCTGCTCGGCGGCGGCGCGCAGCGAGGCGTGCGTGGGCGCCGGCGGCACGTGCGCCGGACGCAGCGACTCGAACTCCTTGCGCAGCACCGGTACGACCTCCTCGCCGAGCAGGTCGAGCTGCTCCAGCACGGTCTTCAGCGGCAGACCGGCATGGTCCATGAGGAACAACTGCCGCTGGTAGTCGCCGACGTAGTCACGGAAGCCGAGGGTCCGGTCGATGACCTGCTGCGGGCTGCCCACGGTCAGCGGGGTCTGCGCGGTGAACTCCTCCAACGACGGACCGTGCCCGTAGACCGGGGCGTTGTCGAAGTAGGGGCGGAACTCGCGTACCGCGTCCTGGGAGTTGCGCCGCATGAACACCTGGCCGCCGAGGCCGACGATGGCCTGGTCGGCGGAGCCGTGCCCATAGTGCTCGAAGCGCTGCCGGTACAACCCCACCATCCGGCGGGTGTGCTCGGCGGGCCAGAAGATGTGGTTGGCGAAGAAACCGTCGCCGTAGTACGCGGCCTGCTCGGCGATCTCCGGGCTGCGGATCGAGCCGTGCCAGACGAACGGCGGCACACCGTCGAGCGGACGCGGCGTCGAGGTGAACGACTGCAACGGCGTACGGAACTTGCCCCGCCAGTCGACGACGTCCTCGCGCCAGAGCCGGCGCAGCAGGTCGTAGTTCTCGATGGCGAGGGGGATGCCGTTGCGGATGTCCTGCCCGAACCAGGGGTACACCGGGCCGGTGTTGCCGCGCCCCATCATCAGGTCGACCCGCCCGTCGGCCAGGTGCTGCAACATCGCGTAGTCCTCGGCGATCTTCACCGGGTCGTTGGTGGTGATCAGCGTGGTCGCGGTGGACAGCAGCAGCCGCTCGGTACGCGCGGCGATGTAGCCGAGCATGGTGGTGGGCGACGAGGGCACGAACGGCGGGTTGTGGTGTTCGCCGGTGGCGAAGACGTCGAGGCCGACCTCCTCGGCCTTGAGCGCGATGGTGACCATCGCCTTGATGCGCTCACGCTCGGTCGGCTCCCGCCCGTTGGTCGGGTCGACGGTGACGTCACCGACGGTGAAGACTCCGAACTGCATGATGCGCTCCTCGTGTCGTCCGACCGGGGCGAGGTGGCCCCGGTGCCCCCGACAACATATTTGACGAGTCAACTATTCCGCGACCCGGGCTCCCCTCGTCTCCCCCGGCAGGCCGCTTCCAACCGGCTACCCAGCGGATCGTCGACCCGCACCCAGCGACCCCCTACGACTTCGGGCTGGGACCGAAGCGGTTCGGACCGGGCGTGCCGTTCTGGAGCGCGAACACCAGCAGCACGATCCACCCGACGATCGGGATGAAGGCCAGCAGGAGCCACCAGCCGGTGCGGTCGATGTCGTGCAGCCGCCGCGCGGCGACTGCCAGCGACGGCAGCAGGAGCGCCAGATTGACGAGCAGGGAAACCGGCCCGCCCGATCCCTCGAAGTCGACACCCAGCGCGCTGTCGAGGACCGAAGCCACAATCCCGACCAGGAGAAGGAACAGCGAGAACCACCAGTACTCGGAGCGACGGGCCCGCCCTCGGAACGTGGCGTACTTCGATAAAACGGAACGAATGGCATCGGGGAAGGACACGACCAGCTCCATTCACAGGAAGCGATGCTGATGCCAGCAGGGTAGGTCGTCGTGTCACGCAGCAGTGGCCCATGATCGGCCACGAGAGCGTCAGCGGATCGACGCCGGACGCCGCCGTGGGACATGGCGGCGGTAAGGGCTGACGGTCGGGTCGCCGGTGATCCAGAAGCGCCACGGCACGTCGTGGGCGGCGGCCACGCCGACACGCGGGCCGGCGGAGACGGCCGACGGCGCGACCGGCCGGGTCGGCGGAGTCAGCAGCAGCGGCCCGGTCCCGTCCAGCATGCTGGTGCCGTTGGCCGCCGCCGTCACCCCCAGCGCCATCACCAGCCGGGCCGGTCCACGGGCCAGGTCCCGGTCGGGCACCCCGCCGCGCCGATCACGGGCCAGATCCAGCCCGTCGACCACCTCGCCCGCGCGCAGCAGCACCGCCGCCGCCTCCCCCTCCGCGCCGCAGACAAGATTCAGACACCAGTGCATACCGAAGACGAAGTACGTGTAGGCGTAGCCCGCCGGACCGAACATGACCTTCGTACGGGGCGTCGGACCACGATGGGCGTGCGAGGCCGGGTCCTCGCCGGTGCCCGCGTACGCCTCGACCTCGGTCAACCTGATCCGCACACCGTTGGCCGTCACCTCCCAGCCGAGCAGCGACCGCGCGGCCTGCGCGATGTCGGCGGCGGGGGCGCTCAACCAGGGATGGTCCACCCGTCCAGGTAACCCGGTCCCGCCCTGACCGGCAACCGCGCCCGCACGCTCGGTACGGGTGCCTCCGGTCGAAGAGCGGACCCTGCCGCAGTTGACCAGGGGTTTCGCTCCTACATGACGGGTAATCGCGGGTACCGGCGCTGCCGGCGGTGAACAGGTCTCGGAGTGAGGGAGCGTGCGCATGTCCGATCAGCAGCCCACCATCATTCTCGTGCACGGAGCGTTCGCCGAGTCGGCAAGCTGGAACGGTGTGATCGACCGGCTGGGCGCCGGCTACCACGTGGTCGCGCTCGCCAACCCGCTGCGGAGCCTTCCCGGTGACGCCGCGTACCTGCGGGACGTGATGCGGTGGGTGGATGGCCCGGTCGTGCTCGTCGGCCACTCGTACGGCGGCATGGTGACCACGCAGGCGGCGGCCGACAATCCGTCGGTGCGGGCCCTCGTGTACGTCAACTCGTTCGCGCCGGACACCGGTGAGTCGGCGCTGTCGTTGTCTTCGCAGTTCCCCGGCAGCACGCTCGCCGGCACGCTGGTGCAGTATCCGGTGTCGACCGGCGGCAACGAGGTGGCGATCTCCCAGGAGGCCTACCACAAGCAGTTCGCCGCGGACGCGCCCGCCGACGTCGCCTCACTGATGGCCCGGACCCAGCGGCCGGCCACCGAGCAGGCTCTCAACGACGCTCTCGTCGGCGACCCCGCCTGGCGGTCGCTGCCCAGTTGGTTCGTGTTCGGCGACGCCGACATGAACATCCCGGTCGCCGCGCACCGGTTCATGGCGGAGCGGGCCAACCCGCGGGGCCAGCGCGAGATCGAGGGCGGCTCGCATGCGATGGCGGTGGCCCGACCGGGTGAGGTCGCGGAGACCATCATCGAGGCGGTCCGGGGTTCCAGCTGATCTGGCGGGGTGACGTGCAGCGGCCAGACGGGCCGCCCATCAACGGAGTGTTGACAACACTTCGTTGAGGTGCTGGAGTTGGCGCATGGCCGACTCCAGTTCCACGTTCGAGGACCGAGCGCACCGCAGCTATGCCGCGCTGCAACGACTCACCTCACGGCACGCCGCCAGCGAACAGCAGCGGCGACGGCACACCAACCCGTACGCCGCCGACCCGTACGAGGCGATCGCCGTGCTCCTGGCGCTGGCTGCCGGGGCAGCTCAGCCGGAACCGGGCGAGGAGCCGGTGGACGAGGCGGACCTGCTCGCCGCGCTGGCCCTCTTCCCGCACCTGCGCGCGGAGATCGACACCATGGAGGCGGGCCTGTTCCACCTGGCCCGCAGCCGAGGCCTGACCTGGCAGGCGATCGGCCAGGGCCTCGGCCTGGGCAGCGCCCAGGCCGCCAAGCAACGCTACGACCGCCTCACCGCCCGCACCCCGCCACCCCAACCCGCCCCCTGAACCGCCCTGCCCCCAAGGACCGCAACGCCCTCGTCGATACGTCGGCAGCAAGTTCGGGGAAGATGCGGTCTCGATGGACCTGGAGGCAGCATCTTCCCCGAAGTTGCAGGCACCGCACGCAGCAGCGGAGGGGTCAGCGGGGGACGACGGTTTCGGCGGCCCACTCGCGCCAGGTGGCGAGGTGGTCGGCGGCGGCGGCGAGTTGGTCGGCGACCGGGCCAGGGCCGGTGGAGCCGGGGGTGATCCGGGCCGCGAGGGCCGAGCGGACCGACAGCACGTCGCGTACGGACGGGTCGAGGTGTTCGCTGACGGTGGCCAGGTCGTCGTCGGAGACCTCGTCCAGGGCACAGTCGCGGGCGGCGCAGAGCGCCACCAGCTTGCCGGTGATCTCGTGGGCGTCGCGGAACGGCACACCCTTGCGGACCAGCCAGTCGGCCACCTCGGTGGCCAGCGAGAAGCCCACCGGCGCGGCGGCGACCAGGCGGTCGACGCGTACCGTCATGGTGGAGATCATTCCGGCGAGGGCCGGCAGCAGCAGTTCCAGGGTGTCGACCGCGTCGAAGGCCGGCTCCTTGTCCTCCTGCATGTCCCGGTCGTAGGTCATCGGCAGGCCCTTGAGCATGGTCAGTACGGCGACCAGCCCGCCGACCAGCCGGCCGGACTTGCCCCGGGCCAGCTCGGCGATGTCCGCGTTCTTCTTCTGCGGCATGATCGACGAGCCGGTGGCGAAGGCGTCGTCCAACTCGACCCAGCCGAACTCCTGCGACGTCCAGAGCACCACTTCCTCGCCGAGGCGGGACAGGTGCACGCCGATCATCGCGGTGATGAAGAGGAACTCGGCGACGAAGTCCCGGTCGGCGACCGCGTCCATCGAGTTGGCGAACGACGTCCGGAAGCCCAGTTCCTTGGAGACCGCCACCGGGTCCAGCGGCAGGCCCGAGCCGGCCAGCGCGCCGGCGCCGAGCGGGCTGACCGCGGCGCGGTGGTCCCAGTCGCGCAGCCGCTCCAGGTCCCGCAGCAGCGGCTGGACGTGGGCCAGCAGCCAGTGGCCGAAGGTGACCGGCTGGGCGTGCTGGAGGTGGGTCATGCCGGGCGCGGCGGTGTCGACGTGCCGCTCGGCCTGCTCGACAAGCGCCTCGGCCAGCTCGACCAGCCGGGCGGCCACGCCTCGGGCGTGGTCACGCAGGTAGAGCCGCAGGTCGGTGGCGACCTGGTCGTTGCGGGACCGCCCGGCGCGCAGCTTGCCGCCGAGGCTGCCGAGGCGCTCCAGCAGGCCGCGTTCCAGCGCGGTGTGCACGTCCTCGTCGTCGACGGTCGGCCGGAAGGCGCCGGAGGCGCAGGCGGCTTCCAGGTCGTCCAGGGCGGCGAGGATGCGGCCCAGTTCCTCCGGGTCGAGCAGGCCGGCGCCGGCCAGCACCCGGGCGTGCGCCCGGGAACCGGCGATGTCGTACGGGGCCAGTCGCCAGTCGAACTGGACGCTCACCGACAACCGGGCGAGCGCCTCCGACGGGCCACCGGCGAACCGGCCACCCCACAGGCTCGTCCGGTTGGCTGCGGTGCTGTTCTCGGTCAGGGTCTTGTCGTCCACCCCGCCCATTCTGGTGGTCACGATCGCACCTCATCCAACCGGGCGTACCGAGCGTTCATGGTGTGACACTCCCGTCGACGTTCTCGTCGCGGCGGGCCCAGCCGGCGAGCCGTTCGCCGAGCGCGGCGCCGCCGTCGCTCTCACGGGCCACGACGAGGATGGTGTCGTCGCCGGCGATGGTGCCGACGACCTCCGGCAGGCCAGCCCGATCCAACGCGCTGGCCAGATACTGGGCGGCTCCCGGCGGGGTACGCAGCACGGCGATGTTGCCGCTGGAGTCGACCTCGTTGAGCAACTCGCGCAGCAGCCGTACCAGCCGGGCCGGGGCTGCCTCCGCGTCGCGCAACGGGCGGTGCCCGTCCTCCGGGATGACGTACACGGCGCGTCCGTCGCCGCCGCGGGCGGTGACGGCGCCGAGTTCCTTCAGATCCCGGGAGAGGGTGGCCTGGGTGACCTGGACGCCCTCGTCGCCGAGCAGTTCGGCGAGTTCGGTCTGCGACCGGATCGCCTTGTCACGGATCAGCTCGACGATGCGGGCATGCCGGGCGGCACGGGTCAGCGGTGTCGTCATGGGCTCCTACCCTGCCAGGAGGAAGGCCAGCAGCGCCTTCTGGGCGTGCAACCGGTTCTCCGCCTGGTCGAACACCGCGCTCTGCGGGCCGTCGAGCACCTCGTCGGTGATCTCCTCGCCGCGATGCGCGGGCAGGCAGTGCAGCACGATCGCCTCCGGCGCCGCGTGCCCGAGCAGCGTCTTGTTGACCTGGTAGGGCAGGAACGGGGTGATCCGGTCCAGCCCGTCGCTCTCCTGCCCCATCGAGGTCCAGGTGTCGGTGGCGACCACGTCGGCGTCCCGGACGGCGGCCACCGGGTCGGTGAACACCTGCGCCGAGCCGCCGGTTTCCGCAGCGATCTCCTCGGCCCGGGCCACCACCTCGGCGGCGGGCTGGAAGCCGTCCGGCCCGGCGACCCGCACGTGCATGCCGGCGGTCACCCCGGCCAGCAGGTACGAGTGGGCCATGTTGTTCGCCGCGTCGCCGACGTAGGTCAGCGTCCGCCCGACGGTGCCGCCGCACCACTCCCGCACGGTGAGCAGGTCGGCCAGCAGTTGGCAGGGGTGGAAGCCGTCGGTCAGCGCGTTGACCACCGGCACGGACGCACCGGCGGCCACCTCGGCGATCCGGTCGTCGCCGTGGGTCCGCAGCACGATCGCGGCCACGTACCGGGACAGCACCCGGCCGGCGTCGCTCAGGGCCTCACCCCGGCCGAAGTGCGTGACCTGGGTGTCCACCACGAGGGGGTGGCCGCCGAGTTCGGCGATGCCGACGTCGAAGGAGATCCGGGTCCGCAGGCTCTGCTTGTCGAACAGCACGGCCACCGCGCGGGGCCCGGCCAACGGGGTGTGCGCGAAGCGGTCGGCCTTCATCCGGGCCGCCAGGTCGAGCACGGCGGACTGCTCGGCCGGGGTGAGGTCGTCGTCGCGCAGGAAGTGCCGGGTCATGCGGGGGCCTCCGTCGGGGTCGGGTCCGCCTCGGTCGGCGTGGTTTGTACGGCGATCGGTCCGCGCGGGTGCTGGTCGGTGGCGCCCGGAGCCACCGACGCGGCGGCGGTCAGCGCGATGGGCAGGGCGGCCAGGAAGGCGTCGACCTGCGCGGCGGTGAGGATCAGCGGCGGGGCGAGCCGGAGCACGTCCGGCTGCACCGGGTTGACCAGGAAGCCGGCCGTCCGCAGCGCCGTGGCGGCGGCGGGTGCTACCGGGGCGGTCAGCGTCACGCCGAGCAGCAGCCCGGCGCCCCGGACCCCGGCGACCAGCGGGTGCCCGAGCGCGTCGATGCCCCGGCGGATCCGTTCACCGACCCGCTTGACGTGGTCGAGCAGCCCTTCGTGGGCGATGGTGGAGATCACCGCGAGGGCGGCGGCGCAGCTGACCGGGTTACCGCCGAAGGTGGTGCCGTGCGAGCCGGGGACCAGCAGGTCGGCGGCCGGGCCGAAGGCGAGGGTGGCGCCGATGGGCAGCCCACCGCCGAGCCCCTTGGCCAGGGTCACCACGTCCGGTTCGACGCCCTCGGCCTGGTGGGCGAACCAGTGCCCGGTGCGGCCGATGCCGGTCTGCACCTCGTCGAGCACCAGCAGCGCGCCGTGCCGGGCGGTGATCCGCCGCGCGGCGGCGAGGTAGCCGGCGGGTGGGACGACGACGCCGTTCTCGCCCTGGATCGGTTCCAGGATCACCATGGCGGTGGCGTCGGTGACCGCCGCCTCCAGCGCGGCCACGTCGCCGTACGGGACGTGGGTGACCTCGCCGGGCAGCGGGCGGAACGGGTCGGCCTTGGCGGGCTGGCCGGTCAGGGCCAGGGCTCCCATGGTGCGGCCGTGGAAGCCGCCCACGGTGGCCACCACGTGGGTGCGTCCGGTGCGCCGGGACAGTTTGAACGCCGCCTCGTTGGCCTCCGCGCCGGAGTTGGCGAAGAAGACCCGGCCGGGCCGGCCGGCGAGGGCCAGCAGCAACTCGGCCAGGGCCACCGGCGGCTCGGAGATGAACAGGTTCGACACGTGCCCGAGGGTGGCGACCTGCTTGGACACGGCGGCCACCACTGCCGGGTGGGCGTGCCCGAGGGAGTTGACGGCGATGCCGCCGAGCAGGTCGACGTACTCCTGGCCGGTCTCGTCGACCACGACGGCGCCGGAGCCGGAGACGAGGGCCAGCGGTGGGGTGCCGTAGTTGTCCATCATGGACTGACGCCACCGGTCGCTGAGGGCGGTCATGACGCCACCGAGCCTTCCTGGTTCGCGGGGCCGGCAACCTCGCTGGGCGCGCTCACGACCATGGTTCCGAAGCCTTCCGAGGTGAATACTTCCAGCAGCGTGGAGTGGGCGACCCGGCCGTCCACGACGTGCGCGGCCGGCACTCCGCCGATGACCGCCCGCAGGCAGGCCTCCATCTTGGGCACCATGCCCGACTCCAGCGACGGCAGCAGCTTCGCCAGATCGTCGGTGGTGATCTCGCTGATCAGGCTGGAGGTGTCCGGCCAGTTGGCGTAGAGGCCGGGTACGTCGGTGAGCACGACCAGCTTGCGGGCCTGCAGCGCGATCGCGAGCGCGGCGGCGGCGGTGTCGGCGTTGAGGTTGTGCAGCACCCCGTCGGCGTCCGGCGCCACGGTGGAGATGACCGGGATGCGGCCGGCCGCGATCAGGTCCGTCACCGCGGAGGCGTTCACCGACTCGACGTCGCCGACCTGCCCGACGTCGACCGGCTCCCCGTCGACGTACGCGGGGCGGCGTACCGCGGTGAACAGGCCGGCGTCCTCACCGGAGAGCCCGACCGCGAGCGGGCCGTGGGAGTTGATCAGCCCGACGAGTTCCCGCCCGACCTGGCCGACCAGCACCATCCGGACCACGTCCATCGCCTCCGGCGTGGTCACCCGCAGGCCGCCCCGGAACTCGCTGTCGATGCCGAGTCGCCCGAGCATCGCCGAGATCTGCGGACCGCCGCCGTGCACCACGACCGGCTTGAGACCGACGTGGCGCAGGAACACCATGTCGGCGGCGAAGGCCCGCTGCAACTCCGGGTCGATCATGGCGTTGCCGCCGTACTTGACCACGACGGTGGCGCCGGAGAACCGCTCCAGCCAGGGCAGCGCCTCGATCAGGGTGGCCGCTTTGGCCTGGGCGCGGGTCAGGTCCGTGTTCAGGTTCATGCTCATGTCGAGTAGGCCGAGTTCTCGTGCACGTACGCGTGCGACAGGTCGTTGGTCCACACCGTCGCCTCGGTGGCGCCGGCGTGCAGGTCGATGCGGATGGTGACGTCACGGCCGGTCAGGTCGACCTTCGAGCGGTCCTCGGCGGCGGCGCCGCCCCGGCAGACCCAGATCCCGTTGACGGCCACGTCGACGGCGTCCGGCTCGAACTCGGCGGCGGTGGTGCCGACGGCGGCGAGGATCCGGCCCCAGTTCGGGTCGTTGCCGAACAGCGCGGTCTTCACCAGGTTGTTGCGGGCCACCGACCGGCCCACCTCGACCGCGTCGTCCTCGCCGGCTGCGCCGACGACCTCGATGGCGATCTGCTTGGTGGCGCCCTCGGCGTCGGCGATCAACTGCTGGGCCAGGTCGTGGCAGGCGGCGGTGACCGCCGCGGTCAACTCGTCCGGAGTCGGGGTGACCCCGGATGCGCCGCTGGACAGCAGCAGCACGGTGTCGTTCGTGGACATGCAGCCGTCGGAGTCGACCCGGTCGAAGGTGACCCGGGTGGCGGCGCGCAACGCGGCGTCGAGCGTCTGCGGGTCGGCGACCGCGTCTGTGGTCAGTACGCAGAGCATGGTGGCCATCGCCGGGGCGAGCATGCCGGCGCCCTTGGCCATGCCACCGACGGTCCAGCCGGCACCGGAGATCACCGTGGTCTTCGGCCGGGTGTCCGTGGTCATGATCGCCTCGGCGGCGGCGTCCCCGCCGTCGACGGTCAGGCCCGCGATGGCGGCGCTGACTCCCGGCAGGAGCTTGTCCATCGGCAGCCGCTCGCCGATCAGGCCGGTCGAGCAGATCGCCACCTCACCCGCCCCGAACGGCTGGTCGGGGTGCTGCGCGGTCAGTTCGGCGGCGGCGTGCTCGGCGGTGGCGTGGGTGTCCTGGAAGCCGGCCGGACCGGTGCAGGCGTTCGCCCCACCGGAGTTGAGCACCACCGCGCGGACGATGCCGCCGTGCAGCACCTGCTCGCTCCATGCCACCGGTGCGGCCTTGACCCGGTTGCTGGTGAAGACACCGGCGACCCCGACGTCCGGGCCGTCGTTGACGACCACCGCGACATCCGGGGTGCCGCTGTTCTTGAGACCGGCCGTGACCCCGGCCGCCCGGAACCCGGCCGGCGTGGTGACGGTCATGGCGTGACCCCCAGCGGGGACAGGCCCGTGGTCTCGGGCAGGCCGAACATCAGGTTGGCGTTCTGCACCGCCTGACCCGCGGCGCCCTTGCCGAGGTTGTCCAGCGCGGCGACCACGATCAGCCGACCGGAGTCGACGTCGACGGTGGCCTGCAGGTGGCAGGAGTTGCTGCCCAGGGTGGCTGCGGTGTGCGGCCAGCGGCCCTCGGGCAGCAGGTGCACGAAGGGGCTGTCCGCGTACGCCTGCGCCAGCACCGCCCGGGGGTCCGCCGAGCCGGTCGGGCGGGCGGTCACGGTGGCCAGGATGCCGCGCGGCATCGGCGCGAGCACCGGGGTGAAGGACAGGCCGGTCGCGCCGGTGGCCTGCTTGATCTCCGGTACGTGCTGGTGGGCGCCGACCTTGTAGGGCGACAGGTCGCCCATCACCTCGCTGGCCAGCAGGTGGGTCTTGGCGGCCCGGCCGGCCCCGGAGGTGCCGGACGCGGCGACGACCACCACGTCGGCCGGGTCGGCGACACCGGCGGCGATCAGCGGCGCGAGCGCCAGGGTGATCGTCGCGGCGTAGCAGCCGGTGTTGGCGACCCGGGTGGCGGCGGCGATCCGCTCGGCCTGCCCGGGCAGTTCCGGCAGGCCGTAGGTCCACGCGCCGGCATGCGGGCCGCCGTAGTAGCGGGCCCAGGCGTCACCGTCGGCGAGGCGGTGGTCCGCGCCCAGGTCGACCACCCGGACGTCGGTGGGCAGCTGCGCGGCGAGGGCGGCCGACTGGCCGTGCGGCAGCGCGAGGAAGACCAGGTCGGCCTCGGCGAGCGTCTCCGGTACGGTCTCGGCGAAGGTGTGGTCCAGCCCGACGAGCTGCGGGTGCACGCTGTCGACGCGCTGCCCCGCCTGGCTGTGCGCGGTGGCGGTGACCAGGTCGAACTCAGGGTGCCCGGCGAGCAGGCGGAGTAGTTCACCGCCCGCGTAGCCACTTGCCCCGGCGACCGCGACCCGGATTCCCATGCCTACCTCCGTATGACTATGCAGGGAGGTTAGCAGCAGCGAGACTGGCGCTGCAAGTTCATGCAGTCGACCGTATGAGAATACTTGCTGTGTTAAGAAGGGACCCCTGCTCTACCGGAGGCGTTAACAGGGGGCCCTTCCTTACCCCTACAGGCGGCCGGCGTGCACGGCGTCGGTGACCCAGGGGATGACCTCATCGAGCATCTCGTCCAGCGAGGTGGTCGCGGTGAAGCCGAGCACCTCGGCGGCCTTCGTGGTGTCCGGCACCCGCTTGCGGACGTCGTAGCGGAACGGTTCGTCGCTGACGTACCGGAACGGCACCTCAGCGCCCTTGATCTTGTGCCAGATCAGCTCGGCCAACTCCAGCACCGTGGTCGACCGGGCGGTGGAGAGGTTGAAGTCCTCGTTGTGGGCCGCCGGGTGCTCGATGGCCAGCGCGATACCCCGGGCCAGGTCACCGCCGTAGGTGTAGTGCCGCACCTGGTCGCCCTCGCCCAGGATGTGCAGCGGATCCTGCCCCTTGACGATCTTCTGCACCAGGTCGGGCACCACGTGGGACATGGCCAGCTTCACGTTGCCGGAGAGCACCTCGGCCTGCCCCAGGGCCCGCCCCTCCCCCACCCCGACGCAGTTGAAGGGCCGCACGATCGTGTACGGCAACCGGTACTGCTCCCAGGCGGCCCGGGCGTAGTACTCCACCGCCAGCTTCTGGAACCCGTACGACGACAGGGGTGGCGGGATGCGCCGCTCGTCGCCCTCCCGACTGGGCCAGTGCTCCGTCGACTCGTACACCATCGAGGAGGAGAGGTAGGTGACCTTGCGCAGCGTGCCGTCGCGGTGCGCCCGCAGCGCTGCGTCGCAGGTCGCGGCCATGATCCGCTCGTTGGTGGCGAGCAGGTCGTAGGCGTACGCGTGGAAGTAGGAGATCCCGCCGATCATCGCCGCCCCGGCGACCAGGTGGTCGCAGCCGTCGAGCAGCTCGGTCAGCAGGTCGGTGTCACGGGCGTCGCCCTCGACGAACCGGAACCGCGGATGGGTGTCGTAGCTGTGGCTGACCGGGCCGTACTTGGAGAAGTTGTCCACCCCGACGACCTCGTGGCCCCGGTCCAACAGCTCCGCGACAAGATAGCCGCCGATGAAGCCGGCCGAACCAGTTACCAGGACCTTCGCCACGTGCGCTCCTATGCGGTCTTCTCGTACTCGGTGGACTCGACGCTCTGCACCGCCGCCGGTCGGGTCCGGGCGGCCAGCTTCTCCCGGCTCAGCCGTCGACCGTAGGCGAACAGGTACCAGCGCAGGTAGCCGGGGAGGAACCGGCCCAGGTCGAAGTGGGACTCGCCGAGCGGCCGGTCCAGCCAGATCGTCGGGATCTCGGCCACCGGCAGCCGCAACCGGGTCGCCTTGGCGGTCAACTCCAGCCCGATCTCGAAACCGGTCCGCGACTCGATGCCCACCTCCCGAACGAAGGCGGTGTCGTACGCCTTGAAGCTGTTGGTGGCGTCCCGGGTGCCGACCCGCGCCAGGGTGTAGAGGCTGCGCCCCGCCCAGCGGGACATCAGTCGCTTCAGCCGGGGCCCGCCCACCTGCTGGCCGCCGGGCATGTAGCGGGAGGCGGCGGCGACGACCACGCCCCGGTCCACCAGCCGGGCCAGCTCGTCGATCTGCCGGGGATCGTCACAGCCGTCGGCCATCGTCACCACCACCACCGGGGCCCGCGCCACGTCGATGCCGAACCGGATCGCGTTGGCCGGCCCGCGCCCGTAGGTGTTGAGCACCGCCCGTACCCGGGGGTCGGTGCGGGCGGCCTGCTCGACGTACGGGACGGTGGTGTCCTCCGGCATGTCGTGCACGATGAGCACCTCGGCCGGCAGCAGCATCTCCCGCAGCATCCGCTCCAGACAGCGCACGATCGCCGCGCCCTCGTTGTAGACCGGCACGATCACCGAGACCCGGGGGATCACACCCGCACCCCCTGCCCGGTCAGACCCCACATGTCGATCACCGGTTTGTCGGTGTCCAGGCGGGCGTACTGCTCGTGCGGGGCGGCGATGACCAGCAGATCGGCCCGGCGCAGCACCTCGTCGAGGTCGACGAAACGCTCGTCGATGACGTACGGGTCGGTGCAGAGCGTCTCCCGGGTCTTCAACGCCAGGATCTTGCGCAGCTTGTACGCCAGACTCTCCCGGGGATCGTCGCTGCCACCCTTGAACGCCATGCCGAGGATGCCCACCGTCGAGCTGGCCAGGTCGAACCGGTCCTCCAGCCGCGAGACCAGGTACAACGGCAGACCCTCATTGATCAGCATCGCCGAATGGCCGAGCACGAAGTTGTTCCGGTTGAACGCGGCCAACTGCATGGTGTCCTTGAACAGGCACGGCCCGGCCGCGAACCCGGGCATCGGCAGGTCGGCGGCGCGGGGGTACTCGTACGCCACGGCGTGCCGGATCCGGGCGAAGTCGAGCCCGAAGTCGTTGGCCATCATCCAGAACTGGTTGGCGGTGGCGAACTTGATGTACCGCCAGGTGTTGGTGAACAGCTTCGCCAGCTCCGCCTCCTCCGGCGTCAGCGTGACGATCCGGTCGGTCAGGTGCCGGAACAGCTTCTCCGCCCGGGCCAGCGACTGCGGGGTACGCGCCGCCACGATCTGCGGCAGCGTGAACAGCTCGGTCATCGCGTGCCCCTCGGCGATGCGCTCCGGGCAGAAGGCGACATCCGCCTGCACTCCCCGGCCGACCAGCAACTTCTCGGTCAACGCGGTCACTCCGGGGTAGACGGTGCTGCGCAGCACCACCAACTGCCCGTCGCGCAGATGCTCCGCACAGCGTTCCAACGCCCGCGGCACGGCCCCCAGGTCCGGGTTCAGATGCTCGTCGACCGGGGTGCCGACCACCACCACCAGATGCTCGGAGGTGCCGACAGCGGCCGGGTCGGTGGTGGCCCGCAGCCGCCCGGCGGCCACCGCCTCCGCGAGGGGCTCGGCCGCCCCGGCCTCGGCGAACGGCAGGGTCGCCGAGTTGACCGTGGCGACGGCGTCGGCGTTGATGTCGTACAGCACGACGGAGAGCCCGCGGGCGGCGAACGCGATGCCCAGTGGCAGGCCCACCCGGCCGCAACCACCGACTATGCAGACGTCGACCGAGGCGGGTGGCTCATCGGGCATGAGGGGGCTCCCGTGGGGGTGGCGGGTGTGATCCCAGGGTCATCGGGGTCACAGCAGGCTAACCCCTCAGAGGTGACTCGTGGGTAACCAAATAATCCAACCGTCGTGACCTTTCGGCCGATGCCGCCCGCCGCCGACTCCTCCCCCGCCCGATCAGGGGGAAGAGTCGACGACCCGAGTTGTCACATCGACTGTCGGGTAAGCCCCTGCTGCCGCTCGTAGGTGCGCAGCGCGATGTCCCATGCCTGGGTGTACTCGGACGGGCCGAGACCGAGATCGCCGTGTCCCTTGACGGCCTCCCGCAGCAACTCCACAAGCTTCGGAACGATGTCGCGGCGTTCCGTGACGTAGCGCTGGAACACCTCGGCGAACTCCGCGCCGGTCAGTCTGGCGGCGTACGCGGTGACCGGTTCGTCCTGGAGGTTCTGCAACACCGCCGCCCACCGACGGGTCAGATCGTCGGCCTGCCGGGTACGGATCTTCTCCAGTTCGTGCTCACACTCCAGCGCGATCCGCTGTTCCCAGTACGGACGCAGCCATTCCCGCACCCGCTCGTCCGGGCTGACCCGGAGCCGCACCGTGAACTGGGGCAGGTGCGCTTCCTGCGGCCAACGCTGGTGCATCAGCAGATCGTTCAGCGCCCGTTCGAGGTCGTGGGAACGGTGCGGCTCATGCTCGCGAGCCAGGTCCACAGCACGCTCACGGACGATCCCCATCGCCCAGGGCAACAGCGCCTCGGCCCGCAGCCGCAGCCCGTCGAAGGTCATGTTGGTCGCGGTCCACAGGTAGACGACGTGCAGGTTGAAGTCGAATGCGTCGCCCTTCGCCGGCACCAGCAGGGGTTGTGGCACGTCCTGCCGAAAGGTGACCCGGGTAGGTGCCGGGGGCGGCAGTGCGGGGGCGGGAACCGGGGCGGGCGGAAAGATCGCGTGCCACCAGCGGCGAGGCCGCGGCGGCACACCCTGCCGCACGTGAGACGTCCCGGAAGGTCCAGTGGTCATCAGGCATCCTCAAAGGTCAGAGTTTCGACGTCGTTGAGCAGGGCGCACCCGGGCATGACCGGGCGCCAGACGTGACGCAGCTGGTGATGGAGCCGACGACGCAGCGGAGGCCGTCCGGCCAACACCAGCCGCAGCAGCGCCAGCACGTGCGCGGACACCTCGGCCTGACCGTCCGCCCGGCTGAGCCAGAAGCCGAGCGTCCGCCAGGATCGGTACGCCGTCTCGGGCAGGCTCAGCGCTGTCGCCCAGAGAGTTGCCAGGTCGTGGGCGGAGACGATCTCGCTACGCGCCAGATCCAGCAGCTCCGGCCAGTGTTCCCGAGGTGGTCGTGCCCACCGTTCGGCCAGGATCCGCAACGCTCGCGCGGCGTGCAGCCGCACCTCTCGGTCTTCCGGGTCGGTCGATCTGGCCCACTGCGCCAGAGACGTCACCAGAGCAGCCCCGTGTCCGCCCTGGTAGACCTCGACCAAGCCACGCACGACCGAGTTGTGCCAGCGTTGCATCCGCCCGGAGGCGACCAGCCGAAGCTGCACCAGGGCGGCGTCCGGCCACAGCCGGGCCAGCCCCAGTTCGTGGGCGCGGGCGACGGTGTCGCGCAGATGTGCCGCCGGCCCGGCGGCCCAGCGGTCCAACTCGACGCTGACCCGCTGCCGCAACCGAGGCTGCATCGCAATCGCGACAAGAACGATCGCGGCCGCCTGCCGTACGCTCGCTCGCCGCTCCCGGGCAAGGTCGCGCACAGTGTCCAGGGCCGTCTGCACGTCCCGCCCGGCCGACCATCCGATGGCGGCGGCTGCCGCCTGTCGTACGTCCGGCTGCTCGGCCCGCACCATGTCCGCGAACCAGCCGAGCAGCGCCCGGGGCGTCCACCAGTCGGTCCAGGCCACATCCAGGACAGCGGACCGCAGCTGCTCGGTGCCGGCCGAGAACTGCATCCGGATGCCGCCGGTCGCCCAGTCCTCGTCCGGTATAACGATGGCGCCGCGCAGCATCGGTCCGAGCACCTCGTCGAGGGTGACGCCGCGCAGACGTACCGTGGCCGACTGTAGCCCTTCCGGGCCGGACACCAAGCGTTCAGCCGCGAGGCGGATCTCGACCGTCGACAGTCCGGCGAGAACCACGCAGGCCAGCCGGAAGGCCCGTACCTGCTCAGCGGACCAGCCCACCGAGGCACCGGCGTCGGCCGGCACGTCGAGGATCTGGGAGGCACGCTCACGAAGCTGTCGGGGCAGCAGTTGCGCCAGCCGGTCCGTCAGTGCCCTGGCGCGCGGCACCGTCTGCGCGAGCGCCGCCACGACGGGGACCACCTCGCGGGGCCGAGGTGCTCCGGCCAGGTACACCGAGAGCAGTTGATGCCGGAGGCATTCCTCGTCGACGTACTGATCCACGCACTCGCCGACACAGTGGCCGGCGCAGAAGCCCACACAGCGCCCGGCCAACTCCCGCCGTAGAGCGGCCCGGAACACCTCGGCCGCAGGTGCCGGACGGTGCTCGACGACGTGCCCGGCGAGGTCCTGGACACGCCGGGAGAAATCGCCGACCAGCAGCAGTGTCATGGCATTGGCCGCAGCCCGCTCGGCGAGCCCCATCAGGGTGTAGCCGTCCAGCGCACCGACCATCTCATCGGTCAGCCGCAGCACGTAGCCGCTGCCCCGGCGCTGACCCAGCTTCGTCCGGAACACATCGGTGAGCTGCTCGACCCCGAGGATGTTCACCCCGCCGACACCGTGCCGGCGAGCCGAGGCGACCAGCGCTGAGGTGAGTCTTCCGCTGCCCGACGGTCCGGACAGGCACACCAGATGGCGCTGCTTCAGATGGTGATCGAGTTGCTGATCGCTGCCGGCCAGCGCGTAACCCCGCACCAGGTCCAGCACCGTCGTCTCACTGAGCGTCTCCGACCAGACCCGACGGCCGTCCACCGAGTCGGACGCCGCAGTGACGTTGACCGTACCGATGGCGAGGGCACCGTGCCCGGTCGCGTTCTGGCCCCGGACGTACATGTTGCCGGCATCGATCCCCGCGTCACCGAACAGACCGGCCAGCCGGCGCAGCACGTCACCGGAGTCGAGCGCATCCTCACGGTCCTCCTCATCGCCGTCGTCCGACTCGTCGTTCGGAGCTGGGTCGGCGTCCGTGTCCGGTGCCGATCCGTCAGCGGCACCACTGGCCGGATCACCGGGACGTCCCGGACCCGAATCGCCGCCGGCATCTGGTCCGACTTCGGCCGCCCCGGCTTCGGACTGGCCCGGCCGGGATCCGCCCGCCTCGCCGAACGTGTTCGGGTCGGTGCGCCCCGGCGGGTCCCCGGCCACCGGCTCCGGATATCGGTCGTTCATCGGTCCACGTCCGGGCGCAGGATGGCGTCACGGCCGATGGATCCGATCGCCATCGCACCCGGTCCCACGGCGTTCTGGCCGTTGACCCGGATGTTGCCGGTACGGATGCCGCCGGCCGGCGGCTCACCACCGCGCCCGGTTCCGCTGTCCCCGCTCGGCTGCGCCGCCTCGCCCGGTTTCACCGCCTCGTCCAGCGACGATGGCTGCTGGCCGGGCGACGCCTCGTCCCGCCAGGAGGTCACATCCTCGTCGAGAACGCAGAGCCACGCCGGCTCAGAGAACCCCTTCTCTGGCTGGACCACCTCGATGCGCCGGAACCGGTCCGGCCGAATCTCCTCCGGGTACTCGGTCACCACGTCCCGGTAGATGTCGGAGGAGACCACCAGGGCAACTCCGGCGTCCGGGAAGGCCGCCAACGCTCGGCGCACCGGTGTCGCGTCGCAGAGCCGACTGACCATGACGACCGCCTGGCCGGGAAAACCGTTGGCCCCGTCCAGGTGCACCATGCCCTGATGTACCGCCACACGTAGCCGGATACGGGCCACCGGGAGACGGCTGGCGTTGTACTGCCGCAGTCGCCGGTTCAGTTCCGGCAGGAACCGTCCGATCACCCTCGCCTCGGGAATCTCGCGGGGCAGGATGGCCAGTTCGCCGTCGCCCGCCTGCTGCGTCGTCCAGCCGACACGATCCATGCCCACCCCGTCGGCTGCCTCACGCAGCAGCCGATGGAAGTCCTGCTGCGCTTCGTACTGCTGGACGTTGCCGCGCCGGCTGTAGCGCTCCATGTCCACGCAGACCAACAACCGCCGCTCCGGATGTTGCATCTCGTCACCCTCCTCACCCCGGTCCGTGAGGCCGGGCACGAGCGACATCCAACTGGGGTCGACGCCCGGAGACCCCGTAGAAGTACGGCTTCAGTGGCAATGTCCGTCAGCAGTCATCCCGCACGACACGGGTATTTCGGGCGGCTGTCCAGGGTGGACTGGTGGCATGTGGAGCGTCCCGATCGACGTGCTGTTGGAGCTGGGCCTGGATCTGCACCTCACACTCGGGCTGTTGCTCGCCTACCTGCTCGGTGTGGTGCTGGCACGATGGGTGAGACGTATCGCGGCCGGACGGTTACGCTGCGGACGCTGTCGTCGCTTGAGCGGAGTGGGAGCCTGGATGCGGTGCGAACCTGCCCAGAACTCGCAGTGGCCCTACGGCACATTTCTGCAACGGCTCGGCCCACCCGTACGCTCCGCCCTGTTGGAGCTCGGCGTACGTCGTCAGGTGCCGGCCGGTCAGATCCTGATCCACGAAGGACAGCAGCAATCACACCTGGTGCTGATCGAAGAGGGCCTGACGAAGGTCACCGCCGCCCTGCCCGACGGCCGCACGGCGCTGTTGTCCCTGCGGGTCGGCGGTGACCTGGTCGGCGAGATGTCGGCGCTCAACGACCGGCCACGCTCCGCGACTGTCACCACCTGCAGCGCCGCCCGCTACAGCGTGATCCCCTCGGAGCGGTTCCGCGCGTTCCTCAGAACCAATCCGGACGCCGCGCTCGAACTCGCCGCCATGGTCTCCGACCGGTTGCGCTGGTCGAACCGCCGACGGATCGACTTCTCCTCGTACCCGGTCAAGATCAGGGTCGCCCGGGTGATCGCCGAACTGTCACGTACCCACGGCCGCCAGACCCCCGACGGCGTCGTCATCGACGTCCGACTCACCCAGCCGGAACTGGCCTCCATCTGCGGCGCCTCCGAGACCTCGGTCCAGAAGATCCTCCGGGAGCTGCGCGCCGACGGGCTGGTCGACACCGACTACCGCCGGATGACCGTCCGGAATCTGCCCGGCCTTCAGCAGGTCGGGCAGCTCCAGGCCGACGAATGTTAAGAAGGGCCCCTTCCTATGCACGAGGCGTTAAGAAGGGGCCCTTCCTTACATGTCAGGCGCCGCGGAGGGTGGCGCCGACGCGTTCGGTGGCGCGGGCCACCGCGGCGTCGCGGGCCGCCACGGCCTCCTCGACGGTGAGGGTGCGGTCGGGTGCCCGGAAGGTGAGCTTGTAGGCCAGCGACTTGCGGCCGGCGCCGAGCTGCTCGGAGGCGTACACGTCGAACAGGCGCACCGCCTCCAGCAGTTCACCGGCGCCCTCGGTGAGGGCCTGCTGGACGTCCTGGGCGGGGACCGCCTCGTCGACCACCAACGCCACGTCGATCAGGGCCGGCGGGAAGCCGGAGACCCCGGGCGCGGGCAGCACCGGCGCTGCCGGCAACGCGTCCAGGTCCAGCTCCATGGCACTGGTACGCCGAGGCAGTTCCAGGGTGGCCAGCACCGCCGGGTGCAGTTCACCGGCGTGACCGACGACAGTCCCGTCGACCAGCAGCTGCGCGCAGCGGCCGGGGTGCCAGGGGGCGTACTCGGCGGCCCGTACCTCGATCCGGTCGGCGGGCACGCCGGCGGCGGCGAGGACGTCACGGCCCGCCTCCACGGCGTCCGCCCAGGTGGCCGGTCGCCCGGCACCCCACCAGCCGGCCGGCTCGATGTCGCCGGTCAGCACGACGGCGACGTGCCGGGGCTGGTACGGGACCACCGCGTCGGCGGCGGCGAACTCGGCGTCGGTGGGTCGCCGGTCCACCCCCATGGCCGGCGGGCTGCCGGCGCCCGGGCGCGGCTGGAAGACCACGCCCATCTCGTAGAGCGCCAGGTCCCGCAGGCCACGACCGAGGTTGCGGCGGACGATGCCGAGCAGCGGGCCGAGCAGCGTGGTCCGCAGCAGCGGCTCCTCGTCGGAGAGCGGGTTGGCCACCCGTACCGCCTGGCGACGCGGGTCGTCGGCGGGCAGGGCGAACTGGTCGGCCAGGTCGGCGGCGACGAACGGATGCGCCAGCACCTCGACGTAGCCGCGCTCGGCCAGCGCCCGGGACACCGCCCGGTTACGCCGCTGCTGCCAGGTCAGCCCCCGGCCGGGCGGTGCGGTGGGCAGCAGTGACGGCACCTTGTCGTACCCGTCGAGGCGGACCACCTCCTCCACCAGGTCGGCCGGGTCGGTCAGGTCGGGCCGCCAGGTCGGTGGGGTGACGCTGAGGACGTCGGTGTCACCTGCGGCGACGGCCACGTCACCAGGATCCTCGGCGAGCCGGTCGGTGCCCCGCGCCACGGTGCAGCCGACCTGTTCCAGCAGGGCGACCACCCGTGCCGGCGGGTACGCCACACCGACCCGCCGGCCGGGCAGGTCGACCGGCAGCGTCACCGGGGTACGCGCCACGACGTGGTCGATGTCCAGCACCTCGTCGCCGGCGGTGCCGCCCGCGTGCTCGGTGAGCAGGGCGACCGCCCGGTCCAGGGCGACCAGCGGCAGGGCCGGGTCGACGCCCCGCTCCCACCGCTTCGCCGCCTCACTGAACAGCTTGTGCCGACGCGCGGTACGCCCCACCATCGCCGGGTCCCAGTGCGCGGCCTCGAACAGCACGTTGACGGTGCTGGGCAGCACCTCACTGGTCTCGCCACCCATCACGGCGGCGAGCGAGATCGGCACCCCGTCACCGTCGCCCGCGACCGGGTTGGGCAGGCCGGCGTCGCAGATGACCATGTCTTCGGGGGTGAGGGCGCGGGTCACCCCGTCGAGCGTGGTCAGCTTCTCCCCCGGTACCGCCCGACGGACCACCAGCGGGCCGGCGAGACGGTCGGCGTCGAAGGCGTGCATCGGCTGCCCGAGTTCGAGCATCACGTAGTTGGTGATGTCGACGGGCAGCGAGATGCTGCGGATGCCGGCGACGGTGAGCCGCCGCTGCATCCACTCCGGGGTCTGCGCCGTCGGGTCGACGCCGCGCACCATCCGGGCCGCGAACCGATCACAGCCGACCGGGTCGCGTACCTCGACCGGGTACGCCGGTTGGGTGGTGCCCGGCGTGGCCGGCACCCGACCCGGGTCCTGGAAGCTGAGGCCGAGGGCGTGCGCCAGTTCGCGGGCGAGCCCGCGCAGGGACATCTGGTAGCCCCGGTCCGGGGTGATCTCCACCTCGACGACGATGTCGTCGAGCCCGACCACGGGACGGGCGTCGTCGCCGGGCTTGGCGGCGACGTGTTCGGGCAGCACCAGGATGCCGGAGTGGTCGTCGCCCAGGCCCAGCTCCTTGGCGGAGCAAATCATGCCGTGGGAGTTGCGCCCGTACGTCTTGCGGGCGCCGATGGCGAAGCCGCCGGGCAGCACCCCGCCGGGCAGGATCACCACGACCCGGTCGCCGGGGGCGAAGTTGCGCGCCCCGCAGACGATCTCCTGCGGTTCACCGGTGCCGTTGGCGGCGCCCACGTTCACCCGGCAGAACCGGATCGGCTTCTTGAAGCCGGTCAACTCCTCGATCTCCAGGACCTCGCCGACCACCAGCTGTCCGGTGACCGTGGTGGACAGGTCCATGATGGACTCGACCTCGATGCCGAGGTCGACCAGGGCCCGCTCCAGGTCGGCGGCGGGCAGGTCGGGCAGGTCGACGTACTCCCGCAACCAACTGACAGAAACTCGCATGACTCGTTACCACCGTCTCCGTTACTCGCGCGCCCGCACTACGCCCCGTGGCCGAACGCCCGGGTGAACCGGACGTCGCCCTCGACCATGTCCCGCATGTCGCCCACCCCGTGTCGGAACATCACGGTGCGGTCGATGCCCATGCCGAAGGCGAACCCGGAGTAGACCTCCGGGTCGATGCCGCAGGCGCGCAGCACCCGCGGGTTGACCATGCCGCAGCCACCCCACTCGACCCACTGTGGGCCCTTGCGGTGCTCCGGGAACCACACGTCGAACTCCGCCGACGGCTCGGTGAACGGGAAGTAGTGCGGCCGGAACCGGGTCTTCGCGCCCTCGCCGAACATGGCGCGGGCGAAGTGGTCGAGCGTGCCGCGCAGGTGGGCCATGGTGATGCCCTTGTCCACCACCAGGCCCTCGACCTGGTGGAAGACCGGCGAGTGGGTGGCGTCCAGCTCGTCGGTGCGGTAGACCCGACCGGGCACCACCACGTAGATCGGCGGCTGGCGGGTCAGCATCGTACGCGCCTGCACCGGCGAGGTGTGGGTGCGCAGCACCAGCCCGGACTGCTCGGGGGCGATGTGGAAGGTGTCCATCAGGCCCCGGGCCGGGTGGTCGACGGGGATGTTGAGCGCGTCGAAGTTGGTCCACTCCAGCTCGACCTCGGGGCCCTCGGCCACCTCGTAGCCCATCCCGATGAACAGGTCGCTGATCTGTTCCATCAGCACGCTGACCGGGTGCCGGGAGCCACGCGGGCGCCGGTCGTAGGGCAGCGTCACGTCGACGCGCTCGGCGACCAGGACCCGCTGCGCCTGCTCGCGGTCGAGCACCTCGGACCGGGCGGCATAGGCCTGCTCGATGCTGCGACGGGCCTCGTTGACCCGCTTGCCGGCGTCGGCCTTGGCGGCGGGCGGCAGCGCGCCGATCTCCCGACGGGCCAGCGAGACCGGGGCCCGGTCGCCGAGGTGCGCCGGGCGGACCGCGGCCAGCGCGTCGGGGTCACCGGCGGCGGCGAACGCCTTCTCGGCCTCGGTCACGGCCTCGGCCAGGGCGGCCGGGTCGAGCAGGGCGACCTGCTTCGGGTCGTACGGATCGTTGCGGTAGGTCATGGCGTACGGGCACTCCTCACGGCGGCGCCGGCCCTCACAGGCGGCGAAGCGAGTCTACGGACGCGCGGCTGCGCCGCAGCCCGCCGGTGGGAGTGGTGCGGAGAGCAGGTCAGGCTCGCCGCCCGCCGACACCGGCGGGCTGGCTAAACGTACGCCGTGGTGCGTCCACCATCACCGGCCGCTCTCCTCGTGCTCTGCACATGTTCCTGCGCGTGATCTCATGTCAGCGCTGGGCTCTCGCCGAAGCGTACAGGCAGACCGCCGCGGCCGCAGCCAGGTTGAGGCTCTCGGCCCGCCCGTGCAGCGGGACCCGGACCCGGGCGTCGGCGGCGGCGATCAGCTCGTCGGGCAGGCCGTGCGCCTCGGACCCGAACAGCCAGGCGGTGGGAACGGCGAGTCGGCCGGCGTCGGCCAGGTCGTCGAGATCCGCTTCGCCGTAGCCGGTCGCGGCGAGCACCACCAGACCGGCGGCGCGGGCGGCGTCGACCACCGCCGCCGGGTCGCGTTCGCGTACCACGTCGACGTGGAACAGGCTGCCCGCCGAAGACCGGACGCATTTGCCGTTGTACGGGTCGACCGTCTCCCCGGCGAAGACCACCGCCGCGGCGCCGGCCGCGTCGGCGGTCCGCAACACGGTGCCGGCGTTGCCCGGGTCCCGGATGCCCGCGAGCACCGCGACCAGCCGCGGACCGCGGGACAGCGCGGTCGCCAGCGGCACGTCGAGGTGCTGGCAGACGGCGACCAGGCCCTGCGGGGCGACGGTCTCGGCGAGCGCCGCGAGCGCCTCGTCGGTCACCTCGGAGACGGGTACGTCGGCGCCGGCGGCGGCTGCCGCCAGGTCGGCGTGGCGGTCGAGCGCGGTGGGCGTACCGAACAGTTCGAGCACCGTCCGGGAGCGGGCCAGGGCCTCGCGGACCGCCTGCGGTCCCTCGGCGAGGAACCGGCCGGTGGCCTCGCGGTCGCGGCGGCGTTGCAACCGGCGGGCGGCGACCACCCGGGGTGTACGCGGCGTGAAGGGCATGGTGTCCTCACCACACACGCGCGAGGCGCCCCCCTCGTCGAGGGACGCCTCGCTGCGTTGTGCGGGGATCAGGCGGCCTGGGCCGCCGCGCCGCCGGTGCCCTCGGCCTGCACCGCGGCCCGGGCCAGCTCGACGATCGCCGCGAAGGCGGCGGCGTCGTTGACGGCCATGTCGGCCAGGATCTTGCGGTCGACCTCGATGCCGGCCAGGCGCAGGCCCTGGATCAGCCGGTTGTAGGTCATGCCGTTGGCGCGGGCACCCGCGTTGATCCGCTGGATCCACAACTGCCGGAAGTCGCCCTTGCGGTCGCGACGGTCCCGGTAGGCGTACTGCATCGAGTGCAGCACCTGCTCCTTGGCCTTGCGGTACAGCCGGGAGCGCTGACCGCGGTAACCACTCGCGGTCTCCAGCAGGGTACGGCGCTTCTTCTGGGCGTTCACAGCCCGCTTGACGCGTGCCATCTCAACTCCTTCTTTGGCTCAGGTGGCGCGCGTCAGCGGCCGAGCAGCTTCTTGAGGCGCTTGACGTCGGACTTGGCGGCCTCGACCACGCCCGTCAGCCGCCGGGTACGGGTGGAGGGCTTCTTCTCCAGGTTGTGGCGCAGACCGGCCTGCTGCTTCATGATCTTGCCCTTGCCGGTTACGCGGACCCGCTTACCCGTCCCCGTGTGGCTCTTCATCTTCGGCATGTGGAACGTCTTCTCCCCTGTTACTGGCCGCTGGTGTCAGCGGTCCCGCCGGTCTCACCGGCTGCTGCGCTCTCACCGGCCGTCACGGACTCGGTAGCCGCCGCGGGCTCGGTAGCCGCCGCGGAATCCTCCGCGGTCCGCTCCCGAGGTCCACCACGCGACGCCGTGGCGGCGACCGCGGAGGCCTTCACGGCCCGGTGCGGAGCGAGAACCATGATCATGTTTCGGCCGTCCTGCTTAGGAGCGGACTCGACATATCCCAGTTCCGTGATCTCCGATTCGAGCCGACGCAGGAGCCGGTAACCCAGCTCCGGGCGACTCTGCTCGCGACCGCGGAACATGATCGTCACCTTGACCTTGTCTCCGGCCTTGAGGAACCGCACCACGTGACCCTTCTTGGTCTCGTAGTCGTGCGGATCGATCTTCGGTCGGAGCTTCATCTCCTTGATGACGGTCTGCTGCTGGTTACGCCGCGCTTCGCGCGCCTTCAGTGCGCTCTCGTACTTGAACTTGCCGAAGTCCATGAGCTTGCACACCGGCGGGCGCGCCATCGGCGCAACCTCGACCAGGTCCAGATCGACGTCCGCGGCCAGCTGAAGGGCGCGCTCCAGCGGGACGATGCCCACCTGCTCACCCTCGGGGCCGACCAGTCGGACCTCACGTGCCCGGATCTGCTCGTTCACGCGTGGTTCGACGCTGATGGGGCCTCCTCGAGTCGGTTCTTCATCGGTGGCCGACCCGTGCGGCTCCCGTCGGGAACAGCGCGGAAAGCAGAAGGCCCCGGCGCATGCCAGGGCCCGCTCGACCGGTCGGCACGATCACAGGATCGCGCATCCGGAGCCGGGACGTGCCCGGAACCGGTGACCGGACCCGGCCGCCGCAGTTGGCGAACTCGGGTGGGAGCAGGCGCCCCACTTTCGTGGCCGCCCGCTCACACGGACAGCCTGGTCGACTTGACCACACTACACCCCGGTCACCGAGGCCTCAAACCGACCCACCGTGTCGCCTGCGCTGTCGCACGGACCAGTGGTGCCGACGCTGTCCGCCGCCGGGCGGCAGGCAGGTCAGGGGCCGGGGGTGCGCTCGGCAAGGACGGCCAGGTGCGCCTGGTGCAGCCGGCGCAGGGCACGCACCCCGTCGACCGCGTGCTGCTTGTCGGCGGCCTGCAGCGCCACCACCGGCAGCAGATCGTCGTCGTACAACTCCAGGGCGGCCCACGGCGCGCCGCGGTCGAACCGGATCCCCCGGACGACCTCCCAGGGCAGCTCGTACGAGCCGATGATGTTGCGGACCCGCACCCCCCGCGCGTCCGCCTCCACCCGGGGACGGGTGAACAGCAGGGCACCGAGGGCGAAGAGCACGCCGAGCCCGATCATGGCGAACTGGTCGCCGCGCTGGAAGGTGCCGTAACCGTTGCCGGTCGGCCCGGTCAGCGTGGTGGCGACCACCGCGAACAACACCACCACCACGACCGCCGACACCCAGCAGACCACCCGGATGCGCCGGGGCCGCAGCCGCACCAGCTCGCCGCCGGTCACCGACCCACGGTCGGCCGTATCGGCACCCGGCTGCGCTGCACCCCGCTGAGCTGCGTCCCGCTGACTCATGGCACCAGTCTGCCATCCGCCCCCGGCCCGGCGGACGGTGCCACACGCAGCGACACCGTCCGCCGCACCGGTCACAACCGGCAGGCGTGGATGTTGGTGACCAGGATCGCCCGGGCCCCGAGCTCGTAGAGCTCGTCCATGATCCGGTGCACGTCGTCGCGGAGCACCATGGCCTGCACCGCCACCCAGCCCTCACGGTGCAGCGGCGAGACGGTCGGTGACTCGATGCCCGGGGTCAGCGAGCTGGCCCGGTCCAGCAGGCCAGCCGGCACGTCGTAGGCGAGCATGACGTACCGGCGGGCCACCAGCACCCCGTGCAGCCGGCGCAGCAACTGCTCCGCCTGCGGGTGCGCGGTCGCGCCGGCCCGGCGTACCAGCACCGCCGAGGAGCGCAGCAGCGGCTCGCCGAAGACCACCAGGCCGGCCTGGCGCAGCGTGGCGCCGGTCTCGACCACGTCGGCGACCACGTCGGCCACGCCCAGGCGGATGGCGTTCTCCACCGCGCCGTCGAGGCGGATCACCTCGGCCTTGACGCCCAACTCGGCGAGGTGCCGCTCGACCAACCCCGGGTACGCGGTGGCGATCCGGTGCCCACCCAGCTCCTGGACGTCGTCGACGTCGTCCGGGCGGGCGGCGAACCGGAAGGTGGCCCGGCCGAAGTTCAGGTCGACGACCTCCTCGGCCGGCGCGCCGGAGTCGATCAGCAGGTCCCGGCCGGTGATCCCGACGTCCAGGTCACCGGAGCCGACGTAGGTGGCGATGTCCTTCGGTCGCAGGTAGAAGAATTCGATGTCGTTTGCCTCGTCCCGGCAGACCAGGTCCTTCGGGTCGCTGCGCTGGCGGTAGCCCGCCTCGCGCAGCATCTCGGCGGCCGAGGCGGCCAGGGCGCCCTTGTTGGGTACGGCGACACGCAGCATGACGGAGTGCTCCTTCGATCGGGTCAAGAGTCGACGGCGGGCACTCAGAGATGTCGGTAGACGTCCTTGAGCTCCAGTCCGCTGGCGAGCATCAACACCTGCACCTGGTAGAGCAGCTGGGAGATCTCCTCGGCGGTGCGTTCCGGCCCCTCGTGCTCGGCGGCCATCCACGACTCGGCGGCCTCCTCGACCACCTTCTTGCCGATGAAGTGCACCCCCTTCTCCAGCGCGACGACCGTGCCCGAGCCGGGGGTGCCGGCCGCGGCCTTGGCCTGCAGCTCGGCGAACAACTCCTCGAACGTCTTCACGGAACCGGATTCTCCCAGTCGCCCTGGGTGGCGGATCGCACCGGGTCCGGTGGTGACCGGTGGGTGAGTGGGTGTGGGGGTGAGCGGGACCTGTATTCCGTTACCTTTCAGTGCGCTTTGGTGAGCACACGATCGGTAGTCCCGCCTTGCGGTGGGACGGTCCCGGTCTGACCCGCTGACGCGGTGCCGGGTTGACGCTTCACAGCCACCGGCCCCGCGAGCGGGGTCTTACGGTCGGCTCCACGTCCTGCCACCGGGCCACTCCCGGCGGTTGCCGCCGCGAGGGCGGCGAGGTTGGCTGCGGCGTTGTGGTCCCGGTCGATGACCAGGCCACACGTCTGGCATTCGTACTCGCGCTCGGACAGGGCCAGCTTGGCTTTTACCGCGCCGCAACCCGAACACGTCTTGGAGGACGGATACCAGCGGTCGGCCACCACGAGCCGGCCACCGTTCCACGAAGTTTTGTACGTCAACTGGCGGCGGATCTCGGCGAATCCGGCGTCAGCGATGTGCCGGGCCAGCCTGCGGTTGGCCAGCATCCCCGCCACGTTGAGGTCTTCCACCACGATCGTGCCGTGCTCACGGGCGAGGCGGGTGGTGAGTTTATGCAGTCCGTCGCGGCGCAGGTTCGCTACCCGTGCATGCGCGCGGCCCAGCCGGGCGGACGCACGCTGCCACCGGCGTGACGGGCGCTGCCCGGTCCGCCGGTCAGGGCCACTCTTGCGCGATAGCGCCCGGCCAAGCTGCCGCAGTCGGGCCTGCGCGGCGGCCAGGTGACGGGGGTTCCGCACCATTTCGCCGGTGGACAGCACGGCGAGGTGCTTCACGCCGACGTCCACCCCGAGCACCGAGGCGGGCCGGGTCGGGCGGCGTACGGCGCGGTCGACTTCGACGCAGAACGCGACGTGCCAGCGTCCGCCGTCGCGGCGCACCGTGGCGGACATGATCCGGGCGGTGCCGTTGTCGAGACGGCGGGCGAGTTTGCGGGCGGACTCGTGCAGCTTCAACCGGCCCAGCCGGGGCAGCACGACGTGTTTGCGGTCCGGCTCGACGCGGATGGCGCCGGTGGTGAACCGCACGCTCGGGGTGGTGCCGCGGCGGGACTTGTACCGGGGGAACCCGACCGGCCTGCCCGCGCGTCTACCGGTGCGGGAGTCGGCCCAGTTCTTGAGCGCACGCGTCAGGGCATCCAGGCCGGTGTTGAACGCCTCCTTGGAGCACTGCGGCCACCACGGGGCGACGTCATTTTTCGCTGCGTTCCACACTCGGCGTAGCGCCGGCAGTGACCAGGACAGCGACGGAGTCAGCAGTTCGCCGGGGATGCCGTAGGAACGTTCCGCTGCCCGTTGGTCCATGACCGCTTTGACCCGGGCCAGAGCCCAGTTGTGCGCGACCCGCGCGGCCCCGGCGTGGGCGAGTATCGCCCGTTGCTGCGCCGGGGTGAGGTCGAGGGCGAACCGGTACGCCTGGATCGTCTTCACGTCGTCGCGTCCGGGTCGGTAGCGGCTTCGATGGCGCGGCGGGCACGGTTCGCGGCGGCGCGACGCCCGTACAGGCGGGCGCACAACGACGTCAGGATTTCCGTCATGTCCCGCACAAGGTCGTCGTCCACCTCGGCCGGGTCAACCACCAGAAGGCGGCGACCCTGCGCCGACAGGGCGGCCTCCACATACTCGGCTCCGAAGCGGGCGAACCGGTCGCGGCGCTCGACCACGATCGTCGTCACAGCCGGATCACGCAGCAGACTGAGGAACTTCGTACAGTGCCCGTTCAGCGCTGACCCAACCTCGGTCACCACCCGCTCCACCGCGAGTCCTTGACTGGTCGCCCAGGTGGTGACTCGGGCGACCTGACGGTCGAGGTCGGGTCTCTGGTCGGCGGACGAGACGCGGGCGTACACCACGATCTGCCCGGCGTCGGCGGTCGCGCCGGTCACCGGTTCACCAACCATGATCAGGCGGCCAAGTCGGTATGTAGGAACAGGCAGCGTCCCAGCCGCGTACCGCCGCCGAGCGGTGATGTACGCGATACCGGTGCACGCGGCCCATTCCTTCAAGTTCACCTGATCACTATAGGTACTCAAAGAACGCTAAAGATCGCTGTTATCGCTGCGGATGTTGCCCTTACCACCGTGGTGGGACAGCGCTACGGCAGCTACCGATGGTGGTCGTACGCTGTCGGCCATGGTCAGCACCCCACGCATCCGTACGCTAGCCACGGCCGGCGCGGTCCTTTTCGCCGTCACCGCCTGCGCGCCGCAGAACGAGCCCGCTCCCCCGCCCTCGACCTCCGACGCCGCCTCGTGCGCGAAGGAGAACCTGCCCACCCAGACCCCCGGCAAGCTCACCATCGCCACCGACCAGCCGGCCTACCAGCCGTGGTTCGTCGACGACAAGCCCGAGAACGGCCAGGGCTACGAGTCCGCGGTGGCGTACGCGGTGGCGGAGAAGCTCGGCTACACCCGCGACGAGGTCGTCTGGACCCGGGTCAAGTTCGACTCGGCGATCGCCCCCGGACCGAAGTCCTTCGACTTCGACATCAACCAGTTCTCGATCACCGACGAGCGTAAGAAGGCTGTCGACTTCACCGCGCCCTACTACCTGGTGCGGCAGACCGTCATCGCCCTGAAGTCGTCCAAGATCGCCGGCAAGACCAGCCTGGCGGACCTGCGCGAGGCCAAGCTCGGCGCCCAGGTCGGCACGACCAGCTACCAGGCGATCACCGACGTGGTGAAGCCGACGACGAAGCCGCAGGTCTACAACAGCAACGACGACGCCAAGAAGGCCCTGCAGAACGGTCAGCTCGACGGCCTGGTCGTCGACCTGCCCACCGCCTTCTACATCACCGCCGCGGAGATCGAGGACGCGGTGATCGTCGGCCAGTTGCCGCAGGTGGGCACGCCGGAGGCGTTCGGGTTGCTGCTGGACAAGGGCTCGCCGCTCACCGGTTGCGTCAGCAACGCGGTCGGGCAGCTCACCGCCGAGGGCGTGTTGAAGCAGTTGGAGCAGCAGTGGCTGGCCCAGGTCGCGGGAGCCCCTGAACTCACGTGAGCGCAACCTCGTACGTCCCCTCCCCCGCCCAGCGGGCCCGAGAGGAGTACCGCCGCCGGCAGACCGTACTGAGCGTGCTGATCGCCGCCGCCTCCACGGCGGCGGTCGGCACGCTGCTGGCGTTCGCGGTGACCGGGGCGCCCGGCTGGGACCGCGTACGCGCCTCGTTCTTCGACCCGCAGATCGCCCGGGACGCGCTGCCGGCGGTGCTGACCGGGCTTTGGCTCAACCTGCGGTTGCTGGTCTGCTGCGCCATCGGTGCGTTGCTGCTCGGGCTGGTGATCGCGGTCCTGCGTACCCTGCGCGGGCCGGTCTTCTTCCCGATCCGGGCGCTGGCCACCAGCTACACGTACGCCTTCCGGGGCCTGCCGCTGATCATCGTGCTCTACCTGCTGACCCTCGGCGTGCCGGGCCTGCGGTTGCAGGGCATGCCGCCGGTGCTGGTGCTGGGCGGGCTCGCGCTGGTGCTCACCTACAGCGGGTACCTGGCCGAGGTGTTCCGCGCCGGCATCGAGTCGGTGCATCCCAGTCAGCTCGCGGCGGCCCGGTCGCTGGGGCTGACCTACCGGCAGACCATGCGGCACGTGGTGCTGCCGCAGGCCGTCCGGCGGGTGGCGCCGCCGCTGCTCAACGACGTGGTGGCGTTGCAGAAGGACGTCGGCCTGGTCTCCCTGGCCGGGCCGATCGACGCGGTCCGGGCCGCGCAGATCGCCACCGCGCAGAGCTTCAACTACACGCCGTACATCGTGGCCGGGGTGCTCTTCGTGCTGCTGGCCATTCCGCTGATCGCCGTCACCGACCGGGTCACCCTGCGGGCGGCCCGACGTCAGTCCGGAGGCTGAGCATGGACGTGTTGCGGTGCCGCGGGCTGCGCAAGGTCTTCGGCGACCAGGTGGTCCTCGACGGTCTCGACCTGACCGTGGCCGAACACCAGGTGGTGGCCCTGATCGGGTCCTCCGGGTCGGGCAAGTCGACCCTGCTGCGCTGCATCAACCTGCTGGAGGACCTGCACGACGGCACGATCGAGCTGGACGGCGAGGACATCTCCGCCCCCGGCGTCGACCCCGACAAGGTACGCCGCCGCATCGGCATGGTGTTCCAGTCGTACAACCTCTTTCCGCACCTGAGCGTGCTGGACAACATCACCCTGGCGCCGCGTCGGGTGCACCGCCGGGCGCGGGCCGAGGCGGAGGCCCGGGCCCGGGAGCTGCTGGAGCGGGTGGGGTTGGGGGCGAAGGCCGACGCGTACCCGGACCGGCTCTCCGGCGGCCAGCAGCAGCGGGTGGCGATCGTCCGGGCACTGGCCAACTCGCCCCGGCTGCTGCTGCTCGACGAGGTCACCTCGGCGCTGGACCCGGAGCTGGTCGGTGAGGTGCTGACGATGATCCGCGACCTCAAGACCGAGGGCATGACGATGATCCTGGCCACCCACGAGATGGGCTTCGCCCGCGACGTGGCCGACCAGGTCTGCTTCCTCGACGCCGGCCGGGTCATCGAGTCCGGCCCGCCCAGCCAGGTGCTCGCCGATCCCGTTCACCCGCGTACCCGCCAGTTCCTGGCCCGGATCATCGAGGCCCGCCGCCTCTGACCGACCCGGTCGAGGGCGGGGAGAGCGTTTACCGGCACCGATTACGCCATGATCGAGGCCACAAAGTGGTGGCTGGGTAAGCTCGATTGGGTACAAAACGCACCCATGACGATGTCGCCAGAGGTAGCAGCCATGTCCAGTCAGCCGTCCGTACCCGTCGACGTCGCCCGCCTGCGAGAGGTGCTGGACGGACGGTGGGCCGAGGTCCGCGAGGCCCACCGCACCGAACTCGACGACAGCTTCCTGCCGGTGTACGGCGAAACCGGCGACCAGGCCCGGGAGCGGATCACCGGACTGCTGCCCCGGCTGCCGGTCACGATGGGCATGCCCGCAGCCTTCCCCGCCGAGTACGGCGGCCGCTCCGACATCGGGGCCTCGATCGTGGCCACCGAGATGCTGGCCCAGGTCGATCTGTCCCTGATGGTCAAGGCGGGCGTGCAGTGGGGCCTGTTCGGCGGCGCGGTGCTGTCGCTGGGCACCCGGCGGCACCACGACGCCTACCTGCGCGACATCGTCGCCGGTGACATTCTCGGCTGCTTCGCGATGACCGAGACCGGGCACGGCTCGGACGTGCAGCAGCTGCGCACCACCTGCACGTACGACCCGGCCACGCAGACCTTCGACCTGCACACCCCGCATCAGGCGGCCCGCAAGGACTACATCGGCAACGCGGCCCGCGACGGCCGGATGGCGGTCGTCTTCGCCCAGCTGATCACCAACGGGCAGCGGCACGGCGTACACGCCTGGCTGGTTCCGATCCGCGACGCGGCCGGCAACCCGATGCCCGGGGTGACCATCGGCGACGCGGGACCCAAGGCCGGCCTGCTCGGCGTGGACAACGGCCGGCTCAGCTTCGACCACGTCACCGTGCCGCGGGACATGCTGCTGGACCGGTACGGCCAGGTGGCCGCCGACGGCACCTACTCCAGCCCGATCGAGAACGACTCGCGACGCTTCTTCACCATGCTCGGCACCCTGGTCCGGGGTCGGGCGAGCGTGGGTGGCGCCGCGGCGGCGGCCACCAAGGTGGCGCTGACCGTCGCGGTGCGTTACGGCGACATCCGCCGCCAGTTCAGCAGCCCCGACGCCGAGCGCGAGGTGCTGCTCAACGACTACCTGGCCCACCAGCGCAAGCTGCTGCCCGCGCTGGCCACCACGTACGCCCTGCACTTCGCCCAGGCCGAGCTGGTCGCCGCGATCGACGAGGTGCAGGGCGGCGACGGCCCGGTCGACGAGCATCGGCAGCGGGAGCTGGAGTCGCGGGCCGCCGGCCTGAAGGCCGCGCAGACCTGGCACGCCACCCGCACCATCCAGATGTGCCGCGAGGCGTGCGGCGGAGCCGGCTACCTGGCCGAGAACCGGCTGCCCGGCCTGAAGGCCGACACCGACGTCTTCACCACCTTCGAGGGCGACAACACGGTGCTGTTGCAGTTGGTGGCCAAGGGACTGCTCACCGGCTACCGGGACGAGTTCGGCTCGCTGGACGGCTGGGGGCGGGCCTCGTTCGTCGCCGAACAGGTCCGCGAGATGGTGTTGGAGCGTACCGCCGCACGGTCGCTCATCGAACGGCTGGTCAGCGCCGTGCCCGGCCGCGACGAGGAGGTCGCGGTCACCGACCGCGGCTGGCAGCTCAAGGCCTTCGAGGATCGTGAACGACACCTGCTCGACGGTGCGGTCCGGCGGCTGCGCAACGGCGCCAGCACCAAGAAGGACCGGCCCTTCGACATCTTCAACGACGTGCAGGACCACGTCCTGGCCGTCGCCGCCGCGCACGTCGACCGGGTCACCCTGGAGGCGTTCGTCGCCGGCATCGAGGCCACCTCGGATCCGGCGGTGAAGGCGCTGCTGTCCCGGGTCTGCGACCTGTACGCGCTCAGCGTCATCGAGGCCCACAAGGGCTGGTTCCTGGAGCACGGCCGGCTCACCCCGGCCCGCGCCAAGGTGATCACCGCCGTGGTGAACAACCTGCTCAAGGAGCTACGCCCGCAGATGGGCACGCTGGTGGACGGGTTCGGCATCCCGCCGACCTGGCTGCACTGCGCCATCCTGCGCGAGGAGGCCGACCGGCAGGAGGCCATGGCCGCCCACGACGCCGCCGGTGACCCGCAGACCGTCGCGGCGTAACCGGACCGACGGTCGGCGGCGGGACCGGGCCGACCGGTCGGCGGCGGGACCGCCGGGGTGGCGTACGCCCTCAGACGCCGAAGCCGACGCGCTGGTTGCCGCCGGTGCTGACGCCACGGATGGCCAGGGCGGCGTCCAGCGCGGCGACGGTGGCGGACCAGCCCTTGTCCTCCGCGGAGCCGGGCAGCCCGGCCCGGTCGCGGGCCTGGTCGAGGGTGTCGACGGTGAGCACCCCGTGCGCCACCGGCTTGCCCTCGTCGAGCGCGATCCGGGTCAGCCCGTCGGTGACCGACCGGCAGACGAAGTCGAAGTGGGCGGTGGCGCCGCGTACCACCACGCCGAGGGCGACCACCACGTCGCAGCGGCGGGCCAGGGCCTGGGCCACCACCGGCAGTTCCACCGAGCCGGCCACCCGGGCCACCACGGCCTGCGCTCCGCACGCCTGCGCGGCGGCCACCGCCCGGTCGAGCATGTGGTCGGTCAGCTCACCGTGCCAGCGGGCGGCGACCACGCCCACGGTCATTCCCGACGCGTCGACCGGGGTCGTCCCCGGCTCACCGAAACCTGCCATCTGTCCTACGCTCCGATCTCGTTGCCCGCCACCGGGCGACCCATCGGGGCCTCGGCGGTCTCGTCCACGTCGAGCAGGTGCCCCATCCGGTCCCGTTTGGTGCGCAGGTAGCGCACGTTCTCCGGGTGGGTGCGCACCGGCAGGCTCTCCCGGCCGGTGACCGTGAGCCCGTAGCCCTCCAACCCGGCCCGCTTGGCGGGGTTGTTGGTGAGCAGCCGCATCGAGCGCACCCCGATGTCGTAGAGGATCTGCGCGCCGGTGCCGTAGTCCCGCGCGTCGGCGGGGAGGCCGAGGTCGAGGTTCGCGTCGACCGTGTCGCGGCCCTGGTCCTGCAACTGGTACGCCTGAAGCTTGTGCAGCAGCCCGATGCCCCGCCCCTCGTGACCGCGTACGTAGAGCACCACGCCCCGCCCTTCCCGGGCCACCCGGTCCAGGGCGGCGTTGAGCTGGGGACCGCAGTCGCAGCGCACCGAGGCGAAGGCGTCTCCGGTCAGGCACTCGGAGTGCACCCGGACCAGCACGTCCCGGCCGTCACCGATGTCGCCCATCACCAGGGCCACGTGCTCGGCCGAGTCGGTCTCGCTGCGGTAGCCCAGCGCCCGGAACACCCCGTGCTCGGTGGGCATCCGGGCGTCGGCGACCAGTTCGACCTGCTTCTCGGTACGCCGCCGGTAGGCGATCAGGTCGGCGATGGTGATCAGGGCCAGCGAATGCTCGGCGCAGAACTTCTCCAGGTCCGGCAGGCGCATCATGCTGCCGTCGTCGTTGACCAGTTCGCAGAGCACCCCGGCGGGTCGCAGACCGGCCAGCCGGGCCAGGTCGACGGCCGCCTCGGTGTGTCCGGCCCGCCGCAGCACCCCGCCCGGGCGGGCCCGAAGCGGCACCACGTGCCCGGGCCGGGCCAGGTCGGCCGGCCCGGTCGACGGGTCGGCGAGCAGCTGGATGGTGTGCGCCCGGTCGGCCGCCGAGATGCCGGTGCTCACCCCCTCCCGGGCATCCACCGTCACCGTGTACGCCGTCTGCCGGCGGTCCTGGTTGGTGTGGTGCATCGGCGGCAGGTCGAGCCGCTCGCACTCGGCTTCGGTCAACGCCGCGCAGATGAAGCCCGAGGTGTGCCGTACGGTGAACGCCAGCAGTTCCGGGGTGGCCAGTTCGGCGGCGAAGATCAGATCGCCCTCGTTCTCCCGGTCGGGGTCGTCGACCACGACGACCGGCCGACCGGCGGCGATGTCGGCGAGGGCCTGCTCGATGTCGGTGAAGGGTCCCGGCTCGCTGTGCTCGGTCATGCGACGGCCTCCGCGTAGGTGGATGGAATCGGGACGGACGTCGCGGTGGTGGCCCGCGTGGTACGCCACCCCACGGCGGTGAGCGACCGGCCGAACGCGCCGGTCACGACGCCACCGGGCCGGACACGGGGGCGTCGGCCTGGCGGGCGTCGAGCAGCCGCTCGACGTACTTGGCCAGCACGTCCATCTCCAGGTTGACCGGGTCGCCGACGGCTCGGGTGCCGAGGGTGGTCAGCGCCAGGGTGGTCGGGATCAGGCCGACACTGAACCAGTCGTCGCCGACCTCGGCCACGGTCAGCGAGACCCCGTCGATGGTGATCGAGCCCTTCTCCACCACGTACCGCGACAGCGCCGCCGGCAGCCGGAACCGGACGGTCTCCCAGCGCGGCGCGGGTTCCCGCGCGAGCACCTCGCCGACGCCGTCGACGTGCCCCTGCACCAGGTGCCCGCCGAGGCGGCTGCCCAGCGCGGCGGCGCGTTCCAGGTTGACCGGGTCCCCGGCACGCAGCGCGCCCAGCGCCGAGCGGCGCAGCGTCTCGCCCATCACGTCGGCGGTGAACACCCCGCCGTCGACGTCGACGACGGTCAGGCAGACGCCGTTGACCGCGATCGAGTCGCCGTGCCGGGCGTCGGAGGTGACCAGGGGGCCACGGACCGCGACCAGGGCGGAGTCCTGCGCCGTCGGGGTCACCCCGACGACCTCGCCCAACTCCTCGACGATGCCGGTGAACATGCCTAGCCCTCCCTCTTGCGGGGAAACGCGGTGATACGTAGATCGGGACCGATCTGCGTAACGTCGGTGATCTCCAGGTCGATGGCCTCGGCGATGGTGGTCACACCGGCGTCGACCAGCGCCGCCGGGCCCGCGCCGAGCAGCCGGGGGGCGAGATAGCCGACCACCCGGTCGACCAGGCCGGCGGCGAGGAACGCCCCGGCCAGCTTCGGCCCGCCCTCCAGCAGCACGGCCCGTACCCCCTTGGTGTGCAGGGCGGCCAGCAGCGCGGTCAGGTCCACTCCGCCGTCCGGGCCGGCGCCCACCTCGGCCGCGGTGGCGATCCAGGTGCGGGCGGCGGCGTCGCGGATCTGGGCGTCGAGCGGGGTACGTCCGGCCGAGTCGACCACCACGCGCAACGGTTGCCGGATGGCCAGGCTGCCGTCACGCAGGTTGCGCACGGTCAGTCGCGGGTCGTCGGCGAGGACCGTGCCCACCCCGACGATCACCGCGTCGACTGTCGCGCGGAGCGCGTGCACGTCCATCCGGGCCGCCTCGGACGTGATCCACATGCTGGTGCCGTCGGCAGCCGCGGAGCGGCCGTCAAGCGTCGCCGCGTACTTCCAGATCACGTACGGCCAGCCCCGGCGCATCGCGGTCAGCCAGGCGACGTTGCCGTGCTCCGCCTCGGTGGCGCGTACCCCCAGGTCGACCCGGATGCCGGCGGCCCGCAGCGTCGCCGCACCCCCGGCGGCGACCGGGGTGGGGTCCGGCACCGCGATCACCACGCGCGCCACCTGCGCCTGCACCAGGGCGTCGCTGCACGGGCCGGTGCGCCCGGTGTGGTCGCAGGGCTCCAGGGTGACCACCGCGGTACCGCCCTTCGCCCGGTGCCCGGCCTGGGCCAGCGCGACGATCTCGGCATGCGGCCCACCGGCGTACGCGTGGAAGCCCTCGCCGACCACCTCGCCGTCGGCGTCGAGCAGCACACAGCCGACCACCGGATTGGGACTGGTCGTGCCGAGCCCGCGCGCCGCGAGTTCGATCGCGCGACGCATCGCCTCGTCCACGGAGACGCTCGCCATCGCCTGACCCCTGCCCTCTCGCTGTCCGGGCGCGGGCGGGGAGGCGACAGGCATGCGGGCGGAATCCGGCAACGGCACAGCCGCCCCGGCAGGGAGGGTGCGCACGCCACGACACGGCGAGCACCGACCCCTTCCGATCCGCGCGCTGTCTCCCATCCGGACTGTCTGGGCGCGGACGGGCCGCACCCAACCGTCGGCCCCGGATTCTCACCAGGTCCACCGGGCGGACGAACCGCTCCCGGGTCGCGGGCTTACCACGGTCGGACCGTGGATCACCGCCGGTTCGGAATTACACCGAGTCCCGCCAGCGCGTGGTGGGTACTGAGGGAAGTCTTACACGGCGAGTGGGTGGTTTGGCCAGAGCGGCGAGCTACTTCACATGACGCTGATTCGGATCGGAGACGCCGCGCCGACGATCCACCGCCACGTACGAACCGGGCTGGCTCTTGGCCACGCTCTTCATCTCCGAGGCAATGGTCATCGCCTCAAGTGGGCTGGTCAGACGCTTGTCGGCGTCGGAAACGCAGACCCCGATGGACAGCGTCACCAAAGCCGCTTTTCGCATGTTTCCGCGCCGGTCCTTCAGCTCCACATACCCCCGTTCGCGGTCCGTGGGGTCGTACAGCGCGTCGGCCGCCTTCTCGAAATCTGCGGAAACTCGGGACGTCAACGCCAGAACCTGATCCGGGGTACAGACGAACACGAAGTCGTCACCGCCGACGTGACCGAGGAAGGCCGGCGGTGGCGCCACCGAGACCACCGCCTGGTGCAGGGTCCGGGCCAACGCGGCGATGAAGTCGTCGCCGCGGACGAACCCGTACCGGTCGTTGACGCTCTTGAACCGGTCGATGTCGATGTACCCGACCGCGTAGTCGGTGCCGCTGCGGACCCGGTCGGCGATCTCCCTGCGGATGCGGCTGTTGCCCGGCAGCCCGGTCAGCGGGGAGACCTCGCGGAACTCCTTGTTGCGGCGCAGCGTCGAGGTGACCCGGGCCAGCAGTTCCAGGGTGTCGAAGGGCTTGACCAGATAGTCGTCCGCGCCCGCGCTGAGCCCGTTGACCTTGTCCTGGGTCATCCCCTTGGCGGTCAACATGATCACCGGCAGGACCGCGGTCATCGGGTCGGCCCGCAGCCGCCGGGTCAGCTCCAGGCCGTCGATGCGGGGCATCATCAGGTCCACCACGGCGAGATCGGGACGCTGACGTTCGATCAGCTCCAACGCCTCCTGACCGTCGCTGGCCAGCATGACGTCGAAACCGTGCAGCCGCAGGTTGAACTCGACGAAACGGGCGATGTCCTCGTCGTCGTCGACGACGAGGATCACGTCCCTGCGGTCACCTGCGGCCTCCACGTCACTGCCCGTCGGCCGCGCGCTCCGCCAACTGCCGCAGCCGGCGTACCGCCTCGGCCGGATCGTCGGCGCCGTAGACCGCGGTGCCCGCGACGAAGGCGTCGGCACCGGCCGCCGCGGCCTGCTCGATGGTGTCGGCGGCGATCCCCCCGTCGACCTCGATGCGCAGTTCCAGATGGCCGGCGTCGCGGTGCCGGCGGGCGGCACGGACCTTGTCCAGCAGCTGCGGGATGAACCGCTGGCCACCGAACCCGGCCTTGATGGTCATCACCAGCAGCGTGTCGAAGTGCGGCAGCAGGTCCAGGTACGGCTCGATCGGGGTGTCCCGGTCGATCGCCAGCCCCGCCTTGGCGCCGGCGGCACGCAGGTCCTTGGCCAGCGCCACCGGATCGTCACACGCCTCGGCGTGGAAGGTGACGTTGTAGGCGCCGGCGTCGGCGTAGCCGGGCGCCCACCGGCGCGGATCTTCGATCATCAGGTGCACGTCGAACGGGAGTTCGGTGGCGGCGCGCAGGCTCTGCACGACGGGCAACCCGATGGTCAGGTTCGGCACGAAGTGGTTGTCCATCACATCGACGTGCAACCAGTCCGCGGCGTTCTCGACGGCACGGACCTCTTCGGCGAGGCGGGCGAAATCAGCGGCGAGGATGCTCGGCGCGACGATCAGCGGCGGTACGGTCACGCGGCCAGTGTACGAAGGCGGCCACCGGCCGCCGCCAGCACGGCTCCATCCGCAGGACACCGCGTGACCCAGAGGTGACCAATGGTGCAGAATGGCACCCGCCGGAGTCGATGGCACAGTGTGCGGGTGATCCCGACTGGCCAGACGGGCGAATCGCGGCGACACTCCATCCGGGACGGTGACGGTAACGTGCAGGCCGGTTGGCACGGGAGCCGACAGCCGGGCACCGGCTCCCGGAAAGGGCGGACGATGCGACGGTGGTTCGCAGCGCTGGCGTTGGCGAGCGCGGCTGCGATTGCACTGAGTGGCTGTGTACGGCAGGGCGCGACGGACGGCGACCTCACCGACGACTGGCCCGCGATGCGCGCGCCGACCATGTTCGTCCCGGCGACCGACGCCTGCCTGCCGCGGGTCACCGCGATCGTGCAGGCGAGCACCTACGAGACGGTCGACTGCGCCCGCAACCATCTGGCCGAGGCGGTGCACGTCGGCGCGTTCACCGGACGGGCGGCCAACGGTCCGCGACCTGAGCCCGGTTCCGCGGCGCTGCGCACCGCGCGGGCCGAGTGCGACCAGCGGGCCCGGCTGGTGCTCGGCGGCGACTGGCACGTCGCCCGCCTGACCCTGAACATCGCCCTGCCGTCGGTGTCGGCCTGGAACGGCGGCGCGCGCTGGTTCCGCTGCGACCTGAGTGAGACCGACAGCATCGACAACACCCGGCCGGTCAACCGCACCGGCAGCCTGCGCGGGGCGCTGATCGGCGACTCGCCGCTGGTGCACCGCTGCTTCGACCCCAAGCTCATCGGCAACAGCCTGAACTACATGGCGCCGGTGCTGTGCACCGAGCCGCACGGCGCCGAGTTCGTCGGGGTGTACACCGAGCAGGACATGACCTGGGAGGAGTTCACCAACTCGGCCGGCCAGGCACACCGCCGCTGCATGTCGCTGATCGCCGAGTACGCGGACGTACCCAACAACTCCGACCTGCCCTACCGCGCCGGCTCGATCTTCTACCCGCCGTCGCAGCGCGAGTGGGAGGAGGGCGACCGGGGGGTGCGCTGTCTGTTGTGGAGCGACGATCGCAAGCTCACCGGTTCGATGCGGGGGGTCGGCCCGCAGGGACTCCCCGTGACGTGATCACCGTGCCGTATGCTGCCGCTGCGCGAGCCGGCGGGCGGGGCTGGCGCGGACGGCGGGAGGGCCGACGGGGATGCGACGATGGCTGACCGGGATCGCGCTGGGCACGGTGGTGACGCTGGCGCTGGCCGGCTGCACGAAGCCGGCCGGGATCGACGGCGACCTCAGCGACGACTGGGCACCGATGGCCGCGGCGCAGGTGTTCACCCCCGACGCGGGGACGTGTCACACCCAGGTGCTGGACATCGGCTACGTCGGCGCGTACGACCCGGTGGAGTGCGATCAACCGCACCGGGTCGAGACCCTGCACGTCGGCGCGCTCACCTCGGCCGACGGGGCGACGCCACCGGACGTGGGCAGCGCCCCGATGCGTACCGCCTTCACCGAGTGCGACCGGCAGGTGCGCACCGCCCTGGGAGCCGACTGGCGTAGCGCCCGGGTCCGGCTGGGCGTGGTGTTCCCCTCACCGGCGGCGTGGGGCGGCGGCGCCCGCTGGTTCCGCTGCGACGTGACCGAACTTCGCGGCCTGGACACCCCGGATCCGGTACTGCGCAAGGCCAGCCTGGCCGGGGCGCTGTCCGGGACATCGCCGCTGCGGCACGGCTGCTTCAACGCCAAGACCAGCGGCGACAAGGTCACCGAGATGGTCGCCGTGAAGTGCACGGCGCGGCACCGGGCCGAATTCGTCGGTGTCTGGACGGCCCCGAAGGGCAGCTACAAGGCTTTCCTGGACAACGCCGACCGGGCCCACCGGGCCTGCCGCAGCCTGATCGCCAAGTTCGCCAAGCTGCCGGACGACAACAACGTCCAGTACCGCGCCGGCACCATCTTCTACCACCCCGCCGAGGACGACTGGCGCAACGGCAACCGCGGGGTGCAGTGCTTCCTCTGGAGCAGCGAACGTGTCCTGACCCGGTCGATGAAGGGTGCCGGCAGCCGAGCCCTGCCGATCAACTGAGGCCACGGGCCGCAGCTGTCCGGCAGGACCGGTGCCAGCGTCGATCAGGGCTGAACGTCAGCCGCGACGCAGCACGGCGAGGAACATCGCGTCGGTGCCGTGCCGATGCGGCCACAGCTGCACCGTCGGCCCGTCCCCCAGCCCCGGCATCCCCGCCGGCAACAACGGCCGGGCGTCGACGAAGTCCACCGAGGCACCGGACCGGCGGGCCGCCTCGGTGACCGTCACATGGGTCTCCACGGTGTGCGGGGAACAGGTCACGTAGGCCACCACGCCACCCGGGCGGACCGCACGGAGCCCGGCGGTGAGCAGCTCGCGCTGCAACCGGGTCAACGCCGGCAGGTCCGAGGGCTGACGCCGCCACCGCGACTCCGGACGGCGGCGCAGCGAACCCAGACCGGTGCACGGGGCGTCGACCAGCACCCGGTCGAAGTGCCCCTCGGGCAGCTTCGGCTCGGCGCCGACCAGCCGCCCGTCGGTGTGCAGCACGGTCACCGGCAGGCCACGGGTGGCACCCTCGACCAGGCGCGCCCGATGCTCGGCCACCTCCACCGCGGTCACTCGCGCGTCGCGTTGCGCGGCGAGCGCGCCGAGCAGGCCCGCCTTGCCGCCCGGCCCGGCGCACAGGTCGAGCCAGCGGCCGTCCGGGCCGTCGATCGGCGCCACCGCCAGGGCGTTGGCGACCAGCTGGGAACCCTCGTCCTGGACGTGGGCGCGCCCGTCGGCCACCGCCGCCACGTCGCCGGGGGAACCGCCACCGAGATAGACGGCGTACGGCGAGAAGGCGCCCGGCGCGCCACCGGTGGCGTCGGCGAGCTCGACCGGGTCGGCGAGACCCGGGCGGGCGCACAGGTGCACCGGTGGGCGTTCGTTGTCCTCGATCAGCAGCCGGGTGGTCTCGCCGAGGTCGCCGTCGAGCGCCTCGGAGAACGCCCGCACGATCCACTGTGGATGGCTGTGGGCGAGAGCCAGGTGACCGATCGGGTCGGTCTCCATCGGCGGGGCGAGGCGGGACACCCACGCGTCCAGGTCACACGCGGCGACCTCGCGCAGCACCGCGTTGGCGAAGCCGGTGGCGCCCTGACCGACCATCCGGACCAGGTCGACGGTCGAGGAGACCGCCGCGTGCGGGGGCACCCGGGTGTGCAGCAGCTGGTACGCGCCGATGCGCAGCGCGTCGCGTACCGGCGGGTCGATGCGCTGCACGTCCCGACCGGCGGCGGAGGTGAGGATCGCGTCGAGGGTGCCGAGGTGCCGCAGCGTGCCGTAGGTCAGCTCGGTGGCGAAAGCGGCATCCCGCCCGAACAGCCCCTCCTCGCGCAGGATCGACGGCAGCACCAGGTTGGCGTACGCGTCGTCCCGGTTGACCGCGGCGACGGCCTGGTACGCGGCGTACCGGGGACGGTCCACCGTCGGACGCGCAGGGCGTGCGCCCCGACGGTCCGTTCCCCCGCGGGGCGCGGTGTCCCTCACGCCAGTTCCTCCCCGGCATTGACCCGGACGCCGCGCGCCCAGTCGGTCGCCGGCATGGCCCGCTTGCCTGCCGCCCGCACCTCGCCGAGGCGAATCGGGACGGTGGCCGTGCCGACCAGCACCCGCGACTTCTCCACCTTCAGCTCCCCGGGCTTGAGGGCGTCGGCGTCCGGTGCCGCGACGACCGGTCCCAGCTTCACCCGCTCGCCCCGGAACGTCGTCCACGGCCCGGGCGCGGGGGTGCAGGCGCGGATCCGACGGTCGACCGCGAAGGCGGGATCGGACCAGCGGACCCGGGCGTCCTCCACGGTCAGCTTCGGTGCCAGGGTCACCCCGTCGGCGGGCTGCGGCTCGGCGCGGGCGGTGCCGTCGGCCAGCGCGTCCAGCACCGCCACCAGCAGCCCGGCGCCGGAGTGCGCCAGGCGCTCCAGCAGGTCACCGGAGGTGTCGGCGGGCCGGATCTCGTCGGTCAGCGTGCCGTAGACCGGACCGGTGTCCAGCCCTTCCTCCAACTGGAAGACGCTGGCGCCGGTGAGTTCGTCGCCGTGCAGCACCGCGTGCTGCACGGGTGCGGCACCGCGCCAGGCGGGCAGCAGCGAGAAGTGCAGGTTCACCCAGCCCAGTCGGGGAATCTCCAGCGCGGCCGGCGGCACCAGCGCGCCGTAGGCCACCACCGGCACGCAGTCCGGGGCGAGGTCGCGCAGCCGCTCCAGGAACTCCGGCTCACGCGGACGGGCCGGGGTGAGCACCTCGACGCCGTGCTCGTCGGCCCAGGCGCCCACGGGGGAACGGACCAGGCCACGGCCGCGACCGGCCGGCGCGTCGGGGCGGGTCACCACGGCGATCAGCTCGTGCCGGGACTCGGCGACGGCGGCGAGGGCGGGTACGGCCACGGCCGGGGTTCCGGCGAAGATCACACGCATCCCGGTCACCGCCCCAGACCGAAGGGGCTGCCGGCGGCGTGCGGGCTCACCTTGACCGTGGGCGGGGCGGCGTCGTCGTACCACTCGGCCTGGCGGATCGCCTTCATCGCCTCCTTGCGACCGGCCGGGTCCAGCCGGTCGATGAACAGCACACCGTCGAGGTGGTCGGTCTCGTGCTGCACGCAGCGGGCCATCAGGCCGGTGCCGACGATCTGCAGCGGGTCGCCGTAGCCGTTGAAGCCCTTGGCGATCACGTTCTGCCGGCGCTTGGTGTCGAAGTACATCCCGGGGATGGACAGGCAGCCCTCCGGGCCGTCCTGCTCCTCGGCGTCGGGAAACTCCAGCACCGGGTTCACCAGGTGACCCACCACGTCGTCGACGTCGAAGGTGAACACCCGCAGGCCCACACCGAGCTGTGGCGCGGCGAGACCCGCCCCGGCGCTGTCACGCATGGTGTCGGTCAGGTCGGCGATGAGCTTGCGCAGCTCCACGTCGAAATCGACAACCGGATCGGCCGGCGTGCGCAGCACCGGATCGCCGAACAGACGGATGGGCTGGACGGTCACGCGGGTTGACTCCTTAACGGGCGGGCGGTGGTGCCGTACCAGTCTACGGAGTGTCCGGGGTCGCCCCGACCGGCGCACCATGATCGGCGACCGGGGCCAGCTCACCCACGGTGACCGGCAGCGTCTCGTACCCGCGCAGGGTCAGTCGCGACCGGCGCCGGGGCGTACCCGACAACGCCAGCGCGGGCAGCCGGTGCAGCAGCCGGGTGAAGGCGACCTGCCCCTCCAGCCGGGCCAGCCCGGCACCCAGGCAGTAGTGCGGGCCGGCCCCGAAGGACAGCGGGCTCAGCAGCGCCCGCCACGGGTCGAAGCGGGCCGGGTCGGGGTAGCGCCGGGGATCACGGTTGGCCGCCCCGAGCAGCAGCAGCACCCAGCTGCCGGCCGGCAGTTCCACCCCACCGGCGCGCAGCGTCTCGCTGCTGGTACGGCTGGTCAGTTGCACAGGCGAGTCGTAGCGGAGCAGTTCGTCGACGTACGCCGGGGCGTGCTCCGGGTGGCGTCGCAGCACGTCGGCGGCGGCGGGATGGGCCAGCAGCACGGCCAGACCGTTGCCCAGCAGGTTGGTGGTGGTCTCGAAGCCCGCGACGAGCAGGACCACGAGGTTGGCCAGCAGTTCGTCGCCGGTGAGCCGGTCACCGGCGTCGTGCGCCTGCACCAGGGCGGTGGTCAGGTCGTCGGCCGGCCTGCGTCGACGAGCCGCCACCAGCTCGGTGAAGTAGCCGACCAGCTCGGTGGCGCCCGCGTCGGCGACCACCAGTTCGTCCCAGGTGATCTCGGGTTCCAGGACGCCGGTCAGATCGGCCGCCCACCGCCGGAACAGCGGACGGTCGGCGGCGGGTACCCCGAGCAGCGCGCAGATCACCGCCACCGGCAGCGGATAGGCGAAGTCGGCCATGAAGTCGACGGGTCGGCCGCCACGGCCGGCCGACGCCATCGCCTCGATCAACTCGTCGGCCTGGGCAGCCACCACGTCCCGCATGGCCGCGATCCGGCGTGGGGTGAAGGCCCCGGCCGCGAGTCGGCGCATCCGGCTGTGATCCGGCGGGTTGGTCTCCAGCATCGACCGGGCGATCGTGGACAGGGCCGGGCTGTCCCGCCACTGCGGCAGCATCATGTCGCGCCACTGGTCGTCGGAGACCCGCATCCGGGGGTCCCGTAGGAGTTCGTCGACCTCGGGATAGCCGGTGACCGCGTACACGCCCGGACCGGTCTGGACCACCGGCCCGTGGGCACGCAGCCGCTCGTACGCCGGATAGGGGTCGAGGCGTCCCTCGGGCGACATGAGGGTGGCGAAGGTCTCCGCAGGGTCCATGGCTGGCCTCCCCGGTGTGCCGGAAGGCTTCATCATGCCCACCGCACGCCACCCGGCGGCACCGCAGGGCCCCGGCCGGCTGATTGATCAGCGCGCCCGCGCAGGTGGTCAGCGCGCGTGGCGCGGGTGGTCAGCGCGCGTGGCGCGGGTGGTCAGCCGAGGCCGCCGGGCTCACCGGCCAGCACCGCGTCCCCGGCGAGCAGGGCGTGCTCGGGCAGCGGCAGGCGGATGTCATGGGCCGCCTCCCAGTCGTGGATCAGGCTGGGGCGGGCCTGGGCGGCGAAGAAGTCGACCGCGCTCGTGGTGCCCACCACCGGCTCGTCGACCTCGGCGACCAGCCGGCCGGGCACCAGCCGGAAGCCGTTGCGCAGGGCGGCGCTGAGCCGACGGTGCCCGTTGATCACGAAGAAGTACTCGCCGGTGTAGCCGAGTTCCAGCGGCTCCAGCCCGGTCTCGCCGGCCTCGGCCACCTCCCCGACGTACGTCGAGTCCCACAGGCCACGCAGACCGGCGACGTCCTCGGTCGGGTAGACCCGCGCCGGGTCGAGCAGCAGCAGCGGCGGCGCGGTGCGCAGCACCTCGGGGGCGAGCCGGCCCTCGTACACGTCGACGATGCGCTCGATCACCTCGTCGGCGGGGGCCCGGGTGGTGTCGCAGACCAGGTCGTAGTTGCGCAGCCGGGCCTTGTCCACGCCGTAGCGGATCAGGAACCGGCCCCGCTCGCTCTCGCTGCGTTCCCTGAGCTTGGCCTTGGCCTCCTCCAGCGAGGTGTAACTCTCCGCCGGCCCGGAGGGGCGCAGCAGCACCCGGCGGGCCGCCTCACCCGGCTCGGTGATCATGTGCACCTTGAGCGCGTCGGTGAAGAAGTGCCAGGCCAACCGCGAGTCCATGACGAGGCTCTCACCGGAGGCGGCGATGTCGCGCTGGAGCTGGTCGACGTAGCCGTCGACGGCCTGGTCCAGCTCGGCGTGCAGATTGAGCTGGAGCGCGGTCATCTGACGCTCCTGGGCCATCTGCCGGTAGAGGTCACCGACGCTGACCCGGCGCAACCCCAACCGCTTGGAAATCTCCACCGACACGGTGCTCTTGCCGCTACCGAGGTCACCGTTGAAGACGATCGACTGACGTACGGTCACGACTGGCCCACCCCTGATAACCGGCTGATTTGGAAGCATCGATATCGCGCCGGACCGACGCGGTCGCGCCGTCCTGCGACAACCCCTACCCTTGCGCGCCTGCCGCCGCGCCGTGACCTGGAGCTGTCGTGCGCCCCGGCATGACGGGCGACTCTATCACCTTCGGTACGGCGGCCCCGAAGACACGACCACCGCCGCGCGCCGTCGACACGCACGGCAATGGTGGCCTCACATATGGCAGATAATTGCCGTGTCGGCCGCCACACAAACCTGACCGGACCGGATGGCGCACCGGGCGTGGGCAGACCTGAGCAAGTGGGCGTCAGAACATCGCGAGCGGGTCGACCTGCAGGCGTACCGGATCGGCAGCCTTCCGGGCGCTGCGCACCCCGGCCGCCGCGTGCAACGCCTCGGCCAGCGCCGCCGCCCGTGCCCGGGGCACCCGGACGAGCATCCGCTCCCGGTCACCGTCAGCCGGCACCGGGCCGAGCAACTGCGCCTCCTCGGGCAGGCGCGCCTGCGCCAACAGGTCGGCCACGGCATCCGGGGTACCGGTCAGGCTGGCCATCCGCACGGCCGGCGGGAAGCCGAGTTCCCGCCGCTCGGCCAACTCCCGGGCGGCGAACCAGGCGGGATCCCAGCGCAGCAGCGCCTGCACGGGGGCGAGCGCGCCGTCGGCCACCACCACGACCCGCCCCCCGTCGGCGGCCGGTCGGGCCAGCGCGGCCGCCGCCGCCCACCGCCGCAGCGCCTCCTCCCCCGCGCGCAGGTCGGCTCGGGTGAGCAGGGCCCAGGTGTCCAGCAGCAGCACCGCCCCGTAGCCACCCTCGGCGACCGGCTCGGCACCCGGGGTGGCGATCACCAGTCCGGCGCCGCCGGGAACGTCCGCCAGCACCTCCTCCCGTCCGGACGTGCGCACCGGCACGCCGGGAAAGGCCCGCCCCAGTTCCTCGGCGGTCCGTCGGGCCCCGGTGACCGAGGCCCGCAGCCGCCGCCCACCGCAGTGCGGGCAGGCGTACGCGGCCGCCACCCGTCCGCACCAACGACAGGCCGGAGTCCCCCCGGCGGACGGCAGCGCCAACGGCCCGGCGCAGTGCGCACACCGTGCCGGGGTACGACAGTCGTCGCAGGCCACCGACGGCAGGTAACCGCGGCGAGGCACCTGCACCAGCACCGGAGCCTCCGCCCGCAGCGCCTCCCGGGCCGCGGTCCAGGCCAGGCTGGGCAGCCGGGCGGTCGCCGCCGCCGGATCACGGGCCAGCTGAGGGTCGTCGCCGGTCGGCGCGACCGCCGGGGCCCGGGCCCGCAGCACCTCCCGGGCCGCCACCACCTCGCGGGCCCACCCGGTCTCCGCCAGCAGTTGCGCCTCGGTGGTGCGGGCGTAGCCGCCGACCAGTGCCGCGGCCTCGTCGAGCTGGGCGCGGGTGAGCAACACCTCACGGGCGTGCGGGTACGGTGCCCGCGGCTCGGCGTGCAGGTCGTCGCCGTCGTCCCAGATCGCCACCAGACCGAGTCGGGCCACCGGGGCGAACATCGCGGCCCGGGTGCCGATGACCACCGGCGCATCGTGGTGGCGGGCGGTGAGGAAGGCGCGATAGCGGCGGGCCGGGCCGAGCGCGGCGGAGAGGCAGACGTGCCGGTCCGGCCCGAGGGTCGCGGTCAACGCGGCGTCCAGCCGGTCCAGGTCCCGGCCGTCGGGGACCACGACCAGCGCGCCCCGGCCGGCGGCCACGGTCGCGGCGACCGCGGTGGCGTACCTCGCCGCCCAGTCCTCGCCCGGCAACGCCGACCAGACGGCCCGGGCCGGGCGACCGTCCGCGAGGGCCCGCAGCAGTGCCGGCCCGGCCGGGTAGTCCCGCCAGCGGCCCGGCTCGACGGGTCCGACCGGTCCATCGGCCGCGACGGCCGGCATCTGCGGCCCGGCGTCGGTGGAAACGGCTCCGGTGGGAGCGGAACCCGGTTCGGTGGGCGGGGTGGGCGTCGCGGTGGCGTCGGTGCGGGGAAGGAACTCCTTCTCCACCCGGGCGTGCCGGGGTGGGATCGCCAGACGCAGCACGTCGGCGAGGCTGCCGGCGTACCGGTCGGCGACCGCGCGGGCCAGCCGGAGCACCTCCGGGGCGAGCACCGGCACCGGCGAGACCACCTTCTCCAGGTACGCCAGCCGGGGGTGATCGGAGTGGTCGAGGCGTTCCAGCAGCCAGCCGTCGACCTGCTGGCCGGCGAAGCGCACCTTCACCCGTACGCCGGGCCGCGCGTCCTCGCCCAGCCCGTGCGGCACCAGGTAGTCGAAGGGGCGATCCAGGTGGGGCAGCGGCACGTCGACGCAGACACGAGCGACCGGCGACCCGTCCACGGGCCGCCGGTCGTCTCGCCTGGTGCCGGTCAGGCTCCCGCGGCCGACTTGAGGTCGGCGGCCCGGTCGGTGCTCTCCCAGGTCAGCTCCGGCAGTTCCCGGCCGAAGTGACCGTAGGCGGCGGTCTGCGCGTAGATCGGGCGCAGCAGGTGCAGGTCCCGGATGATGGCGGCCGGACGCAGGTCGAAGACCTCGGTCACCGCCTTCTCGATCGAGGCCACCGGCACGGTCTCGGTGCCGAACGTCTCGATGAACAGGCTCACCGGGTGCGCCTTGCCGATGGCGTAGGCGACCTGCGCCTCACACCGCTCGGCCAGGCCGGCGGCGACCACGTTCTTGGCCACCCACCGCATCGCGTACGCGGCCGAGCGGTCGACCTTCGACGGGTCCTTGCCGGAGAAGGCGCCACCGCCGTGCCGGGCGTAACCGCCGTAGGTGTCCACGATGATCTTCCGGCCGGTCAGGCCGGCGTCGCCCATCGGGCCACCGATCTCGAAGCGCCCGGTCGGGTTGACCAGCAGCCGGTAGCCGTCGGTGTCCAGGCCGAGGCTCTCCAGCTCCGGGGCGATGACGTGGTCACGCACGTCCGGCGTGAGCAGCGACTCCAGCGAGATGTCGGCGGCGTGCTGGCTGGAGACGACGACGGTGTTGAGGCGTACCGGCCGCAGCCCCTCGTACTCGATGGTGACCTGGGTCTTGCCGTCGGGCCGCAGGTAGGGGACGGTGCCGTCCTTGCGGACCGCGGCGAGGCGACGCGCCAGCCGGTGCGCCAGGGCGATCGGCAGCGGCATCAGCTCGGGCGTCTCGGAGCAGGCGAAGCCGAACATCATGCCCTGGTCGCCGGCGCCCTGCGCGTCGAGCGCGCTCTCCGACGCGCCGGTACGCAACTCGAAGGCGTTGTCGACACCCTGGGCGATGTCCGGTGACTGGGAGCCGATGGAGACGCTGACACCGCACGAGGCGCCGTCGAAGCCCTTCTTCGACGAGTCGTAGCCGATGCCGAGGATGGTCTCCCGCACGATCGTCGGGATGTCGGCGTACGCCTTGGTGGTCACCTCGCCGGCGACATGCACCTGACCCGTGGTGATCAGGGTCTCCACCGCCACCCGGCTGTGCGGGTCCTGGCTGAGGAGGGCGTCGAGGATGCCGTCGCTGATCTGGTCGGCAATCTTGTCCGGGTGGCCTTCCGTGACCGATTCGGACGTAAATAGGCGGCGTGTCACGGCACTCCTAAGTCAGTGGATGTCGTTCGGCGGCAGTGTAGTCACCAACAGGTACGGGTACGTCGATGGTCGTCTAGCGGTCCACCCGTAAGGAGGAGCCGCCGCCCAGCCTAACGACGACCTGGTCCCACACCTCGTCGGCGAGATCCTCCTTGGACTGTTCGGCCAGCCGGGTGACCGAACCGTCCACGTCGATCACGGTGGCCGCGTTCGTGTCGGCGCCGAAGACCTTGTCCGGCCCGACCTCGTTGATGACGATGAGGTCGGCCCGTTTCCGGGCGAGCTTGGCCCGGCCGTTGGCCTCGGCGTCGCCGGTCTCGGCGGCGAAGACCACCAGCACCTGCTCCGGCCGCCGCCGCTGACCCAGCTCGGCGGCGATGTCCGGGTTGGTCACCAGCTCGATGGTGGGGGCCACCCCGTCGTCGGTCTTCTTGATTTTGCCGGATGCGTAGGTCGCCGGCCGGAAGTCGGCCGGCGCCGCCGCCATCACCACCGCGTCGGCCTCGTCCGCGGCCTTCAGGGTGGCGTCCCGCAGCTCGGCGGTGGTGCCCACCCGGATCAGATCGACCCCGGCCGGATCGGGCAGCGACACGTTGGCCGAGATCAACGTGACCCGGGCGCCGCGGGCCACCGCGGCGCGGGCGAACGCGTAGCCCTGTTTGCCGGAGGACCGGTTACCCAGGAAGCGCACCGGGTCCAGCGGCTCCCGGGTGCCCCCGGCGGTGACCACCACGTGCCGGCCGGTCAGGTCGGCCGGGGCGGCGACACCCCGGGCCAGGGTCCGGCGGGCGACGGCGAAGATCTCCGCCGGGTCGGGCAGCCGACCCTTGCCGGTGTCGGCACCGGTGAGGCGTCCCACCGCGGGCTCGATGACCCGCACCCCTCGACGTCGCAGCGTCGCCACGTTGTCGACGGTGGCGGGATGCTCCCACATCTCGGTGTGCATGGCCGGTGCCAGCACCACCGGGCAGCGGGCGGTGAGCAGGGTGTTGGTGAGTAGGTCATCAGCGATGCCCTGGGCGGCCTTGGCCAGCAGGTCGGCGGTGGTGGGTGCGACCACCACCAGGTCCGCCTGCTGGCCGAGACGTACGTGCGGCACCTCGTGCACGTCGGACCAGACGTCCTCGGCGACCGGTTGCCCGGAGAGCGCGGCCCAGGTCGGCGCGCCGACGAACCGGAGCGCGGCGGCGGTCGGTACGACCCGGACCTGGTGGCCCGACTCGGTGAAGAGTCGGAGCAGTTCACACGCCTTGTACGCGGCGATCCCGCCGCCGACCCCGAGGATGATCCGGGCGTTCATCGAACGTGGAACAGTTACGGCTGGTCGGTCGGTTCAGCGGTGAGCAGACCCGCGTTGATCTCACGCATCGCGATGGAGAGCGGCTTCTCCTGAGGGGTGGTCTCGACCAGCGGGCCGACGTACTCGAGCAGGCCCTCGCCGAGCTGGCTGTAGTAGGCGTTGACCTGACGCGCACGCTTGGCCGCGAAGATGACCAGAGCGTACTTCGACGTCGTCTTCTCCAGGAGCTCATCGATCGGCGGGTTGGTGATGCCTTCTGGGTTGGCGATGGATCCCACGGATAAACCTCTGCGTCTTTCGCACGGACCGCGCGAACGCGGTGCCGGCGCTCAACCGCGCAGGCGCGGCCGGGCCGGAGCCAGGAAGGAAGAACCGATGAATCCTACCAGTTCGTCCACGACCTGCTCAGTGCGGTCGTACGAGACGGCGTGGTCGAAGGCCGCCGTCACGGTCGGCACCGGCATCCGACCGGGTGGGTGAAGCAACACCAGGCGGGCCTGCGGCCAGGCGGCCCGCACCAGCAGTGCCCCGTCGAGGTCCAGGGGCAACAGGACCGGCACGCCGGCGGCGATGCGGCTGCGCAGCGGGGCGATCTCGGTGCCCCGGCGGTGCGCACCGAACCGGCTCCACTCCAACAGGTCACCGGCGGCCAGGCGCCGCTCGAACTGCTCAGGGGTCAGGAAGTGGCGATCGACGCCGTCCAGCTCGCCCTCACGTCGGGGGCGGGTGGTGACCGGAATCGGCCGCCACACGGACGGAGAACGCGCCCGGACCAACTCGACGACACTCTCCCTACCGGCACCGGATGGGCCAGCCAGGACAGTGAGCCGAGCCGCCGGGCGCGTCTCGTCATCCAAGCTCACTGCTTGTTTCTACACGCAGCCACACTCAGTTGGCGGCGAACTCCCCAAGCAGGGCCTTGCGCTGCTGCTCGCCGAGGCCACGCAGGCGACGGCTGTCGGCGATCTTGAGCTTCTCCATGATCTGGGTGGCCCGGATCTTGCCGATGCCCGGCATCGCCTGCAGCACGGCCGACACCTTGAGCTTGCCGACGACGTCGTCGGACTCGGCCCGTTCGAGAACGGCTCCGAGGGTGGTCTTGCCCTGCTTGAGCTGCTCCTTCAGCTCGGCACGGGCTTTGCGGATCTCCGCAGCCTTCTCCAGCGCGGCTGCGCGCTGCTCGGGGGTCAGTGACGGGAGCGGCACCAGTTCTCCTCAGGTCCCTATCGCGACGGGCGGGACGCACCGCCGCATCTGTGAAACGTGGTGTCGCTGTGAACCCAGGGGTTCCCAGCGCCGGGAAAACTAGCGGTCAACGGAGCTTTCGGCAACGTGGGCGCGCGATGATCACCACAAAGTGACCGAGCCATCAGTCAGTCATGACAGCTTCAGCGCGGCCCGGCAGCCGACTACCGCTCGGTCGGCTGCGGCCCGCAGAGCCTCCGGGTCTGGGCCCGCTCCCAACACCTCTCGGGAGTACGAAGGCAGCACGGCGGGCAGGTTCGAGCCGAACACGACGCGGAGATCCGCCGCCGTGGCGCCCTGCGCGCCGAGGCCCGGCGCGAGCAACGGACCGTTCATCGCCGACAGGTCGCAGCCGGTCTCGCCGACCGTCGCCCCGACCACCGCACCGATGCTGCCGAGCGGCTCCGCACCGGCGTTGAGCTGCGAAATCTCGTCAATCACGGTCTGCGCGACGGTGCGTCCGTCGGCGGTCGTGGCCCGCTGGACCGAGGCACCCTCGGGGTTGGAGGTGAGCGCCAGAACGAAGACCCCGCCGCCGTGTTCGGCGGCCAGTTCGAACATGGGGGCCAACGATCCGACCCCCAGGAATGGGCTTGCCGTGATCGCGTCGACATGCATGGGGCTGGATGGGTCGAGGTACGCCGACGCGTACGCCTGGACCGTCGAGCCGATGTCGCCACGCTTGACGTCGAGCAGAACGAGCGCGCCGCGCTCACGCAACTGTCGGATAGTTGACTCAAGCACCGCCACCCCGTGGGACCCGAATCGCTCGAAGAACGCCGACTGCGGCTTGACCACCGCAACCCGGTCACCGAGGGCGTCGACGACCGCCCCGGCGAAGCGGCGGAGCCCGTCCACGTCGTCGGCCAGACCCCACCGGGCCAGCAGTGCCGGGTGCGGATCGATGCCGACGCAGAGCGGGCCGCGCTCGCGAACAGCCCGATGCAGCCGGGCCCCAAAGCTCTCCATCCGTGCCTTCCTCTCAGTGCTCAATCTGCCCTGTCCGACTACTCAAACTCAGCTCCTGCGGGCCACCGGTTACTCAGGCAACCCGGGCGGCCGCGCCGATAGCCGCCGCGATCCGGGCCAGGTCGGCGTCGTCGGTGACGTACGGCGGCATCGTGTAGATCAGATCCCGGAACGGGCGCAGCCACACCCCCTGGCCCACCGCTGCGGCGGTGGCGGCCGCCATGTCGACCTCGTGGTCCAGTTGCACCACGCCGATGCCGCCGAGGACCCGGACATCGGCCACGCCCGGCAGGCCGCGCAACGGCTCCAGGCCGGCCCGCAGATGACCCTGGAGCCTCGCCACCTGCCCGGCCCAGTCGCCCGCCCGCAGCAGCCCCAGCGAGGCGTTGGCGACCGCACAGGCGAGCGGGTTGCCCATGAACGTCGGGCCGTGTGCCAGCACCCCACCCGTACGGATGCCCGCCGCCACCTCGGCGGTGCACAGCGCGGCGGCGAGGGTCAGGTAGCCGCCGGTGAGGGCCTTGCCCACACACATCACGTCCGGAACGACCCCCGCGTGCTCGGCGGCGAACATCGTCCCGGTACGCCCGAACCCGGTGGCGATCTCGTCGAAGATCAGCAGCACCCCGTGCGCCCGGGTCACCTCGCGCAGCACCCTCAGGTAGTGGGGGTGGTGGAACCGCATGCCACCGGCGCCCTGCACCACCGGCTCGACGATCACCGCGGCCAACTCGTCGGCGTGCCGCTGCACCGCGTCGACGAGCGCCGCCTCGTACGCCGGATCGGGGGGTGTGTCGAAGCCGCCCGGCGGCACCGGCGCGAAGACCTGCCGGGGCAGCACGTCGCCCCAGAGATGGTGCATGCCGCCCTCGGGGTCGCAGATGCTCATCGGGTGGAACGTGTCCCCGTGGTAGCCACCGCGCCAGGTACCCAGCCGCCGCCGCTGCGGCCGGCCGGTGGCCCGCTGGTACTGCAGGCACATCTTGATCGCGACCTCGACGCTGACCGAGCCCGAGTCGGCCAGGAACACGTGCTCCATCCCGTCGGGGGCCAACTCGACGAGCGTGCGGGCCAACTCGACGGCCGGGGCGTGGGTCAACCCGCCGAACATGACGTGGCTCATCCGGCCCAGTTGGTCTTTCACCGCCGCGTCCAGCACGGGATGCCGGTAGCCGTGGATCGCCGCCCACCACGACGACATCCCGTCGACCAGCTCACGCCCGTCGGCCAGCCGCAGCCGCACCCCCTCGGCCGCCTCCACCAGATACGGCGGCACAGCCGGCGGCAGGGTCGCGTACGGATGCCAGACGTGCGCGGCGTCGGCGGCGAGCAGTTCCTCCGGAGTCACCAGGTCTCCCCTCCGGCACCCGGTCGTCGGTGCCGCGAACGGCCCGCGCCCGGTGCCCGTCGCTCGTACACCTCGGCCCCTTTGCTCTGCTTCACCGCACGCACCGGTTCCGGTCGAAAACCGGTGCGTGGGTTGAAGCAGAGCAAAGGGGCCAGGAACAGGTGGGTCGGGCCGGTCGCGGCCCGCCGTCGGGTCCGGCGCAGCCCGCCCCACCGTGATCGGTCATGGTGTGGTGGTGGCCGCCCGCGGTGCGGTCGCCGCCGCCCGGGCGACGGCGCGGGGCAGGGCCGGGCCTCGGTAGATGAACCCGGTGTAGAGCTGCACCAGGCTGGCGCCGGCGTCGAACATCCGGGCGGCGTCGTCGGGGTGCACGATGCCACCCACCCCGATGATCGGCAGCCGTCCACCGGTCTCCCGGTGCACGAAGTCGACCACCTGTCGGGCCCGGTCGGTCAGCGGTCGACCGGACAGGCCGCCGGCCTCGTCGGCGCGGTGCCGGTCGCTCGGCGCGAGGCCGTCGCGTCCCAGGGTGGTGTTCGTGGCGATCACCCCTGCGGCACCCCGGGCCAGGCACACCTCCAGCAGTTCGGCGATGGCGGGTTCGGTCAGGTCCGGGGCGATCTTCACCAGCACCGGCTTCTCCCCCACCAGGGCGGCGAGCAGCGCGTCCAGGTGGTCCCGGTCCTGCAGGGCACGCAGGCCGGGGGTGTTCGGCGAGGAGACGTTGACCGCGAAGTAGTCGCCGTGCCCGCGCAACGCGCGGTACGACGCCTGGTAGTCGGCCACCGCCTCGTCCAGCGGTGTCACCTTGGACTTGCCGAGCGAGATCCCCAGCGGTACGCCCAACGGGCGCGGCAACGCCGCCAGCCGGGCCGCCAGGGCCTCGGCTCCCGCGTTGTTGAAGCCCATCCGGTTGATCACTGCCTCGCTGTCCGGCAGCCGGAACAGCCGGGGCCGGGGGTTGCCCGGCTGCGGGTACGCCGTCACCGTGCCGACCTCGACGAACCCGAAGCCCAACGCCGGCCACGCCGGCAGCGCCACCCCGTCCTTGTCCATCCCGGCGGCCAGTCCCACCGGATTCGGAAACCGCACCCCGAACACCGTCCGGGGCGCGGCCACCGCGTACCGGGCACGCAGCACCGCCAACGCCCCCGGCGTCCGCGACAGCGCACTCAACCGCCGCAACGTCCACTCATGCGCCGCCTCAGCATCCCCCCCACCGACCCGGAACAACCCCCGCCGCACCGTCTTCTCAAACATCACGCTTCACCTCCCGGCGCCACCCAGTTGATCATGAGGTTGACGGCGATGTGGATCTCCTCCACTACCGTTAACCTCATGATCAACGCGGACGGGGTGGGGATCACTGCGGGGTCCGGAGGGTGGCGTGGAGGGCCTGGAGGGGGCGGACCTGCATGTCGCCGCGGATGAGGGCCTCGATGCCCATCACGGCGGCGGCGACACCGGGCACGGTGGTGACGCAGGGGATGTCCGCCGTGACCGCGGCGCTGCGGATCTCGTAGCCGTCGGAGCGGGCGCTGGCACCGGACCCCTGCGGGGTGTTGATCACCAGGGCGATCTGGTTGCTGCGGATCAGCGACACCGCGTCGTCGTCGGCACCGGCCTCGTAGTGCTTGCGGGCAACCTCGCAGGCGATTCCGTGCCGGCGCAGCACCTCGGCGGTACCGGCCGTCGCCACGATCTCGAAGCCCAGATCCGCCAGCCGCTTCACCGGGAAGATCATGCCGCGCTTGTCCCGGTTCGCCACCGAGACGAAGATCTTGCCCCGGACGGGCAGTGACCCGTACGCGGCCGACTGGGACTTGGCGAAGGCGTGCCCGAAGGCGGTGTCGATGCCCATCACCTCACCCGTCGACTTCATCTCCGGGCCGAGCAGCGAATCCACCCCCTTGCCGGCCGGCGTCCGGAAACGCTTGAACGGCAGGACCGCCTCCTTGACCGCGATCGGGGCGTCCGGCGGCAGGGTGCCACCGTCCCCGGTCGCGGGCAGCATGCCCTCGGCCCGAAGCTCGGCGATGGTCGCCCCGAGGGCGATCCGGGCCGCCGCCTTGGCCAGCGGCACCGCCGTCGCCTTGGAGACGAACGGCACCGTACGCGAGGCGCGCGGGTTGGCCTCCAGCACGTACAGGGTGTCGTCCTTCAGCGCGTACTGCACGTTGAGCAGGCCGCGTACGCCGATGCCCCGGGCGATCGCCTCGGTGTACCGGCGGACCTGCGCCACGTGCGAACCGGCCAGGGTGATCGGCGGCAGGGCGCAGGAGGAGTCGCCGGAGTGGATGCCCGCCTCCTCGATGTGCTCCATCACACCGCCGAGATACACCTCCCCGTCGGCGTCGCAGAGCGCGTCCACGTCGATCTCGATGGCGTCGTCGAGGAACCGGTCCACCAGCACCGGGTGATCCGGCGAGATGTCGGTGGCCCGCCCGATGTAGTCACGCAGCGTGGCATCGTCGTAGACGATCTCCATGCCCCGGCCGCCCAGCACGTACGACGGGCGGACCAGCACCGGGTAGCCGATCTCGTCGGCGATCTCCTTCGCCTCCTCGTACGAGGTGGCGGTGCCGTGCTCCGGCGCCCGCAGACCGGCCCGGGCCAGCAGCGACCCGAACGCGCCCCGCTCCTCGGCCAGGTGGATCGACTCCGGGGAGGTGCCGACCACCGGCACGCCGGCGTCCTTGAGCCGCTGCGCCAACCCGAGCGGGGTCTGCCCGCCCAGCTGCACGATCACGCCCACCACGCCGGGCCCGCCGGCCTCCCGACCGGAGGAGTCCTCGGCGTGCCAGACCTCCAGCACGTCCTCGAAGGTCAACGGCTCGAAGTAGAGCCGGTCGGCGGTGTCGTAGTCGGTGGAGACGGTCTCCGGGTTGCAGTTGATCATCACGGTCTCGAACCCGGTGCCGCCGACGCCCGACTGCGCACCGCGCAGCGCCTGGACCGCGTGCACGCAGGAGTAGTCGAACTCGATGCCCTGCCCGATCCGGTTCGGTCCGGAACCGAGGATCAGCACCTTCGGTCGCGGCGACCCGATCACCTCGGTCTCCGCGTCGTACGACGAGTAGTGGTACGGGGTGGTCGCCTCGAACTCGGCGGCGCAGGTGTCCACCGTCTTGTAGACCGGCCGGATCCCGAGCCGGTGCCGCAGGGTCCGCACGCCGTCCTCGGCGGCCAGTTCGGGCCGCAGCGCGGCCAGCTGACGGTCGGACAGGCCGGCCCGCTTGGCCTGGTACAGCAGGTCACCGTCGAGCACCGGCGCGGCCACGATCTCGTTGCGCAGCTCCACCAGCGCGGCGATCTGGTCCACGAACCACGGGTCGATGCCACCCGAGGCCGCGGTGACCTCGGCGATCGAGGCACCCAGGCGCAGCGCCCGCTCCACCGTGTAGAGCCGGCCGTCGTGCGGGGTGGCCAGGGCGGCGAGGGTGTTCTCCTTGGTCGCGCCGACCGGGTCGGGCACCGTCCAGAAGCCTGCGGCCTTGGTCTCCATCGACCGCATCGCCTTGTTCAACGCCTCGGTGAAGTTGCGCCCGAGGCTCATCGCCTCACCGACGGACTTCATCGTGGTGGTCAGCTCCGGGTCGGCGCCGGGGAACTTCTCGAACGCGAACCGGGGGATCTTCACCACCACGTAGTCCAGCGTCGGCTCGAACGCGGCCGGCGTCTTACGGGTGATGTCGTTGGGGATCTCGTCGAGGGTGTAGCCGATGGCCAGCTTCGCGGCGATCTTGGCGATCGGGAAGCCGGTCGCCTTGGAGGCCAGCGCCGACGAGCGGGACACCCGCGGGTTCATCTCGATGACCACGATCCGCCCGTCGGCCGGGTTGATCGCGAACTGGATGTTGCAGCCGCCGGTGTCCACCCCGACCTCGCGCAGCACCGCGATGCCCAGGTCACGCAGCTGCTGGAACTCGCGGTCGGTGAGCGTCATGGCCGGTGCCACGGTCACGCTGTCGCCGGTGTGCACACCCATCGGGTCGATGTTCTCGATCGAGCAGACCACCACCACGTTGTCGTGCCGGTCCCGCATGAGTTCGAGCTCGTACTCCTTCCAGCCGAGCACGCTCTCCTCGATCAGCACCTCGTGCACCGGGCTGGCGGCCAGCCCCGCGCCGGCAATGCGCTCCAGGTCCTCGTCGTTGTGCGCCATGCCGGAACCGAGACCGCCCATGGTGAACGACGGCCGGATCACCACCGGCAGGCCGAGGTCGGCAACGGTCTCGCGGACCTCGTCCATCGAGTGGCAGACCCGCGAGCGGGGCACCAGGCTCTCCGGGTCGGCCACCTCGAGCCGTACGCCCGCCTTGGCCACGATCTCCTTGAACAGCTGCCGGTCCTCGCCGCGGCGGATCGCGTCGATGTTGGCGCCGATCAGCTCGACGCCGTACTTCTCCAGCACCCCGGCCTCGTGCAGCGCGACCGCGGTGTTCAGCGCGGTCTGCCCGCCGAGGGTCGGCAGCACCGCGTCCGGCCGCTCCTTGGCGATGACCAGCTCGACGAACTCCGGGGTGATCGGCTCGACGTACGTGGCGTCGGCGAACTCCGGGTCGGTCATGATCGTGGCCGGGTTCGAGTTGACCAGGCTGACCCGGATCCCCTCGCTGCGCAGCACCCGGCACGCCTGGGTGCCGGAGTAGTCGAACTCGCAGGCCTGCCCGATGACGATCGGCCCGGAGCCGATCACCAGAATGTGCTTGAGATCGCTCCGCTTAGGCATTGCTGTGTCCCTCGTTGTGGGTCCGACCCTCGATCAGTTCGGCGAAACGGTCGAAGAGGTAGTCCGCGTCGTGCGGGCCGGACGCCGCCTCCGGGTGGTACTGGACGGTGAACGCGGGCACGTCCAGGGCCCGCAGCCCCTCGACCACGTTGTCGTTGAGGCAGACGTGGCTCACCTGCACGCCGCCGAACTCGGTCTCGATGACGTCGTCGGGCACCGCCGCGCCGGGCGTGACGCCCGGCACCTGCACGGCGAAGCCGTGGTTGTGGCTGGTCACCTCGACCTTGCCGGTCATCCGGTCCAGCACCGGCTGGTTGATGCCCCGGTGGCCGTAGTCGAGCTTGTAGGTGCCGAAGCCGAGCGCCCGACCGAGGATCTGACTGCCGAAGCAGATGCCGAACAGCGGCACCTTGCGGCGCAGCACCTCACGGGCCAGCTTCACCGGGCCGTCGGCGGTGGCCGGGTCACCCGGACCGGGCGAGAAGAAGATCGCGTCCGCGCCGGTGGCCAGCAGATCGTCGATGGTCGCGGTGACCGGCAGCACGTGGGTGGTCACACCCCGGGCGGCGAGCCGACGCGGCACGTTGCGCTTGATGCCCAGATCCAACGCGGCCACCGTGAACCGGTGCTCGCCCTCGGCGGCCACCACGTACGGCGCGGTGGTGGTCACCTCGGCGGACAGGTCCGCGCCCACCATCTGCGGCGACTGGCGGACCCGGGCCAGCAGGGCGCGCGGGTCGTCGTCGATGCTGGAGATGCCGACCCGCATCGCGCCACGCTCGCGCAGGTGCCGGGTCAACGCCCGGGTGTCCACCCCGCTGATGCCGACGATGCCCTCGGTGGCCAGCCGGTCCTCCAGCCCGCCGGTGGCGCGCCAGTTCGAGCTGATCCGGGCCGGGTCACGCACCACGTAACCGGCCACCCAGATCCGCCGGGACTCGTCGTCCTCGGCGTTGACACCGGTGTTGCCGACGTGCGGAACGGTCTGCACCACCACCTGCCGGTGGTACGACGGGTCGGTCAGCGTCTCCTGGTAACCGGTCATCCCGGTGTTGAAGACCGCCTCACCGAAGGTCTCCCCGACACTGCCGTACGCCTCACCATGAAACGTGCGCCCGTCCTCCAGGACGAGAATCGCTGGACGCCTACGACTCACTTGACTGCCTTTCCGTCCAGGACCGTCGCCTCGCCACGCAGGAAGGTCGCCACGATGCGACCCGGCAGCGTCATCCGGGCGTACGGGGTGTTGCGGCTGCGACTTGCCGACTCAGCCGGGTCGATCAGCCGGCGGGACGCCGGGTCGACCAGGGTCAGGTTGGCCGGGACTCCGGGGGCGGGATCACGGCCGTGCTCGGTCAGTCCGGCGATGCGGGCCGGGGTGCGCGACATCCGTTCGGCGATCATGTCCCATTCGGGGCCGAGCACGTCGAGCGCGATCGACAGCGCCGTCTCCAACCCGAGCATGCCGGGCCGGGCGTACGCCCACTCGCACTCCTTGTCCTCCACGGCGTGCGGGGCATGGTCGGTGGCGATGATGTCGATCACGCCGTCGACCAGCGCGGCCCGCAGGGCGGCGACGTCGGCGGCGGTACGCAGCGGCGGGTTGACCTTGTACACCGGGTCGTACGCCCCGGCCGGGCGCCAGGTGTCCGCGATGGCGGGGCTGGCGAGTTCGTTGCTGCCGCCGACGACCGAGTCGGTGAGTAGCAGGTGGTGCGGGGTCACCTCGGCGGTGACCCGTACGCCGCGCGCCTTGGCCTGGCGCAGCACCTCGACGCTGCCCGCGGTGGAGACGTGGCAGACGTGCAGTCGGCTGCCGACGTGCTCGGCCAGCAGCACGTCCCGGGCGATGATCGCCTCCTCGGCCACCGCCGGCCAGCCGGTCAGGCCCAGCCGGGTGGAGACCTCACCCTCGTGCATCTGCGCGCCCTCGGTGAGCCGGGGCTCCTCGGCGTGCTGGGCGATGATGCCGTCGAACGCCTTGACGTACTCCAGGGCGCGGCGCATCAGCCTCGGGTCGGCGACGCAGTGCCCGTCGTCGGAGAAGATCCGCACCCGGGCGGCGGAGTCGGCCATCGCGCCCAGCTCGGCGAGGCGCTCGCCGGCCAGCCCGACGGTGACCGCGCCGATCGGCTGTACGTCGACCAGCCCGGCCTCCCGACCGAGCCGCCAGACCTGCTCGACCACCCCGGCGGTGTCGGCCACCGGCGAGGTGTTCGCCATCGCGCAGACCGCGGTGTAGCCGCCCAGCGCCGCCGCCCGGGAACCCGTTTCGACGGTCTCGGCGTCCTCCCGGCCCGGCTCGCGCAGGTGGGTGTGCAGGTCGACCAGGCCGGGCAGGGCCACCAGCCCGTCGGCGTCGACCACGACGGCGTCCGGCGCGGACAGCCCTCGGCCGGTCTCGGCGACCACGCCGTCGCGCAGCAGCAGGTCGGTCGGTGCCGCGCCGAGCACGCTGACGTTTCTGATCAGGTACGAGTTCACCGGTTGTTTCCCCCGAGCAGCAGGTAGAGGACGGCCATCCGCACGGAGACTCCGTTGGTGACCTGTTCGACGATGGTGGAGCGGGGCGAGTCGGCGACCTCCGGGGTGATCTCCATGCCCCGGTTCATCGGACCGGGGTGCATGACGATCGCGTGCTCCGGCAACCGGCGCATGCGGGCGCCGTCGAGACCGTAGCGGCGGGCGTACTCGCGGGCGGACGGGAAGTAGGAGTCGCCCATCCGCTCCCGTTGCACCCGCAGCATCATCACCACGTCCGTCGACGGCAGCACCGCGTCGAGGTCGTAGCAGACGGCGGTGCCGGGAGCCAGGGCGGCGGCGATGTCGACCGGGATGAGGGTGGGCGGCCCGACCAGGGTGACCTTCGCGCCGAGGGTGGACAGCAGCAGCACGTTCGACCGGGCCACCCGCGAGTGCAGCACGTCCCCGACGACCGCAACCGACAGGCCGGCCAGCCGGCCCATCCGGGAGCGCATCGTGTACGCGTCCAGCAGCGCCTGGGTGGGATGCTCGTGGGTGCCGTCGCCGGCGTTGACCACCGAACCGTCGACCCAGTCGGCGAGCCGGTGCGGGGCGCCGGAGGCCGGGTGCCGGACGACCACCGCGTCGGCGCCCATCGCCTGGAGGGTCAGCGCGGTGTCCTTGAGGCTCTCGCCCTTGGCGACGCTGGACCCCTTGGCCGAGAAGTTGATCACGTCGGCGCTGAGCCGCTTCGCCGCCGCCTCGAAGGAGATCCGGGTCCGGGTGGAGTCCTCGTAGAAGAGGTTGACCACCGTACGGCCGCGCAGCGCGGGCAGCTTCTTGACCTCACGGCCGGAGACGGCGGCCATCTCGGCCGCGGTGTCCAGGATCTGGATGGCGGTGTCGGCGTCGAGATCGGCGCCGGAGAGCAGGTGCCTGATCATGAGAGGGCGCCCTCCCCGTAGAGCCGTACCTCGTCGACGCCGTCGGTCTCGGCCAGCGTCACCTTCACGCTCTCGGCGAGGGCGGTCGGGATGTTCTTGCCGACGTAGTCGGCGCGGATCGGCAACTGCCGGTGGCCCCGGTCGACCAGCACCGCCAACTGCACGGACGACGGACGCCCGAGGTCGCTCAGCGCGTCGAGGGCGGCGCGCACCGTACGGCCGGAGAAGAGCACGTCGTCGACGAGGATCACCCGCATGCCGTCGATCCCGCCGGGTGGCACCTGAGTCGGGCCGACCGCCCGGGTGGCGTTGCGACGCAGGTCGTCGCGGTAGAGGGTGATGTCGAGCACACCGACCGGCACCGCAGTGCCCTCGAAGGCGTTGATCCGCTCGGCGAGCCGTCGCGCCAGCGGGGCGCCCCGGGTCGGCACTCCGAGCAATACGGTGTCGGCCGCGCCCTGGGTCTTCTCCAGGATCTGGTGGGCGATCCGGTCGACGACACGTTGCACCTCGGCACTGGTCAGAATCACCTTCACCGAGGGTTGTCGCGGTGGCGACGGATGGGCAGCCGGTGGGCAGGCCACGGCGGACCTCCTTCCCCGCCTCACGGGACGGGTCGTTAAAGGATGTCGGATCCCCCCAGGTCAGCCGGGTACGGCTGGCGGGCGGGCTTGGGCCACGTTACCAGTGGTCGTTGCCGTAACCACGGTCGGGCACGAGTGGCTCAGACCACGTCGGGGAGGGACCGGTCGACGTATCGGTTCAGCGGGCAGAACGGGACAAGTCGACCTGGGTGTCCAACTGAGGTATCACCACCACTTGACCACGTTTACGAATCCCCGTACCGTCACGCTCCGTAGCGATCGCTGGGAGAACCCCGAGCAGCACTGGGAGTGTCCGAATGCCCTCTGAATACGCCAAGTCTCTGGGCGCCCGTCTGCGCTCCATTCGCCAGCAGCAGGGTCTGTCCCTGCAGGGCGTGGAGGAGAAGTCGAACGGGCGTTGGAAGGCGGTTGTGGTCGGCTCGTACGAGCGCGGTGACCGGGCCGTCACGGTGTCCCGCCTGGCCGAGTTGGCCGAGTTCTACCGCGTACCGGTCTCGGAGCTGCTGCCCGACGGCAGCGGGGTGCGGCACGAGCCCACCAGCAAGATCGTCCTGGACCTGGAGCGGCTCTACGACGAGGCCAGCGAGGACCTCGCCTACGTCGCCCGGTACGCCCGCGCCATTCAGCAGCAGCGCGGTGACTACAACGGCCGGGTCCTGTCGATCCGCGCCGACGACCTGCGGGCCCTCGCGATCGTCTACGACGCCTCGCCCTCCGGTCTGATCGAGCGGCTGACCGAGCACGGCGTGCTGGTCGCCGACCCCCGGGCGTTCTTCGCTTCCTGAATTCCCAGCAACGAAAGGCCCGCGCCGTCCGGCGCGGGCCTTTCCGTTCGTCGCACTCCCCGACGGCTACGACCGCAGGCGGTGTCCCGCGTCGGAGCCGATCAGCGGGTGGCGTACTCGGCGATGCGGCCGAGCAGACCGTTGAGGAAACGAGGCGAGTCGTCGGTCGACATCTGCCGAGCCAGTTCGACGGCCTCACTGATCGCCACCGCGTCGTCGATCTCGTCGACGTAGAGCAGTTCGTAGACCGCGATCCGGGCGAGGTTACGGTCGACCACCGGCATCCGGTCCAGCGTCCAACCCTCGGCGTAGCTGGCGATCAGCTCGTCGATCCGGTCGAGATGACCGGCCACGCCCTCGACCAGGCCGACCGCGTACCCGAGGTGGTCGGGGCGCGGCTTCTCGATCCGCTCGATGTAGCCGGCCAACACCTCGACCGGCGGACGATCACGCAGGTCGGCCTCGAAGAGCACGTCCAGCGCCCGCTTGCGCGCCTTGCGGCGCGCGGGCATCTGCTGCTTCGGACCCTCGGCCATCAGGCGCGGCCGAGGTAACGGCCGTCGCGGGTGTCGACCTTGATTTTCTCGCCGGTGGTGATGAAGAGCGGCACCTGCACAGTCGCGCCGGTCTCCACCGTCGCCGGCTTGTTGCCACCGGTGGACCGGTCGCCCTGCAGGCCCGGCTCGGTGTAGGTGATCTCCAGCACGACCGAGGTCGGCAGCTCGACGTAGAGCGGCACACCCTCGTGCGTGGCCACGATCGCCTCGGCCTCGGGCAGCAGGTAGTTCGCCGCCTCGCCGACCGTGCCGCCGGGCACGGTGATCTGGTCGAACGTCTCCATGTCCATGAAGACGTAGTCCTCGCCGTCGGCGTAGAGGTACTGCATGGTGCGCTTGTCAACGGTCGCGGTCTCGACCTTGGTGCCCGCGTTGAAGGTCTTGTCGACGACCTTGCCGGAGAGCACGTTCTTCAGCGTGGTACGCACGAACGCACCACCCTTACCGGGCTTGACGTGCTGGAACTCGACGACGGACCAGAGCTCCCCGTCGAGGTTGAGTACCAGGCCGTTCTTCAGGTCGTTGGTGGTGGCCATTTCCTGCCTTGATCGTCATTTGGCGGACAGACCTTACAAGTCTACTAGCCACCCTGCGGTGCCCCGACCGCCGCCGTCCACGGTCAGCCCGCTCCGACCCGCCCCGGACAGCCACTGACAGTGACGCAACCCACCCCACCGCCTCCCCCACCCCACCCCTTTGCTCTGCTTCAACCCACGCAACGGTTACACCCCGTCGCGATAGCGCGGAACACGTGACGCCGCCCGCAGCACGAAGGTGCTGCTCAGCGACGGTTGCGTGGGTTGAAGCAGAGCAAAGGGCGAAGCGAGGGTACGGGGGACGGAACGTCGAGGTTCACGCAGCGTCAATGCAGCGGCAAAGCGGAACGTGATGCCTTCGAGGTCAGCCGTTGTGGTCGCGGCGGGCGGCGAGGTGGTGCAGGGCGAGGCGGTAGCCGTCGACGCCGAGCCCGCAGATCACGCCGGTCGCCACCGCCGAGACCACCGAGCGGTGCCGGAACTCCTCCCGCGCGTGGATGTTGGACAGGTGCACCTCCACCAGCGGCCCGCGCAGCATGGCGCAGGCGTCGCGCACCGCGATGGAGTAATGCGACCAGGCGGCCGGGTTGAGCACCACTGCGGCACCCTCGTCCGCGGCGGCGTGCAGCCAGCCGAGCAGCTCGTGCTCGGCGTCCGTCTGCCGCACGACGACGTCCAGGCCCAGGTCCCGTCCGGTCGTCTCGCAGAGCTTGACCAGGTCGGCGTAGCTGGTCGTCCCGTAGACGTCGACCTGGCGGGTGCCCAGCCGGCCCAGGTTCGGCCCATTGAGCACGTACACCTTCATGCTGGTTCGCCTTCCACTCGCGACAGTTCAGCCGCAGACCCGCGACATCTACGCCGCAGACCCTCGACAGTTCAACGGCAGACCGCGTTGTACGCGGTGCGCAGCAGGTCGTCGTCGGGACCGTCCAGGATCGCCGGTCGGGCCAGCCCGTCGAGCACCACGAACCGCAGCCGGTTGCCCCGGGCCTTCTTGTCGACCCGCATGGCGGCCAGCAGGCCGGACCAGGCGTCGGCCGGGTAGTGGGTCGGCAGGTCGAGGGCGGTCAGCACGGCACGGTGCCGGCCGGCGGTGGCCGCGTCCAACCGGCCGGTGAGGCGGGCCAGTTCGGCGGCGTAGACCAGGCCGACCGAGACGGCGTGACCGTGCCGCCAGCGGTACTCCTCGACCTTCTCGATGGCGTGCGCCAGGGTGTGCCCGTAGTTGAGCACCTCGCGTACGCCTGACTCACGCAGGTCTCCGCCGACCACGTCGGCCTTGACCCGGATCGCCCGCTCGATCAACTCTCGGGACACCGGCCCGGTCGGATCGACGGCCGCCGCCGGGTCGCTCTCGACCAGGTCGAGGATGACCGGGTCGGCGATGAAGCCACACTTGACCACCTCGGCCAGACCGGCGGCCAGGTCGACCGGCGGCAGGGTGTCCAGCGTGCTGAGGTCCGCCAACACCCCGACCGGCGGGTGGAAGGCACCGACCAGGTTCTTGCCGGCCGTGGTGTTGATGCCGGTCTTGCCGCCCACCGCCGCGTCGACCATGCCCAGCAGCGAGGTGGCCACCGGCACCCAGCGCACCCCGCGCAGCCAGCAGGCGGCCACGAACCCGGCCAGGTCGGTGACCGCGCCGCCGCCCAACCCGACCACCGCGTCGGTACGGGTGAACCCCGCCTCGCCGAGCCGGTCCCAGCAGGCCGCCGCCACGTCGACGTGCTTGCCGGCCTCGGCGTCGGGCACCTCGATCGGCAGCGGTGTCATGCCGGCGGCGCTGAGCCGGTCACCGATGGCGTCGGCCAACTCCTTCAGCGGCGGAGCGTGCAGCACCGCCACCCGGGTGGCATCGGGCAGCAGGCCGGGCAGCGTGTCGAGCAGGCCACGACCGACCAGCACGTCGTACGGCCGTTCGCCGCCGACCGGGATCCGGGTCACGTTGTCCATCGCCGGGAGCCTAGCCCACCGTCGACCGCCCGGACCCCATCCGCGCACCGGTGCCCGATCAATGGAACGGAGGTTTACCGCTTCGTGGACCGGGCAGGGGCACCATCACCAGCTATCCAGGGGGCGCCATGACCGAGCGGACGATCGACGGCGCCGACATCCGGCTGCCGGCCACAATCCTCGGCGTCGGGCTCGGCGGTTTCGTCGACGGCATCGTGCTGCACCAGGTTCTCCAGTGGCACCACCTGCTCAGCAACACCGGCGCCGACAACATCGGCATCCGCGAGTACCCGGTGGACACCGTCGCCGGACTGCAGATGAACACCCTGTGGGACGGGCTCTTCCACGTGGTCACCTGGGTGGCGGTGCTGACCGGCCTGGCCATGCTCTACGCCCGGGTGACCCGCTCCCGGGGTCGGCTGTGGCGCTCGCCGATGCTGTGGGGCTGGGCGTTGCTCGGGTGGGGGCTGTTCAACCTGGTCGAGGGCATCATCGACCACCACATCCTGGCCATCCACCACGTCCGGCCCGGCGAACACCAACTCTGGTGGGACCTCGGCTTCCTCGCCCTGGGCGTCGTGCTGATCATCGTCGGTCTGCTCGTGCAACGCCGCGCCGCCGCCGTGGACCTCTGCGCCGACGACCCTGGCTCGCGTGGCGCTGCTGGAGAAGCGCCGTCGGCGAGCCGACGCCGATGAGCGTGGCGCACACCGCGCAGCACGCCACGACCGTCGGCCCGGCTGTGCTCGTACCCCTGGTGGCGGGTTGGTGTTATCTGGCTGCCGTGTTGCGGCAGCGCGAGCCGGACCGGCCGGGCTGGAGCCACTGGCGTACGGCCGCGTTCGCCGCCGGGTGTGCGCTGCTCGCCGTCGCTCTGCTGCTGCCGGCCGACGGGTTCGCCGCGCACATGTGGCAGCACCTGCTGCTCGGCATGCTCGCCCCGCTGGGCCTGGTGCTCGGCGCGCCCGGCACCCTGCTGTTGCGTACCGTCGACCGGCGGGTCGGTCGGGCGGCGCTGCGGGCGCTGCGGCATCCGGTGGCGCGCACGCTCGCCCACCCGGTCACCGGGCTGCTGCTCACCGCCGGCGGGCTGTGGCTGCTCTACCTCACCCCGCTGTACCGGGCCACCCTCGCCAGCCCGGTGCTGCACGACCTGGTCAACCTGCACTTCCTGCTCAGCGGGTTGCTGTTCACCTGGTCGATCGCCGGCCTGGAACCATACCGGCACCGGGCGTCCGTGCCGGTGCGGCTGGTGGTGCTCGGCGTCGCGGTCGTCGCGCACGCCAGCCTGGCCCAACTCCTGTACGCGGGGCTGCTGATCGACGTGCCGGCCCCGTCGGATGCGCTGCGTGCCGGTGCGGCGGTGATGTACTACGGCGGCGACGCGGCCGAGATCCTGCTCGCCCTCGCCCTGCTGGCCAGCTGGCGCCCGCAGCCGCGCCGCGTCTTGCTTACCGCTTCAGCAGGGGGATGATCTCGGCGGCGATCTCCTCGGGAGTGCGGCCGTCGGTCACCACCGTCACGGTCGCCACCTCGGCGTAGAGCGGTCGCCGCTGGTCCATCAGGTGTTTGAGGGTGGCCCGCGGATTGATCGCCAACAGCGGACGGCCGGCACCGAGGCCGACCCGCTTCACCGCGTCGGTCAACTCGACCGACAGGTGCACCACCTGGTGACCGACCAGCGCGGCCCGGTTCTCCTCGGCCAGCACCGCGCCGCCGCCGAGGGCCAGCACCCCGTCGCAGGAGGCCAGCGCCGCGGCCACCGCCGCCCGTTCGAGGGTACGGAAGTGCTCCTCCCCCTCGTCGACGAAGATCTCCGGGATCGGCTTGCCGGCCAGCCGCTCGATGTCGGCGTCGGTGTCCCGGAACTGGACCCCCAGCTCGGCTGCGAGGACCTCACCGACGGTGGTCTTGCCGGAGCCGGGCGCGCCGACCAGCACACAGACCGGACGGGTCGAAGCGGTCACCGGATCACCAGCGCGTCGAGGTAGCCGGCCAGGTTGCGGCGCATCTCGGCGATCGAGTCGCCGCCGAACTTCTCCACCGCCGCCTCGGCCAGCACCAGCGCCACCATCGCCTCGGCGACGACGGCGGCGGCGGGCACCGCGCAGACGTCGGAGCGCTGGTTGATCGCGGTGGCCGGCTCACCGGTGGTGATGTCGACCGTCGCGAGGGCCCGGTTCAGCGACGAGATCGGCTTCATCGCGGCCTTCACCCGCAGTGGCTCGCCGGTGGTGATGCCGCCTTCCAGGCCACCGGCCCGGTCGGTGACCCGGCGTACGCCGGTGGCGGTGGGGATGATCTCGTCGTGCGCCTCGGATCCACGCGAGCGGGCCTGCTGCCAGCCGTCGCCGATCTCCACACCCTTGATCGCCTGGATCGACATCAACGCGGTAGCCAGCCGGGCGTCGAGCTTGCGGTCCCACTGCACGTGGCTGCCCAGGCCGGGCGGCACGCCGTACGCCAGCACCTCGACCACACCACCCAGGGTGTCGGCGGCCTTCTTCGCGGCGTCGACCTCGGCGACCATCCGGGCGCTGGCCTCCGGGTCGAGGCAGCGCAGCGGGTCGGCGTCGATGCGCTCGGCGTCCTCCGGGCGGGGCCGCAGCCCCGGCTTGACGGCGACCGGGCCCAACTCCACCACGTGCGAGACGATCTCCACGTCGAGGGCCTGCCGCAGCAGCGCCTTGGCCACCGTGCCGACGGCCACCCGGGCGGCGGTCTCCCGCGCGCTGGCCCGCTCCAGGATCGGCCGGGCGTCGGTGTGGCCGTACTTCTGCATGCCGGCCAGGTCGGCGTGCCCGGGCCGGGGCCGGGTGAGCGGGGCGTTACGGGCCTGACTGGCCAACTCGTCGGGGTCGACCGGGTCGGCGGCCATCACGGTGCGCCACTTGGGCCACTCGGAGTTGCCGACCCGGATGGCGACCGGGCTGCCGAGCGTCACCCCGTGCCGCAGGCCACCGATGACCTCGATCTCGTCCTGCTCGAAGGACATCCGCGCACCCCGGCCGTAGCCGAGCCGGCGGCGGGCCAACTCCCCGGCGATCTCGGTGGTGGTCACCTCGATCCCGGCCGGCACCCCCTCCAGCAACGCGACGAGGGCGGGTCCGTGCGATTCCCCTGCGGTCAACCAGCGCAACACAGCCATGAGTCTGTCACGCCCGGTGCCCGCCGCACCGCACCGCCCGCCCCGTCCCGCCCTACGGACGTCTGCCTCAGATGCCCCGGCCCCGCTTGTGCAGGGTGCGCAGCACGGCGTCGGCGCGGACCACCCGCCCGGCCACCGCCAGGGCCAGGTACGCCCGAGGCTCACGCGGATTGCGGCGAATGGTGCGTCGGGCCCAGCGCATCGCCCCGCGCCGGTCCCCGGAGGCGGCCCGGGCGAAGGCGATCTGCCCGGTGACCCGGGCCTGTCCCGCCGGCTGGGTGGCGAACTCCGGGTAGCGCTCCAGCAGCCACTGCAACGCCTCGGAGATGGTGTCCCAGCGCTGCGCGAAGTACGACCGCTTGTGCCAGCGCACCAGCACGTACGGGGTGCGCAGGTTGACCAGCGGGGCGCTGCGGGCGGCCCGCAGCAGGAACTCGTAGTCCTCGGCGTAGCTGCCCGGGATCTCCTCGTCGACCAGCCCGAACCCGTCGCGCAGGGCCGCCGCCCGGATCAGGAAGGTCGACGGGTGCAGTTCGGTCATCCGATCCCGCAGCAGGTCGGACAGGCTGATCGAGTCGCGTTCCAACACCCGCTCGACGGTGTGCCCGTCGTAGCTGACCCGGATGCCGCAACTGACGAACTCCGCACCCGGCACCGCGTTCAGGGCGTCGACCTGAGCGCGCAGCTTGCCCGGCAGCCACTCGTCGTCGTCGTCACAGAAGGCGATCAGCTCACCGGTGGCGGCCATGGTGCCGGAGTTGCGGGCCCCGGCCAGTCCCGCGGTGCGGGTATTGGTCACCACCCGCACCGGCCGGTTCGCGGCCGACAGCTCGGCAGCCAGCGACAGGTCCGGCTCGGACTGGTCGTACACCACGACCGTCTCGACCTGCCCCGGATAGTCCTGCCCGACGATGGCCCGTACGGCCGCCCGGAGCAGTTCGGGACGATCCCGGGTGGGTACGACGGCGGTGACGCTCGGGTACGCGGTCATAGCTTGCGCCTTCCATTCGGGCCGGGCCCGCGCCACGGCCGCCACCAGGGCCGGTGACGCCGCTGCGCGGCCTCGGCCACCAACTCCTCGACGATCATGCCCACCCGGCGCACGGCGGTGCGCTGCGCCTCGGCCGCCTCGGCGTCCACGGTGACGGTGAACCGTCCCGGGTCGGCCAGGCCGGCGGTGAGGGCGTCGCGCAGCTCCTGCCGGGTCTCGCAGAGCGCGACCAGGCCGGCCGCACCGAGCCGGCGGGCGAACAACTGCTGATGGTTGTCGACGTGCTCGCCCAGGCTCGGGTCCCGGGGCACGACGATCGGCAGGTGCCCGTGTCGGCGGGCCTCCAGGATGGTGGCCGGGCCACCGTGGCAGACCACCAGGTCGGCCCCGGCCATCGCGGTCTGCAACTCGGCGTGCCCGAGGAACGGCACCGCGTCGGGCAGACCCTCGACCCGGGTGTGGCCGTGCTGCACGGTCAGCACCACCTCGTCGGCGACCTCGCCGTACCACTCCCTCAGCCAGCCGACCAGCCGGTCGAAGGGGTGCTTGTCGGTGCCGACCGCCACCAGCAACTGGGCCCGGCCGACCCGGTTGCCGTCGCGGGGCGCCGGAACGTGTCCGGCGGCCCGGTCGGCGGCTACGCCGAACTGCTCGTCGGTGCGCGTCGCCTCGCCGCTCACAGCAGCGTCCCCACGACGGTTGCCTCCGGGTACTGACGGCGCTGCTCGTCCCACTGCACGAGCATCTTCGACAGGAACGGGCGACACAGCCGGGCGGTCAGCGTCGGGGTGTCGATCCGGTCGTAGACCTCGATGTAGACCGTCGGGATGCGGCGTAGCCGGGCCAGCACGACGAACGGCAGCGCCACCCCGGCCCCGGTGGTCACCACGGCGGCGATCCGCCGCCGGCGCAGCACCCGGGCCGCCAGCAGCGTGTTGCGCAACAGGTTGCGCACGTTGCGGGTGGTCGGATGGTAGGCCGGGATCAGGTCCTCGCCGGCCAGCAGGGACACCGCCTCCGGCGTGTCGAAGGTCACCCAGCAGCGCTGCCAGGTCTCGTACCAGGGTTTCAGGGCGAGCAACTGGGCCAGGTGCCCACCGCTCGACCCGACCAGCAGCAACTGCTGCCCCACTTTGTCTACGTTGTCCACGCGACTCCCCACAAGTCCGCTGTGCCTGCACCACGGTCGAGCCGTACCCCCAGCGGTCGGCCCGACCATTGCTCACTGTCGTTTCTCGATGACGTCCAGCAACGCCGGATGCAGCGCCGGGTTCCAGCCGGCACCGGCGTCGGCCAGCCGCCAGGTCCGCAGCCACATCTCGATCAGGTACGCGTCGGCGACCAGGCGGCGGCGGGCCGGGTCCAGGCCCAGCCGGTCGCCGTACCGGTCCAGCCACTGCCGTACCTGCTCGGCCGCGGTCGCGGCCGGTTCACCCCGCAGCACCAGGGACCGCTGGAACGCGTCGTGGGCCAGGTCGAAGCCGACCGGTACGTCCGGCCCGCTGTGCTCCCAGTCCCAGGCGACCAGCTCACCGGCGTGCCGACCGAGGTTCCACGGCACCCAGTCGCCGTGCCAGTGGCCGAACTCGACGGCCACGTCGCCGTGCCGGCGGGCCAGTTCGGCCACCGCCGCCACCGCCCGCGCCCCGGCCGGGTCCGTCTCGGCCGCCCGCTGCGCCTGTACGGTCAACCGGTCGAGGAACGACGAGCCGGCCAGCGGACGCGGGGTCGCCGGTGGCCGACCCCGCCGGGCCACCGCGAGCAGCGCCGCGAGCTCCGGCGGGGCGTCGACCGGCATTCCGCGTACCCCGATGGGCAGCGGTTCGACAAGCGCCACGGCCTGCCCGGCCCAGCTGGTCTCGGCGAGCAGTCGGGGGGTGGCCGGATGCCCGGCGACGCCGGCCACCTCGGCCACCTCGCGCAGTGCCGCCGCCTCGGCGGTGACCAGCGCCCGGGTCGCGTCGTTCCAACCGATCTTGGCGTAGCCGCGGGGCGTCCCCGCGTGGTCGAACAGTTGCAGGGTCGGCTTGTGGTTCGGATCCGGCGGGCGGACCCCGCAGGCCGCGTACGCCCGGCCGCCGCCCAACTCGGTGCTGAGCCGCTCGGCGAGCAGCACCTCGGCGGGATCGAGCGCGGTCGGCACGGCGACGCTCAGCACCGGAAACGGCGCCCGGGCGACCACACCGGCCCGCGCCGCCACGCCGAGCGCGGCCCGCACGGCCCGCACCTTCACCGGCCGCAACGCGTTGTACGCCAGCAGCGCCGCCGCGGTGGCCCGTGACGAGCCCAGCGGCAGCAGGAACCGGGCCCGGTCCACCGACGGGACGACGGCGTAACGGGCCACCACCGTGTGCCCGGCCGGCACCGGGGCGTCCACGGCCAACGTGATCCGCTGGTCACCGAAGACCGCCCGGGTGACCCACCCCAACCCGTCCTCGCGGCTACGCAGATCGTCGACCCTGCTCACGCGGCCTGGTCCGGCCAGTCGAGGCGCAACCCCAGCCGCTGCCGCAACGCCTCGTTGTACGGGCGGTAGTACTGCGTCAACTCGGCCCGCAACGCCGGCTCCAGCGGCGCCGACCGCCGGTCGTTGTAGACCTTGAAGTCGGGCAGGTCGTGCGCGGGCAGCCCGAGGAAGTCCAGGGTGCGCCGGTAGGTGGCCCGCGCGTCGCGGTACAGGTCCTCGCTGGGCAGGAAGAGCAGCTGCCCGCGGTCGAAGTGCGTCAGCCACGGCTCCAAGTGCTCCAGGTAGCGGCCCCGCGCCCGGTAGGTGTACCAGTCGTAGGGCTCGCTGAAGTACTCCGGCTCGGCGATCAGCCGCTCCCGCTCCCCCGCCGTACGCTCCGGCTCGGCGGCCAGCGCGGCGGCGAAGTCCAACGGCTCCACCCCGTTGGTACGCCGCTCCTTCCAGTGCGAGTACGCCCGCTCCACCGGATCCCGCAACAGCACGATGAGCTTCACCTGCGGCATCAACGCGGCGACCCGCTGCGCGGCCAGCGGGTGGAACATGTACAGCGGCGCGGCCTCACCCACCCGCACCGGCCCACCGTGCCGGTTCTCCAGCGTCTCCCGATGCCGCTGGGTCGGGAAGTGCGACCGGTACCACGCCTCGCCCCGGCCCCAGTTCTCCTCGAAGTAGTGCGAGGACTTCGTGTTCCAGGCCGGGAAGAGTCGCGGCACCAGCGGATGCTGGATGAGGTAGTTCCACAGCGATGTGGTGCCGCCCCGCTTGGTGCCGATGATGAGGAAATCCGGGAGTGGTCGACGGTCGCTGGTGCGTACCCCGTAGTCGACGAGGCTCTCCCGCACCCGGCTCGTCACCTGGGTCGGCACCAACTGCTTCACCCGGTCGCGGATGGACGCCACGACGATGTCACCTGCCCTTCGAGGGTCGTGGCGAGACGCTCGGCGCCCCGCCACGGATCTGCACCATGGTCGCCCGGATGCCCTGCCGCACCCGAGGCAACGTCAACAAGCCGACGCAACCGACGGCCAGTACGGCCAGCGCCACCGCCAGGCCGACGATCCCCCGGCCACCGGCCAGCACTCCGACGATCGCGGCGGCACCCACGCCACCGACCGTGAGCAGCGCGGCCCGCAGCATCGACAGGTCGGCCAACGGCTGACCGACGACGATGCGGGCACAGGTCACCGCGATCAGGTTCTCCGTGACGATGCCCGCCGCCCAGGCGCAGGCCGCGCCGGTGACACCGTGGGCGGGGATCAGCACCAGGCCGAGGGAGACGGTGACCGTGAGGCCGGCCACGGTCGCCGCGAGATGCAGCCCGCTGCGCCCGCTCATCAGCAGCATGCTCTGCACGTTGCCCACACCCGTGTTCACCAGCATGGCCAGCGCGAGCACGGTCATCGCGGTGGCGCCGCCGGCGAACCCGGAGCCGAAGAGTTCGAGGAACCCCGCGCCGAAGACGGCCAGCAGCAGGTACACCGGCCAGGACAGCACCAGCGCCCAGGTGGTCAACTGCCGGTGCAGGGCGGCGGCCGCGTCGGGCCGGTCCTGCCCGAACAGCCGGGACAACTGCGGCGACACCGCCACCCGCAGCCCCTGCATGGCGAGTTGGCCGGCCAGGATGTAGCGGCTCACCGCGCCGAAGATGCCGGCGTCGGCCGCACCGGCGAGCACGGTGGTGAGCAGCACACCGATCCAGACCGCACCCGAGTCGATGGCCGCCGACGCGGCCCGGGGCAGGGAGAACCGCCAGAAGGAACCCCACTCGTCGCGCCCGGCGCGCAGTCCCGCTCCCCGGCCGATCCCCAGCGGCCTGACGACCAGCAGCAGGGTCACCGCAGCGGCCAGCAGGGCCGGCAGCACCCAGCCGGTCATGCCGGCCAGCAGACCGCCGCCGGCCAGCAGCACGGCCGCGCCGACCAGCAGCGGCCGCGCGGTGGGCAGCAGAACCGACTGCACCGCGACGTACATCCGCATCGGCCGGACGCAGCGCAGCACGCCGAACAGCAGGGTCATCGCCACCACCACCGGCACCGCGGCGAAGCTGACCCGCAGCAGCGCAGCACCGTCGACGCCCGCGCCGTCCAGCAGCCGGCGCGCGAGCGGGTCGGCGGCGAGGATCCCGACGGTCGCGATGACGAGCGCCGCCGACAGCGGCGGAATCAACGCCACCGGCAGCATCCGCGCCGCGTCGCCCTGCGGGCCGAGCCGGCGTCGGGGCAGGCTCCAGATCAGGCCGGTCTCCGCGCCCAGCACGCAGAGCGCGGCGGCCACCGTCACCACACCGATCGCCGCGAAGAAGACACCGGAACCCTCGGTGCCGTAGCCGCGGGTGATGACGACCACCAGGACGAAACCCATCAGCCCGTTGACGGCGGCGCCGAGCAGCCCGGCCGCGCCGCTGCGGGCGCCCCGGCGGGTCTCGGTCGCGGTGCTGTCCGGCGCGGGCTCGGCGGGGCCGCCCGTGGCGGGTGGCTGCGGCGCGGGCGGGTGGACGGGGAGGCTCATGCCGCCACCTCCGGTTGGGCCGCGGACGGGTGGGGCAGGGCCGGGCCGGGCGGTCGGGCCTCGCGTTCCACCAGGGACATGGTCAGGGCGACGGCGAAGAACGCCACCGCGAGGTTCGGGCTGGCCAGGCCGTAGAACGGGATCTGCACGATGCACACCACCGGCACCACCGCGAGCCACTGGCCCGCCGCCGAGCGGGCCCGCGCGCAGATCACCGCCGCGAGCGCGAACCAGGCCAGGAAGAACAACAACGCCGGTACGCCGTGACAGAACAGCACCATCCACAGCTGGCCCTGGGTGCCCACCGGAACGGGTGCGCTGATCGTGTCGACGGTGGCCGGCGCGCCGTAACCGAGCCAGGGTGACTCCGCCACCCGCCGCAGCACCTCTTCGTAGAGGGCGAACCGGTCGCTGTTGGTGTCACTGGACTCGACCCGGTTGCCGATCAACTCGGCGACCGGGATCACCATGGCGGCCAGGCCACCGATGAGCAGCACACCGACCACGGAGGCACCGACCCGGACGTTGCCGCGCCGGGCGGCCCGCAACCCGAGCACCAGCAGCCCGGCGCCGAGGCTGACGAACATCGTCCGGTTGAGGGTGAAGAAGGCCGGCGCCAACGACAGCGGCAACGACGCGATCACCGCCCAGCGCAGCACGCCGTGGCGACGCAGCATGACGAAGGCCACCACGCAGGGCAGCGTCATCGCGTACGCGCTGCCGTAGTTGTTGGTGTACGGGAACGGTGCGGACGGCCGGTAGATGGGGTTGAGCGCGCGCGGGCTGTACTCGCTGGCCGCGATCCGTACCAGGTCCTGGATGTAGGCGTTGCCGGAGACGCCGCCCGGCAGGAGCATCTCCATCGGCGTGCTCATCTCGAAGCGGGGCGCCAGCACACCCAACCAGCCGAGTACGACCAGCCCGAACCAGAACAGGCAGATCGGCACCAGCAAGGTGGCCAGGTCGATGCCCTGGCGCGCCACCGCGTACACGTACACGCCCACCACGAGGGCGGTCACGTAGAAGCCGAGTCGCAGGCCGAAGGCGAGCAACGAGCCGACCGAGGACAGTTGGGTGGCGCTGACCACGACCAGCGACAGGAACAGCAGCCACAAGCCGGTGCCCGGCGGCAGCGGCACCCGGCCCCGGACCAGCAGCAACGCCAGCAGCACCGCGCCCAGCAACGACCAGCCCAGATAGAACGCGCCGGCCAGCCACCAGAGCGGCACCAGCCCGAACATCACCACCAGCGGCCACACCGGCAGCCGGGGCAGCACCGGGGCGACCAGCCGGGCGCCCGGATGCTGGCCAGCCGGCTCGTCGACCGACGGCGGGCTGAGGGTGGGCATGGTCAGCCCCGGCCGGTGCGGGTCAGGACGAATCCCAGCGGGGCCACTCCGGCGGCCCGCAGTCGCTCCGCCAGGCGGCGCAGATCGCCCTGCTTCGTCCGATCCTGCTCGACCACCACGACGGCGGTGCCCTGCCGGGCGGCGGCCACGCCCCGCTCGTCGGCCTCGGCCGGCGGGGCGTTGAACAACACCAGCCCCTGGGCGGCGCGCTGCCGCCAGGTGCCGAAACGGACCCCACCGGCGCCCACCGGCACCTCGTCGGCCTGCTCGGTGACCGGGCTCTTCGCGGTCACCGGGCCGCCGCTCATCCGGGGCAGCATCATGGTCGCCTCCGGGTCACCGGCCGCCGGCCGGCCCGGGTTGGGATGCGGGGACGGACGGCGTACCGGCGTGATCTGCTCGGTTACGTCGTCGATGGAACCGGAGCCGTCCGGGCGCGGCTTGGGGATGGTGGGGCGGGCCGGGTTGACCGCGGCGGGCAGCCGACCGCGATCCGTCATCACCGTCGCGCGCAACTCGTCCAACCGGCCGCTGTCGTCGGCCACGTAGACGTCCCGGCCGGTGGCCGCCAGGGCCACCGCCAGGCCTGCGGTGAGGGTGGTCTGGTCCTCGCGGGTGGTCAACAGGGCGATCCGGGCCGGTTCGCGTACCCGCTCCGCGATGGCCATCGCCACGTACCGGATGTCCGCGTCCACCGGCCGGCGCCGCCCGAACAGCCCCTGCCCCCGTACGGTGCCCAGCAACGGCAGGCCGGTGGCGTCGCGCCCGTCGTCGACCGAGCGGATCCGCCGGTCCATCGACTCCCAGGCGTAGGCCAGCACGACCCCGAACAGCAGACCACCGAGCAGCCCCGCCGCCACGTAGAGCGGGCCGCGCCCGCTGGAGGAGACCAGGGCCTTCTCCGCACTCTGGGTGACCCAGCCCGGATTGACGTCGACCGCCGCGATCTCGGTACGGGCGGAGCTGAGCTGGGTCAACTGGTTGTTCACCCCGGCGAGTTCGGCGACGGCCGCATCGCGCGCCCCGTCCCGCGCGTTGGCCATCCGTTTCTGCAGGGCCGCCTGCCGCGCGGCCACTTCCTCGATGCTCTCGTCGTACGAGCGCAGCATCTCTTCCCGCTGCCGTTCGTACATGCTCCGGCGTACGTCCAGGTAGGACTGGGCGGCCAAATTGGCATTGTGCACCGCCGACTCGGCCGAGTCGGCGGTGAAGGTGAAACGCAGAATCTGCCCGCCGGCGGGTACCTCCACCTCCAGCGCGTCGCGCACGTCGCGGGGATCCCGGCCACCGGAGTCGGCGAGCCGCTGCACCACGTCGGTGCCGGTGGCGATTCCGCTCTCCACGTTCATGTTCACCGCCCGGTCGGCGGCCGCACCGCTGGGGGTGAAGGCGTCGGTGACCACCGGGCGGACCGCGACCACCGCGCTCGCGCTGACCGCACCGGGGATCAGGAAGACGTACCCGATCGCCGCCGCCAGACCCAGCACCGCGACTGCGGCCACCAGCCGGATCCGGTGCAGCGGAACCCGCAGCAGATCGGTCAGCGTGACCGTACGAGCCGCAACCGTACCGCCGGACCAGCCGGGCTGTGCATCAGTCATGAACGCCACCGTCGCTACGTTGTCGAAAAGGAGCATCGCGGGTGCAGCGGCCTGCGGGACAGCTCCGCCCAGCGCTCGGGCCGGCGACGGGAATCCGCCGCCGGCCCGACCTGAACAAGTTACCGACCTTCTGCTACAACGGGTACACCCCTACTGCACCGCGAAGAACATCCGCGGAATCGACCAGGAGAGCCCGTCCGCGGCCGTGGTGAGCACCGTACTCGCCGCACCGTTGACCGCGGGCGCGGCCGTCGGGTCGAACGGCACGCTGCGCAGACTGCCATCGGTGTGACCGTACACGATCTTGCCGTCGACCCAGGCCAGCCCCCGGACCGCGGACCAGGTCACGCCGGTGGTCGGCAGGGTGAACTCGGTGGCGCCCAGGTAGTTGCCGTCTACCTCGTAGTACCGGTAGTAGAGCCCGTTGGCACCGGTACGGGTGTAGTAGAGGCGACCGTCGAGGAAGAAGGCGCCGGTCATGTTCGCCGGGTTGTACCAGGCGTTGAAACCGGACGACTCCCACGGCACCCCGACATTGCCGCCGTTGAACATCGAGATGTCGATCCGGCTGCCGGTGGTGCTGCCGGGGACGGTCCGCGACCAGTAGATCCGGTCACCCAGACCCCAGGTCGCGCCGGCACCGGTGTAGTTGGGCTGGCTGACCGTGGTCGGCGTGCCGACGGTGGTGCCGTCGAACGGCACCCGCTGCAGTTCGCCCGCGGTCACACCCAGGTACAGGTGACCGGAGCTGGCCGCCGACGGGTTGCGCGGAGTGATCGTCCGACCACCGGCGATCGGGAACATGCCGAGCCGGCCGTGGTACTCGTTGGCCATGCCGTCGGAGTTGTGCCCGAAGTAGAGCCCGTCGCTGCCCCGCCAGATCACCGGCACGGCCGAGCCCCAGTTGCTGGCCCCCGAGGGCAGGGCGCTGCCGCCCCGACGACCCGGGTTCCAGTTGACCGGCATACCGGTGGCCGGGGTGACCGCGGCGATACCGAGTCGGTCGACCGCGCCGTTACCGGCCCGGTCGCTGGCGTTCGGGTTGTTCAACCAGCGGAAGTGCCCACCGAGGTAGATGATGTTGTCGGCCACCTCGACCGACGTGATCGTGTCGTTACCGGTGTAGTTGACCCAGGTGCCCAGCTGGTTGGGACCACGCGCGGCGGTCTCGAACCGGATCAGGGCGTCGCAGTAGGCGGCCGGCCAGCCGGAGCCACCGTTGGTGCCGACGACGAACCAGCTGCCGTCACCACCGAAGCGCAGGTCCTGCACGTAGTGCACGAAGGTGGCCGGGTCCACGCACGGCGCGACGAACTTCTCCGAGCTCCAGTCGATCACGCTCGGCGTACCGGTCAGATCGATGAGCGCGATCTGGTTACGGGACAGCCCGTCGACGAGCGTGAAGTTGCCACCCACGGCCATGGTGCTGCCGTCCGGGGTGACGTCGATGGTCCAGGCGTACGAACCGGTGCCGTGCCGACCGACCGTGGCGTTGATGTTGAACGTCGGGTCGATCGCGCCCGTGGAGGCGTTGAGCCGGGCGAGCCCGGAGTGCGCGGTGCCGTTGATCCAGTTGAAGGCGCCGGCCAGGTAGAGGTCGTTGCCGTGCAGGACCATGTCGCGGATCATTCCGCCGTCGGAACGGCCGACCCAGCTGTCGATGGTCTCGCCGGTGGCCGGGTCGAGAGCGACCAGGTTGCGACGCGACTCACCGTTGACGTTCTTGAACGCCCCGCCGACGATCAGCGTGCCACCCGGCCCGGCGATCAGGGCGTTGACGGCGCCGTCGAGCACCGGCACGAAGGCGGTGTTGATGACACCGGTGGTGCGGTTGTACGAGAACAGGTACCGCTGGGTGATCCACGGAGAACTGGCGGTCTGCCGGATCTGGGTGAAGTTGCCCCCGACGAACACGGTGTTACCCACTTCGGCGAAGGTGCGAGCCTCACCGTCGCGGCCGTGCGGGGTGTGGTCGACTGGGTTCGTCGACACGAGGGTGCCCGTCTCAGGTACGGGCAACACGGCCGCCTCGGCCGCCTTGGGCACGGCCAGTACCGCCGCGAGAGTTGCCAACGCGACAGCCGCGACCCGTACCCGACGTCTACGGGTGGGATGCCGCGGGAAGGAGATTATGGGCACGCTACGCCTCCAGGGTGGACGGGATTGCCGGTAGCCTCTCGCGTCCACCCCGCAGGGCGACATCCGCCGATTGGGCGGTCGGTGAATCCGTTAGCGGACAGTGGCGACACCAGAGGCTTCAGCAGCGACCGAGTGTCCCAAACCGCTGTCCGGTTGCCGTCAGCGGCTCCCTCCGGTGGGTTGCCGCAGGTAGCTGTCCCGCCCCGCGGCGGTGAACCCGGCCAGCGCCGCGGCGTCGTGATTCATCGTCATGTTGCAGGTCTTGGTCGTGGTCGTCATGCCCGGCGAATTGAAGTAGATCGCCGCCTTGATTTTCGGGTGGGCCTTCAACGCCGCCGGGAATTCCTCGAACCAACGCCGCTTGGCGTTCGGATCATTCGCGTCGAAGTTCGTACCGAACTCGGCAAGCATCCGCGGCTTGCCCGCACCGATGCCCTTCTCGTCCAGCCACCGGTAGAACGATCCGACGGTGGTGCTCGGGCTCTTCCAGACCGTACTGCCGTTGCAGACGTGGAAGTTGTACGGATCCCAGGCGACCCAGTCGACGTACCGGTCACCGGGGTAGAGCCCGGCGTACCTGTCGTAGTGACCGGACCAGCCCATCATCGTCCACACCCAGACCGCGTTGCGGACGTCGGCCACGGCGAACCGGTCGTGCACGTACCGCCAGGCCCGGACGAAGTCGGCGTCGCTGCCCTTGGCCGGCTCGTCCTCCGGTTCGTGGTCGAAGCCGATGAAGACCGGCTGCCCCACCGCCCGGATCCGGCCGGCGACCGCGTCGATCGTCTCGTCGTACCGGCCGCTGTACACGTCCTTCCAGGTCAACACGGTGCCGGAGGAGAAGACCCGGCTCTCCCAGGCGAAGAACATCAGCCGACCCTCGCGCATCTGCTGCTGCTGGTACGCGTCCGGGAACGCACCGTTGCTGCCGGTGTTGGAGAAGTCGTGGTAGCGGTGCACGATGTCGAACTTGCGACCCACCTGCGCCTCGATGTCGGTGACGGCCCGGCCGTGGTCCCAGGTCTGGGGGTTGGTCGGCGAGTACATCCCCCACCAGGCGCCGCAGGACGGCACCAACTTGTCCGACACCTTCCCGCAGGCGCCGGAGTCGGCCGGCGGTCGGGTCGGGGTCGGCGTCGGCCGCGCGGGCGTCGGACTCAGGCTGGGCGAGGCGCTGGGCGACGGGCTCGGCGAGACGGGCGGCCGCGTCGGCTCGGCGGGGGGCGGCAACGTGGCGCTCGGCGGGGGCGGCGGCGCCGGACGACCGGCGACCTCGTAGCTGAGCACCAGGTTGGGCCGCAGATCCGCGCTGCGGTTCTCGGCCGAGGCCCAGTAGATGCGGGTGTCGAGACCGGCCTGGGCCAACGAGACCGTCCAGATGCCGTTACCCGTGACCAGCCCGGAGACGTCCCACTCGTTGAACCCCTTGGCGACGCCGGTGACCGTGTCCAGCGCCGAGGCGAGGCGCTCCGGTGCCGGGCGCTGCGCGGTGGCGTCCAGGTTCGACGCGTGCGCGCTCACCGTGGCCTTGAACGCCTGCCAGGCGTGCACCCGCAGGGTGGCCCGGACGTTCGTCGCGTTCGCGGGCAGTGTGGTCACCATGAAGGCGAGCACCGCGTCCCGGCCACCACGTGGATTTCCGTCGCACCGCGCCGGGCAGGTGGCCAGGGTCGACTTGACGCTGTTGTCCCCGTCCTGCATCACGGCCGTGGCGGTGGTGTCGGCGACCACCGGGATGGAGACGTCGTCGTCGGCGAGCAGCGGCACCATGGTCGCGGTGAGTCCGAGCACGACCGTGATGCCGAGGGCACCGAGGACAACGGCCTTGCGCCGGGGACCGGGGTGCCGGATGAGGCGATGTAGTCCACGCCTGGTCACGGAAACTCCTTGCGTCTGCGGCGGTAACGCTGTGCAGCGTATCGGTGTACACAACAGAGCATGGGCATGACAGGGGGACCTAAGCGGGTCTTAATCCTCACCTAAGACTCAGCGCAGAAACGACCCTTTCGGTCCGTGATCACTCTCGTTCGTATCGAGCATCACCACACTCGTTCGTAGATCATGGACGGTCGGAGTAGGCGGCGGTCAACGCCGAGGACATCGCCGCACGTGGGGCCGGCACGCCGGTGAACTGCTCGAACTGGCCGATCGCCTGGGCCAGCAGCAGGTCAAGACCGGAAACGATGCGGCAGCCGGCGGCGGCGGCCGACGCGGCGAGCGGGGTGGGCCAGGGATCGTAGATGGCCTCGAAGAGGACGGTGCTGGGACGCCAGGCCACCGTGTCGGCCAACCCGTCGGCGGCCCCCTTGGGCACTGTGGAGATCAGCACGTCGGCGTTCGCCGATGCCACCGCCTCGGACCAGGGCGCGGCGGTCAGCGCCAGGCCGAGGGTGTGCGCCACCGGTGTCAGTTCGGCGACCGCCGCCGGTCGGCGGGCGATCACGGTGACGCCGGCCGCCTGCAACCGGGCCGCCGCCGCCAGCGCCGCCCGGGCGGTGCCACCGGCACCCAGCACGGTGACCGTGGCACCGGCGCCCACCCCCGCCTCGGTCAGCACCTCGACCATGCCGGTGACGTCGGTGTTGTCGGCGTACCAGGAACCGTCGGGTCGGCGTACCAACGTGTTGGCGGCACCGACGGCGGCGGCGACCGGCGAGACCTCGGCGGCCACCGCGAGCGCCGCCTCCTTGCCGGGCATGGTCACCGACAACCCGGCCCACTCCGGGCCCAGGCCCGCGACCAGATCCGCCAGCTCCGCCGCCGCGCACTCGATCCGGGTGTACGACCACCCGTCAAGCCCGGCGGCCGCGTAGCCGGCATTGTGGATCACCGGGGAGAGGGAATGCGCGATCGGCTTGCCCACCACCGCCGCCTTGTGCACCGAGCCCGCCACCGACGCTCCTCCACCGTAGGGACGACTGTCACCTAACATCCAACAATGTCCGACAGCAGCCTGCGACACCGCATCGGAAAGACCACCCTCACCCTGCGCGGGCCGGACCGGCAGGCACTCGCCGAGCAGGTCGTCACGGTCGCGCAGCGGCGGCACGCCTTCGCCTTCGGCAACATCGGCTTCGACTTCGTCGACCTGGTCGGCGGCCCCGATCCCGAGAGCGCCCAGCCCTTCGGCGGTACGGATTCCTCGGATCTCGACCGGCTCGGTGACCTGTGGCTCGGCCTCTTCAACACCGCCACGCTGCCGTTCTACTGGGGCAGCTACGAGCCACGACGCGGCGCACCCGACACCGAGCGGTTGACGAGGACCGCGCGCTGGCTGGCCGATCACGGCGTGACGGTCAAGGGTCACCCGCTGGTCTGGCACACCGTGCAGCCGCCGTGGCTGCTCGGCCTCGACCTCGACGAGGTCGAGGCGCTGCAACGGGCCCGCATCCGCGACCTGGTCGGTGGGTTCGCCGGCCTGATCGACACCTGGGACGCGATCAACGAGGCGGTCATCATGCCCGTCTTCGTCAACGGGGACAACGCCATCACCGACCTGGCCCGGGCCCGGGGCCGCATCCACATGGTGCGGATGGCGTTCGAGGAGGCCCGGGCGGCCAACCCGGCGGCGACCCTGGTGCTCAACGACTTCGACCTCAGCTCGGCCTACGAATGCCTGATCGAGGGTGTCCTCGAAGCCGGCGTCGGCATCGACGCGATCGGCCTGCAGACCCACATGCACCAGGGGTACCGGGGCGAGGAGTACATGAACGAGATGCTCGACCGGTTCGCCCGCTACGGCCTGCCGCTGCACCTGACCGAGACCACGCTGGTCTCCGGCCACCTCATGCCGGCGGAGATCGAGGACCTGAACGACTACCAGATCCCGCAGTGGCCGAGCACCTCCGAGGGCGAGGCCCGGCAGGCCGAGGAGATCGTCCGGCACTACCGGTCCCTGCTCGCACACCCGGCAGTCGAGTCGGTGAACTACTGGGGGCTCACCGACCGGGGTGCGTGGCTGGGCGCCCCTGCCGGCCTGGTCCGTGCCGACGGCAGCCGCAAGCCGGCGTACGACGCCCTCGAAGCCCTGATCAAGGGCGAGTGGTGGCTACCGCCGACCCCGATGCGCACCGACGCCGACGGCCGGGTCACCGTCGAGGGCTTCCTCGGCGACTACACGGTCAGCGCGGGTGAGCACCGCGCCCACGTCACCCTCGACGCCGCCGACACCACCACCACGATCGACCTGGCCTGAGCACCGACGGAGCGGAACTCAGATGATGCCGGCCTGGCGGGCCTTGGCCTCATTCTTCAGGTGGTCCTGGTAGGTCTCGGCGAAGGCCGAGTTGCCCTCCTTGTCGATGGCCACGAAGAAAAGCCAGTTCCCGTTCGGCGGATCCATCGCACCTTCGAGGGCTTCCTTGCCCGGATTGTTGATCGGGGTCGGGATCATGCCACGCAGTTTGCGGCTGTACGGGTTCTTGGTGTCGAGCAACTCGTCCCGCGTCATCTCGGCCGACGTCTTGGTCTTCTGTCCGGTCGACTCCAGGTAGTAGTTGACCGTGACGTCCATCTCCAGGCAGCCGCAGTCGAAGTTGCCCTTGTACACCCGGTTGTAGGCGACTCGGGCGACCTTGCCGAGGTCCTTCTTGGTGCCGGCCTCGGCCTGGGCCAGCGACGCCACGATCAACGCCTCGTACGGGCTGATCCCGCCGCGTTCCTTCTGCACCCGGTCGGCGAACTCCATCTCACCGGTGACGCTCAGGAAGTGGTCGACCATCTGTCCGAGGATGATCTCGGCGGTGGCGTTCGGCGGGATCTCGTAGGTGTCCGGGAAGAGGAAACCCTCGATGGACTTCTTGGGCTTCTTGCCGTCGGAACGCTTGAACCACCAGTCCGGCACGCCGAGCTTCTCCGGGTCCTTCGCGGCGGCCTCGAACTCCTTGACCGGGATGTCGGTCTTGTCGCTGAGCAGCTTGAAGATGCTCTTGGCGGTACGCCCCTCAGGAATGGTGATCCCGTTGACGACCCGGTTGGCCGGGTCGAGCATCGCGGCCAGCGCCAACTCGCCGCTCATCTGCTTACGCAGCTTGTAGGTGCCCGACTGGATGTTGCGGCTACGGGAGTTCTTCTCGGCCGCCTCGATGAACGCCTTGGTGCTCTTGATCACGCCCGCGTCGTAGAGCGCCACGGCCATGTCGGCCAGGAACGCGCCCTGCGGAATCTGGATGGTCACTTCCTCGGTGCCCGCGCCGTCGTAGTCGGGGGTGACGAAGTAGCTCTGGACCCGGTCGAAGCCGTAGAAGGCACCGCCACCGATGCCGCCGAGCAGCACCAGGGCGAGCAGCAGCGCCAGCGCTGTCTTGCCCCGGCCCCCGCCGGAGCGACCGCCCCGCTTACGACCTCGGCGGTGCTTGCCCTTGTCCCCCCGATCCTGCTCATCGTGACCGAGGTCCAGCTCGTCAAACATCTACGTCCGCCTCCGCTGCGTGTCCAGCCAGCTCTGCAGAATCTCCACCGCGGCGGCCTGGTCGACCACCGCGCGTTGCTTCTTCCCCCGGACACCTCGTTCGGCCAGCCTACGGCTCGCCACGACCGTGGACATCCTCTCGTCGGTCAGCGTCACCGGGACAGGCGCTATCACCTCGGCCAGTTGTCGAGCGTACGCCTTGACGTGCTCGGCTGCGGGCCCATGTCGACCGGCCAGGTTGACCGGCAGGCCGACCACCACCTCGACCGCCTCGTGTTCGACGACCAACCCGGCGATCTCGACAAGATCCTTCGGCACCGCGTCCGGCCTGGGATTCTGCTCCCGAGCGACGGTGACCAGCGGGGTGGCGAGCACCCCGTGCGGATCGGACCGGGAGACCCCGATGCGGACCTGACCGACGTCCACACCCAGCCGTACACCCCGGGACAGCTCAGTCACCGACCGTCACCTCTGTTGTGAAAGAGGCCAGGGCGGACCGAAGTGGTCCGCCCTGGCCCGCTGTGCCGATGATTCACGCCTCGGCGATCGCCTTCTCGACCGTCAGCAGCAGGGTCGGCACCTCCGACTCGGGCAACCCGCCGCCCTGGGCGAGGTCCGGGCTGCCGCCGCCGCGCCCGGAGAACGCCGCCTTGACCAGGTCGTTGGCGGCGAGCCCTCGGCTGCGGGCGGCCGGGTTGACCGACACCACCAGCGACGCCTTGCCGTTCGATCGGGACGCCACCGCGACCACGCCCGGCCGGGCCGGGTCGATCCGGCCCCGGATCTCCTGGGCGAGGGTGCGGACGTCGTTGCCGGCCGCGCCCTCGGGCGCCTCGATGCCGACGTAGGCGACCCCGCGGACGTCCTTGGCCTGGGCGGCGAACGCCGCCGCGCCGCCGAGGACCAGCTGGGCGCGCAGCTTCTCCAGCTCCTTCTCCGCGTCGCGCAGCTGGGTGACGGTCTGCTCGACCCGGTCGGCGACCTGTTCGGAGGGGACCCGGTACAGCTCGGCGAGGCGGGCCACCAGCAGGTGCTCCCGGGCCAGGAAGTTGAACGCGTCCATGCCGACGAGCGCCTCGACCCGGCGCACGCCGGACCCGATGGACGACTCCGAGAGGATCTTGACGAGGCCGAGCTGGCCGGAGCGGGACACGTGGGTGCCGCCGCACAGCTCGCGGGCGTAGTCACCGACCTCGACCACCCGGACCTGCTCGCCGTACTTCTCGCCGAACAGCGCCATCGCGCCGATGCGACGCGCCTCGTCCAGCGAGGTGACGAAGGCGTGCACCTCCAGGTCGGCCAGGAGCACCTCGTTGACCTGCTGCTCCACGTCCCGCAGCACGCTCGGGGCGACACCGGTCGCGGTGTTGAAGTCGAACCGGAGCCGACCCGGAGCGTTCAGCGAACCGGCCTGGGTGGCGGACTCGCCGAGGAAGTTGCGCATCGTCTGGTGCACCAGGTGGGTCGCGGTGTGCGACCGGGAGATGGCCCGCCGCCGACTGGTGTCGATCTCGGCGTAGCCGGTCTCCCCCGCGCGCACCTCGCCCCGGATCACCCGGGCCCGGTGCACGATCAGCCCCGGCACCGGCTGCTGCACGTCGAGCACCTCGACCTGCCCACCGCCCACGGTGATCATGCCGAGGTCGGGCTGCTGCCCACCACCCTCGGCGTAGAAGGGGGTGGTGTCGAGCACCAGCTCGACCATGTCACCCTCGACCGCCGCCGCACGCGGGCCGTCGGTGCCGAGCACCGCCCGTACCGTCGACTCGCGGGCCGTCTCGGTGTAACCGGTGAAGGTCACCGGGCCCCCGGCGTCGAGCACCGACCGGTACGCCGACAGGTCGGTGTGCCCGGTCTTGCGCGCCTGCGCGTCAGCCTTGGCCCGGGCCCGCTGGTCGGCCATCAGCCGACGGAAGCCCTCCCGGTCGACGTCGAGCCCCTGCTCGGCGGCGATCTCCAGGGTCAGGTCGATCGGGAAGCCGTACGTGTCGTGCAGCTGGAACGCCTTGTCACCGGAGAGCGCCGGCTTGCCCGCCGACTTCGTCTCGGTGATCGCGGTGTCCAGGATCGTGGTGCCGGCGCGCAGCGTGGCGAGGAAGGCGTCCTCCTCGGCGTACGCGTACGCGGAGATCCGGTCGAAATCGGTGGCCAGCTCCGGGTAGGAGGGGGCCATGCAGTCCCGGGCCACCGGCAGCAGCTCGGGCAGCGCCCGCTCCTGCCAGCCGAGCAGCCGCACCGCCCGGATCGCCCGACGCATGATCCGCCGCAGCACGTAGCCCCGGCCCTCGTTGGACGGGGTCACCCCGTCACCGATGAGCATCAGCGCGGTCCGCACGTGGTCGGCGACCACCCGCAGCCGTACGTCGTCGGGGTGCGACTGGTTTGCCGCCTGACCGGACTGCGCGCCGTACCGCTTGCCGGTCAACTCGGCCGCGCGCTCCAGGATCGGCCGGACCTCGTCGATCTCGTAGAGGTTGTCGACGCCCTGCAGGATGGAGGCCATCCGCTCCAGGCCCATGCCGGTGTCGATGTTCTTCTTCGGCAGCTCACCGACGATCCGGAACTCCTCCTTGCTCCGGACGTCCGCGATCTCGTACTGCATGAAGACGAGGTTCCAGAACTCCAGGTAGCGGTCCTCGTCGACCTCCGGGCCGCCTTCGAGGCCGTACTCGGGGCCCCGGTCGTAGTACAACTCCGAGCAGGGGCCCGCCGGTCCGGGGATGCCCATCGACCAGAAGTTGTCCTTCTTGCCCCGGCGCACGATCCGCTCCGCCGGCACGCCGGTGCGCAGCCAGATGTCGTACGCCTCGTCGTCGTCCAGGTAGACCGTCGCCCAGATCCGCTCCGGGTCCAGCCCGAAACCACCGGCCTCGACGGACTTGGTGGCCAGGTCCCAGGCGAACGGGATCGCCCCGTCCTTGAAGTAGTCACCGAAGGAGAAGTTGCCGTTCATCTGGAAGAACGTGCCGTGCCGGCTGGTCTTGCCGACCTCGTCGATGTCCGGCGTGCGGATGCACTTCTGCACGCTCACCGCGCGGGGGAACGGCGGTGACTGCTGGCCCAGGAAGTACGGGACGAACTGCACCATGCCGGCGTTGACGAACAGCAGGTTCGGGTCGCTGATGGCGGGCAGCGGAGCGGACGGCACCACGGCGTGGCCATTCGCCTCGAAATGGGCGAGATACCGCCGCTTGATCTCCGCCGTCTTCATCGCTGGTGTTCCTCCGGAAAGATTTCTCGATCACCGATCCGCGGGTCCTCCCGCAACTCGGCGAACTGGTCGTCGAACGCCTCACCCTGCGCGAACGCCTCGTGGATCTCCTGCTCCCGCTCGGCCATCCCGGCGCGCACGTCCGCCACGAAGCTACGCAGTTCCTCGACGAGGCCGCCAGCGGATTGCGACAGGTTGTCGGCGATGCCGGCCGGAGTGTACGCGTGCGCGGCACGGGTCGCCTTGCGGACCACCACCACGCCGACGGCCAGTCCGATACCCAGCCAGAACAGACGCCTCATGCTCGTACCTCCCGACGGGTCACTGGTTGCCGCGCCGGGCGGCGCGCCGCTGGGCCTTGATGGTGTCGCGGACCTCGCGCTCGGTCTCGGCGTGCCGGCGGGCGGACGCGGCCTTGCGCACCCCGTAGCCGAACGCGGCCACCTTGACCAGCGGGTTCGCCGCGGCGGCGGAGACGACGGTGACCAGGTTGGCGACGTTGGCGCTGATGTTCTGCGCGTGGCTGGTCATTGTGTCGACCTTGGCGAGTTGCAGGTTCACCCCGTCGAGCGAGGTCTGCACCTGCTCCAGGGTGACGTTGACATTGCGCACCGTGGTGTTGACATCACCCAGCAGCGGGCCGGTCCGGTCGTTGAGCTCGTTGATCATCCGGGTGGTGGCGTCCACGGTGTGCCGCAGCCGCAGGATGGGCAGCGTCAGGATCAGCACCAGCATCGCGAACGCGATCGCCGCGATCAGCGCCGCGACCTCCAAAAAGCCCACGCCTGTCCTCCTCAACGAAATGTCTCGGGGCGGCATTATCCCCGATCCGCACGACCGTCTCGCCCGCGCCGACGCCCGCTGGCCCTGCCGAACGAACGGCAGGGTGACACGCGTGACGCCAGACCAGACCCTACCGTCCGTGATGACATTCGGCTCAGGACGGTGGTGACGGCGTCAAGTCACCCAACGGGTCGTCGCCCAGGGTCGGGTAGGGGTCCACACCGGTCAGTGACGGATCGGTGCTCGGCTGGGGCCGGGTCCGGTCGTCGTCGATCGCGTTGCGCACCTTCACCGTCACCAACGATCCAGGGCACTCCTCGGCGGCGGTCTCCGGGTCCAGCGACGGCACCACCGCCGGCTCACCGTCCACCGGAGGCGGTACGCAGGTGGGTGCCCGGACCCAGAGATCGAGGGTCAACTCGTCCCGCCGCCAGCAGGTGTAGCTGCCCTTCTCCTCCTGTTCGGGGCAGTAGGCCGGCTTCCACGGCTGCCAGCCGTCCTGACTGAGCGCCGACTCGTACACCTGGGCGGTCTCCTCCGGTGACCGCTCGGAGTTCACGGTCCGCTCCCGCAGCCGGCAGTCCAGCAGACACCAGCGGCTGCCGCTGACGGCGTCGACCGGGTCGACCGCCGCCCAGGTGGGTACCGCCAGGTCGTCCAACGAGGCGAAGACCGGGTCGCGGCCCTCCGCCCGCAGACCGAAGAAGGCAGGTACCACGCCGAGCAGCAGCACACTGACCACCGCCAGGACCATCACGCGCAGCCGTTGGTTGCCGCCACCCTGGTGGCGCAGTTCGCCACCGGCGTCCGGCCCGTCGTCGAGCGTCCCGTCGGCGTCCCCGCGTTCGGCGTCAGCGGGTCGCCGTACCTCCGGCTCCGCCCCGGGTCGGAGCACGGCCGGGCCCATCGGCGCGACCGCCGCGGCGGCCCGGGCCACCACCGGCGGTTCACCGACCCGCGGCGGCGGGGGTACGGGTGCGGCGCCGGACGGTTCCGGGCGCGACGGGTTACGCGGCGGCGGGGCGGCCCGGCCCGCCTGCCGTTCCTCGGGGCGAACGTTGCCCCGGTGAGGGCCCGGTGGCGGGCCACCGGGTCGGCCGGGGCCACCGGCGGGTGCTCCGTCGGGACCGCCCGCGACGCGCGGTCCGCCGCTGGTGGGGGCCGCCCTCGGCGGCACCGGCGGTTCGTCGCCACGCCGCGCCCCCGGCGGAGGTACGGACGCGAACTCGCCCGACCGTCCCGTCCTCGGCGGCTCCGGCAGCTTGCCGGGGCGTGCCACACCCGGTGGCAGGTCGTCCGGCTCGACGGCGCGGCGCGCCGGTCCGGGCACTGCGGTGTCCGGTTGCCCCGGCACCCGGACAGGCCCCGCCGCCGGCGCTGACCCGGCGCGCCCGGCCACCGACGCCGAGCCCGCCCGCCCGGCCGTCGAGGCCGTTCCGGGCCAGCCGGGTACTGACTGGCCGGTGGTCGACGGCCCGCCCGACGGTGGCTGACTGCTCGCCGGAGGCATGCCCGGCTGGTTGCCGACCGGTGGCATGCCGGGCGGCACCGCACGGCCACGGCCGGTGGGCGGCTCGTCGTGGCGCGGTGCGCCGGCGGCCGGCCGCCGTGGTCCGGTGCCGGGCCGACCCGCCTCGGCGCCAGGGGCCGGACGACCCGGTGGCGGCCCGGCGGGAGTGTCCATACCGCGCTGCTCACGCGTCGCGGGCAGGTCGCCGGTGGACGAACCGGCGGCCCGACCGGCCGGGGCGTTGCCCGGCCGGATCGTGCGCAGCGCCGGATCGGTGTGATGGGCACGACCGGCCTGTCGCAGCCAGTCCGCCGGCCGTTGTGGGCGGTCACCGCGGCCGGCGCCGCCAGCCGGGTCCGCTGGCGGGCGGTCGACAGGGCTGGCCGGGTCGCCCGGTCGTGGGGCGCGTCCGGTGCCGCTGGCCGGGTCCGCCGGGCGTGGGGCGTGCCCGGCACCGCTGGCCGGGTCCGCCGGGCGTGGGGCGTGCCCGGCACCGCTGGCCGGGTCCGCCGGGCGTGGGGCGTGCCCGGCACCGCTGGCCGGGTCCGCCGGGCGTGGGGCGCGACCGGCACCGCTGGCCGGGTCCGCCGGGCGTGGGGCGCGACCGGCACCGCTGGCCGGGTCCGCCGGGCGTGGGGCGCGACCGGTGCCGCCGGTCGGGTCGGCCGGGCGTGGGGCGTGGTCGGTGCGGCCGGCGGGATCCGCCGCCCGCCGCCCCAGGTCATCGGCCGGGCCGGACCGGGCGACCGGCCCTTCCTCGGCGGCTCGGCGGCCGGGCCGGCCCAGCGGTTCCGGCTCCCCTGGGCGTACCGGGGCGGGCACGTCCATCGGGCCGGCCGCCCGAGCACCGGTGACCGGCGGCTCGGGTGCTGCCCGACGCCCCCGGGACGGAGTCGTCGGGGTCTGCGGCGGGACCGGCGACGCGGCCCGGCGGGCCCGGGGCGGATGCTCGTCGCCGGCGGAGGACGACTCGGGAATCGACGGAGCGTTGCCGGACAACGGCACCATCGGTTGGCCCACGTCGGGCTCGGCGGCGCGCCGTCGACCGGCGCGTCGGCCGCCGGCAGGTGCGCCGGTGGGACCGGCCCCCGACACGGGCGTCAGGCCGGCCGGCGGACGACCCGGGCCGCGCTCGACCGGTTCGCCGCCGGGAGGTGCCTCGGGAACCGCCCGACGACCCGGCTGAGCGTACGGGCGTGGCCCGGTGTTGCCTTCCGCCGGACCGGGGACGCCAGCAGGATCCAGGTGTTCCGGTGCGGCACGACGGGGGCCGGCAGGAGTCCCGGCCGGCCGACCGACGGTGCGACGCGACGTGGGCGGGCCCGACACCGGGCCGATCGGGGCACCGGAGACCGGGCCGTCCGGCGTACCGGGGATCGGGCCGGTCACCGGCCCACCGAAGGGCGGCGGGCTGCCGGCCGGACGGGGCCCACCGGCCGCAGCAGGCCCTCCAGGCACAGCGGGTCCCCCACGCGCGGCGGGCCCCCCATGCGCGGCGGGCCCCCCATGCGCGGCGGGGCCGCCAGCCGGGATGGGCCCCCCAGCCGGGCGAGGGCCGCCAGCCGGGGAGGGGCCACCGGCCGGACGGGGTCCGCCAGCCGGGGTGGGGCCACCGGTCTGATGAGGGCCGCCAGCCGGGCGGGTGAGCGGAGCGCCTGGCCAGGGGCCGTCCACCGGGCGGGCGCGGGGCGGTTCGGCGGTTGCCGGGCGTGGCAGGGACGACGGGTCGGCAGCAGTGGGACGTCCGAGATCCGGTTGCGTACGCGCGTCAGCGGTGGGCCCTGGGACCGGCCCCGACGAGCCGGCCGGGGCCGGGTGGGGGCGGCCCGGAAGCGGACCGATGTGGCCGGCGGCCGGCGGGCCGGAACGGTCCGGGCCGGGTGGCACCACCGCGCCGGGTGGCACCGCCGGACCCGGTGGCACTGGACCGGGTGGCACTGCCGGGCCGGACCGGGCGGCCGGTGCCTCGGGCGTGGGTGGCGCGCCGTCGGGACCGAGTCCACCGCGCTGCTGCTTGGCCGAGCGCAGATCGTCGATCCAGCCGAAGTCCTCGCCGCCCTCCGGTTCCTCCGCGACGGCCTCGGACTTGTTGCGGCCCCAACGGCGGTTCTTGGGACGCCGCTCGTCCTGGCCGTCCTCCGGTCGCTCCGAACCAGGCGATCTCACTGTTGACCCTTCCCGTCGGCGCGATCGCCGACCTCATCGGTCACTTCGGCGTCCGCGGTCGTCAACTGCGGTTCCTCGGCACCGGGTCGGGCCGGAGCCCGACCGGAGACCGGTGGCGTCGTCGTGGGGGCGGCCAGTCCACGGACGATCCGGCGCAACAACGGCAGCCGGGTGGCCACCGACCGTTCCGCGCCGTGCTGGCTCGGCTGGTAGTAGTCGGTCCCGACCAGGTCGTCCGGCACGTACTGCTGGCGGACCACGCCACGCTGGTCGTCGTGGGGGTAGCGGTATCCGGTGCCGTGACCGAGGCCGCGGGCACCGGCGTAGTGGGCGTCGCGCAGACTCCGCGGCACGGCGCCACCCCGACCCGCCCGTACGTCGGCGATCGCCGCGCCGATCGCGGTGGTGGCCGAGTTCGACTTGGGTGCGGTGGCGAGGTGGATCACCGCCTGGGCGAGGTTGAGCTGCACCTCGGGCAGGCCGACGTACTCGACCGCGTGCGCGGCGGCGGTTGCCACGCTGAGCGCGCTCGGGTCGGCCATGCCGACGTCCTCGCTGGCGAAGATGACCAGCCGTCGGGCGATGAACCTCGCGTCCTCCCCGGCGACCAGCATCCGGGCCAGCCAGTGCAACGCGGCGTCCACGTCCGAACCCCGCATGCTCTTGATGAAGGCGCTTGTCACGTCGTAGTGCGCATCGCCGGCACGGTCGTAGCGCACAGCCGCGGTGTCCACCGCCCGCTCGGCGGTGGCCAGGTCGATCCGACCGGTGCCCAGCGCGGTGGCCGAGCCGGCCGCCGCCTCCAGCGCGGTCAACGCCTTGCGGACGTCCCCGCCCGCCAGTCGGACGAGATGGTCCTCGGCCTCGCTGTCGAGGGTGAGCGCACCGGCCAGGCCCCGCTCGTCGGTCATCGCCCGGCGCAGCAGGCCGCGCACCGCCGCGTCGTCGAGGGGTTGCAGGGTGAGCAGCACGCACCGGGACAGCAGCGGCGAGATGACCGAGAAGTACGGGTTCTCCGTGGTGGCCGCCAGCAGCGTGACGGTGCGGTCCTCGACGGCGGCGAGCAGGGAGTCCTGCTGGGTCTTGCTGAACCGGTGCACCTCGTCGATGAAGAGCACGGTGGGCGGTCCCCCCGACCGGCGCTGCCGCCGCGCGGTGTCGATCACCGCTCGGACGTCCTTCACCCCGGCCGACAACGCCGACATGGCGACGAACCGCCGGTCGGTGGCAGCGGCCACCAGATGGGCGATGGTCGTCTTGCCGCTTCCGGGCGGCCCCCAGAGGATGACCGACATCGGGGCGTCACCGGTGACGAGTTGTCGCAGTGGCGCGCCGGGGGCGAGCAGGTGGTCCTGACCGACGAGTTCGTCCAGGGTCGCCGGACGCATCCGCACCGGCAGCGGGGCGTCCGGGCCGACCGGGGTGAAGCCGCCGACGCCACTGGGACCCGCCACCGCACTGGCTGCTGCGGCAGGTTCACCCAGGGTGAAGAGCGTCTCGGACTCCATCACGAGAACAGTACCGGGCTCGACCGACGGCGCCAGAATCACGCCGCCGACCGAGCCCGGGATGATCCTTCTCGGTCAGCCGCGACCGGGGCGACGGCCCCGGTACCAGCGGCCACCGCGCCCGCCCACGCCGGCCAGGTGCAACGCGAGCAGCAACAGGCCGATGAGTACGAGAGTGTTCCAGTTGAACAGGTCCGGCGCTCCGAGGTTGCTGCCCAGCAGGTCGAGCAGAAGCGCGAAGCCGAAGACCACGGCGGCGGCGATAGCGAGCATGACGTTCCTCCGGTGGGGGTGCCAGTAGGGTCGTCCCCGCATGTACCCGATCGGTCCCGACGCCAATCTCCACGGTGGACCAGCGACCCGCCCCGACATGGGGTGGGCGACCGCCCGCGAGGGGTCGTTTCGTGCCCTGATCCCGGCACGCCTAGGCTCACCTCATGGTCATCGCCGACGGGGCGCTCGCCGAGCGGGAGGCGATCCTGAGCGCCGTGGACCAGCATCCGTTCGTCCGACACTCGCTGCCGACGCAGGAGCCCTTTCGGGTCTGGCGACGGGGCGGTGCCGTGGGCTGGCGGCTACCCGCTGCCACCCTGGGACCGGTGGGTGGAATCATGGGGCCGCCGGCCGAGGCGCTCGACCTGTTCGGCACGCTCGCCGCCGAGGGTGTCTTCGAGTCCGGCCGCTGGGTGCACCTGCCCCGACTGCCACCGCAAGCCCTCGACGCCGTACCAAGTGTGACGGGCCACGAGGACTGGGACTTCCTCTGGACGGCCACGCTGCCGCCACCGCAGCCGGGCGAGGAGCGGGTGGTCCGGCTCTCCGAGGCCGATCACCCGGCGTTGACCGCACTCATCGACGAGTCGTATCCGACCTCGACGGCACGGCCGGACAATCCGCAGGTCGTCGACTGGTACGGCATCCGCGAGGGTGACCGGCTGATCGCCTGCGGGGCCGACCGGACCCGGGGCGACGTGGGTTTCCTCGCCGGCCTGACGGTGGATCCGGCCTTCCGCGGTCGCGGCCTGGGCGCCGCGCTCACCGCCGGCATGAGCCGCGCGCTGGCGGCCCGTCACGACGCGCTGGCGCTGGGCGTCTACACAGCCAACGTCGGCGCGCTCCGGCTCTACCGCCGGCTCGGTTACACCGCCGTCGTTCCGCTCACCTCGGTCCGCTGCGCCTGACCAGCCGCCGGCTCACCGTCCCCCGACGTTCTGGCCGCCGGCACGCCGACCTCCAGCGCATCGGCTGCGGGGTGGCGGCCGGCGCGCCAGGCCGGTAGGTAGAGCGGCGCGGCGACGGCCAGCACCACCGCGCCGACCAGCATCGCCGTACTCACTCCGGCCCGGTCGCCGATGTAGCCGAGCACCACCCCACCGAGGGCGCCCGCCGGCATCGCCACCATGGAGTTCAGCGAGATCAGACTGGTCCGGTACGGGCCGGCGACCTGCCGATGCAGCAGCCCCATGTGCAACGGGTTGGACGCGCCGTGCACGGCGTAGCAAACGATGAAGGCGATCAGCACTCCGGTCGGACCGGCGAACAGTGCCATGCCGACGACGGTGATGCCCTGCAGGATCCGCAGCACCGCGGCGCCGGGCGCGGCACCGAGCCAGCGGATGAGCAGTGGCGTCAACGCCGCGCCGCCGGCCGAGGCGAGCCACGCCGCCGTATTGGCCGGGCCGAGCAGGGTGGCGGCCCGATCGGCGTCGGCGACCACCTCGGCCAGCCGGATCGGCAACAGCCCCTCGAAGGTGGCCATGCCGAAGCCCCAGAACAACTCGACAGCCACCAACGCGAGCAGCACCCGGGAGCGGCGCAGCAGGCCGAACGCCTCGCCCACCATCCGTGGGGCCTCCCGCACCGAGGCGCGCAGCGCGGCCGGCCCGGTCACCGCGCGTCGCTCCGTCAGCAGAGCCAGCAACGCCACCAGGTAGACCACCTGCAGGCCGACGGCGGCGATCACCGGTCCGGTCAGCGCACTGACCGGACCCATCGGTCCGAGGGCCACCATGGCGCCGCTGAGCAGCGCGCCGGCCGCCATGGCCAGGCCGAGCACCGTGCCGCCCTGGCCGAGCCCGTTCTCGTACCGGGCGTCGGGGTCGGCGGCCAGGGTGGTGTCGACGTACCAGGACTCCAGGGGGCCGCTGTCCAGGGCGCGGAACACACCCTGCAACGCCCAGACGGCGACCAGCAGGGCGAAGGAGTCCGCCACCACCAGCAGCCCGGTCGAGACGAGACCGACCAGGCTCGCCACCACCAGCACCGGCTTGCGCCCGAGGGCGTCGGCGAACCCGCCGGTCGGCAACTCCAGCGCGAGGACCACCACGCCCTGCGCGGCGATGGCCAGACCGATCTGGGTCAGCGTCAGGCCGCGTTCCTGCATGAGCAGGATGGTCACCGGGATCAGCAGGCCGACCGGCAACCAGCGCAGGCCGTGCAGGACCAGGTAACGCCGCCGGACCTGGCGTACGGACAGGGGGTTCACCGGTTGCCACCGATCAGCAACGGCAGCGCGGCGAGGAAGATCTGCACCTGCTCGGCATCGGGCTCGGCCGGATCAGCCTCGGCACGGTAGCGCTCCAGCACCTGCCACACCTCCGTGCGCAGCTCCGCCAGCCGGGTCACCGGAATGGTCATGAAGATGTCGCTCATGCCGAACGCGTCGCGCCAGGCCGGCGGCCACTGGTCGCGGACGGCGAACCACCGCTCGGCGTGCTCGGCGTACTGGCGTACCTGCTCGGCCTGAATCCACTCGACGGCCGCCCGCGCATCCGGGTCGTCGTCGAAGTCGGTGTTCTCCCAGTTCGTGACGTCGTGCGCGGCCCGCCACCACCGCTGCCGCCCGGTCCCCCGGTCGGGCTCCTCGACCACCAGCCCCACCTCGGCCAACTGCCGCAGGTGATAACTGGTCGCCCCGGTGTTGGTGTCGAGCAACTCAGCGAGGCCGGTCGCCGTCGCCGGCCCCTTGATCCGCAACGCCCCCAACAGCCGCGTCCGCAGCGGATGCGCCAACGCCCGAACCTGCCGCCCATCGATCCGCACCCGCCTGGGCCGACCCCCCTCACCACTCCCCATACATCCACAATACTTATGCACAACTCCTATGCACAATCCCTGTGCACCTTCCTTCTCCCCGCGATCTTGCACTTGTGGTCGCCCTTTGGCGTCATTCGCGCGGGTTTGTCCCGACAGAAAGCGCAAGATCGACGGGCGCGGGGCCGCGCGGGTTGCCCGCGCGGGGGTGAGGCTCGCGCGGGGCGGGGGTGGCTCGCGCGGGGGTGAGGTTAGCGGGTGAGGAGTTCGGTGATGCTGCGTAGGCGGGTGCGGAGCAGGGTGGTGGCGCGGGTGGTGTCGAGGCGGATCGTGGTGGGACGGACCAGCCCGTACTCGACCGTGGTCGTGGTCTTCAGGGCGGACGCGTCGAGTCCCTCGTGGTGCGCCACCAGCCGACCCAGCTCGGCCCGGCTGACCGCCTCCGGACCGGCCACGTTCAGCGTGCCGGCGTAGTCCGAAGTCGCCAGTTCCACCACGGCGCTGGCGAGGTCGGTGACGTCGATCGGGCAGCACAGTTCGTCGGTGAAGAGGGTGGCTCGACCGGCCAACGCGTCGCGGCAGAGCTGGATCTGTGTGCTGCCCGCACCCACGATCAGCGAGGTACGCACCAGCACCGCGGACGGGTCGAGCGCCCGTACCGCCGTCTCCGCGGCCGCCTTCGCCGCACCGTACGGGAAGATCGGGGTGGGTGGGTCGTCGTCGGCGTACGCCTCGGGACGCCCGGCGTGCAGCGCGTCGCTGGACATGTGCACCAGCCGGGCACCCACCTCGGCTGCGGCCCCGGCCACGTACGCCGCCCCGTCGGCGGTGACCGCCCAGTCGTCGTACCGGTAGGAGGTGTTGACCACGACGTCCGGGCGCACGTCCGCGACCAGCGCACGCACCGCGGACCGGTCCGTCACGTCCACCCGCCGGACCACCACCCCCGGCACCCGCACGTCACCGGAGTGGCACGTCCCGACCACCGACCACCCCGCGCCGATCCCCCGCCGACACACCTCCCGCCCCAGAAACCCACTACCCCCCACCACCAGAACCCGCATCCTCGGCCTCCCCCGGTTGGTCGATCAAGAAGTTTGCGTCGCCAAAGCGCCTCGATCATGACGCAAACTTCTTGATCACCCAGGAGAGCCAGGAGGGCGAGCAGGAGGGGTGGGTGGGTGGGTCAGGTGGGGTCGGCTACCGGGGCGGCGGGGCCGGCGGTGCCGGGGTGAGAAGGCTGGGCCGGCTTGGGCTTGGCGTCGATGCCGGCCTCGGTGCGCTGCTGGGCGGTGATCGGGGTGGGGGCGCCGGTGAGGGGGTCGAAGCCGCCTCGGGTCTTCGGGAAGGCGATCACCTCGCGGATCGAGTCGGCCCCGGCCAGCAGCATGCAGACCCGGTCCCAGCCGAAGGCGATGCCGCCGTGCGGCGGCGGGCCGTAGCTGAACGCCTCCAGCAGGAAGCCGAACTTGTCCTGCGCCTCCTCGGGCGTGATGCCGAGCAGGTCGAAGACCCGCTGCTGCACGTCGCGGCGGTGTATACGGATCGAGCCGCCGCCGATCTCGTTGCCGTTGCAGACGATGTCGTACGCGTACGCCAGCGCCCGGTCCGGCGCCTCCTCGAAACGGTCCACCCACTCGGAGTTCGGCGAGGTGAACGGGTGGTGCACCGCCGTCCAGCCACCCTCGTCGGTCTTCTCGAACATCGGCGCGTCGACCACCCAGCAGAACGCCCAGGCGCTCTCGTCGATCAGACCGGCCCGCTTGGCGATCTCGATCCGGGCGGCGCCGAGCAACTCCTGCGCCTCCCGGGTCTCGGCGCTGGCGGCGAAGAAGATCGCGTCGCCGGGCTTGGCGCCGACCGCGTCGGCCAGCCCGTTCAGGTGCTCGGCCGACAGGTTCTTCGCCACCGGGCCGCGTGCCTCGCCGGTCTCGGCGTCGAGCACCACGTACGCCAGGCCCTTGGCGCCGCGCGCCTTGGCCCAGTCCTGCCAGCCGTCCAACTCCTTGCGGGTCTGGGACGCGCCACCGGGCATCACCACCGCGCCGACGTAGCCGCCCGCGTCGATCGCGCCGGCGAAGACCCGGAAGGTGGTGCCGCGCAGGTAGTCGGTCAGCTCGGTCAGCTCAAGGCCGTAGCGCAGGTCCGGCTTGTCCGAGCCGTACCGGGCCATCGCGTCGTGCCAGGTGATCCGCGGGATCGGCCGGGGGATCTCGTAGCTGGCCAGATCCGACCAGAGGGCGGACACGATCGCCTCACCGAGGTCGATCACGTCGTCCTCGGTGACGAAGGACATCTCGATGTCCAGCTGGGTGAACTCCGGCTGCCGGTCGGCCCGGAAGTCCTCGTCGCGGTAGCAGCGGGCGATCTGGTAGTACCGCTCCATGCCGCCGACCATCAGCAGCTGCTTGAACAGCTGCGGCGACTGCGGCAGGGCGTACCAGCTGCCGGGCTGCAGGCGGACGGGGACCAGGAAGTCGCGGGCACCCTCCGGGGTGGACCGGGTCAGCGTCGGGGTCTCGATCTCCAGGAAGTCCCGCTCGTGCAGCACGGTGCGGGCGAGCTGGTTGGCCCGCGAGCGCAGCCGCATCGCCTTGGCCGGGCCGCTGCGGCGCAGGTCGAGGTAGCGGTACTTGAGCCGGATGTCGTCGCCGGCCACCACCTGGTCGTCGACCGGCAGCGGCAGCGGCGCCGCCTCGGAGAGCACGTCCAGCTCGGACGCGGTCACCTCGATCTCGCCGGTGGGCAGCTCCGGGTTCTCGTTGCCCTCGGGGCGTCGGGTCACCTCACCGACGACCTTGACGCAGTACTCGTTGCGCAGGGCGTGCGCGTCCTCCTCGCGGAAGACCACCTGGACCACGCCGGAGCCGTCGCGCAGGTCGACGAAGATGACACCGCCGTGGTCGCGCCGGCGGGCCACCCACCCGGCGAGCGTCACCGTGGTGCCGGCGTCCGTCGCGCGCAGGCTGCCGGCGTCATGGGTACGGATCACGGCGTGCGTCTCCCTCGTGAAGCTCTACATCTGCTCCCGGCATTCTCGCAGCACGCCCCCGCCGCCGTTTGCCGGGTGCAAGGAAGGGCCCCTTCTTAACGCCTCAGGTAGCAAAAGGGTCCCCTGTTAACAGCCAGCCCGCACCCCGTTTACCCCCTGCTCCCGACCCGACGGCACCTGGAACCTCGGCACACGCGGGCGGGCCGCCGGAGGAGGAATCCGGCGGCCCGCTGCGGTGAGGAGGGTCAGGGGTACGGACGGATCAGTACACGCTGACGCCGTAGCGGCTCAGCACCGGCCCGACCGGCTGGAAGAAGGTGGTGCCGCCGATGCTGCAGTTGCCGCTGCCGCCGGAGGTCAGGCCGAGCGCGATGGTGCCGCTGAACAGCGAGCCGCCGCTGTCACCGGGCTGGGCGCAGATGTTGGTCCGGATCAGGCCGCGGACCTGACCCTCGGCGTAGTTGACCGTGGCGTTGAGGGCGGTCACCGAGCCGCTGCGTACGCCGGTGGTGCTGCCGGAACGCTGCGCCGACTGGCCGACGTAGGCGTTGCCGGAGGCGGTGATGTCGCGGAAGGTGCCGTTGTAGAGGGAGACGTTGCCCGGCTGCACCACGCTCTGGTTGCTGTACCGGACGATGCCGTAGTCGCTACCCGGGAAGACGCTGCCGGTACGCGAACCCAGCAGCGAGGTCTGGCTGGAGTTGCTGTACCAGTTCGCCGCGATGTTGGTGCAGTGCCCCGCGGTGATGAAGTAGTACGTGCTGCCGGCCCGCACGTTGAAGCCGAGCGAGCAACGCCCGCCGCCCTGCGCGTAGATGGCCTCGCCACCGGAGATGCGGGTGCTCAGCACACCGGCCTCGGCCTCGATGCGTACCGCGCCGTTGGTCCGCGCCGCGGCGGCCTTGACGCGCTCCAGCTTGGCGCCGGTCACCGTGCTGTCGACGGAGACGACGACCTGGTTGGTGGCCGGGTCGACCCACCAGGCGGTGCCCGGGACGGCCGCGGAGCGGTCCAGTTCGGCGGTGGCCCGGTTCAGCTCCGCCGCACCCCGCTTGACCAGCTTCGGGGTGGCGCCGGCCGACGCCACCTGGCGGGCGGCGAGGCTGTCGGTCACCGCGACGACCATCTTGCCGGTCGCGTCGGCGTACGCGCCGGCGGCGCGGGCGCCGAGCCGCTCGGCCAGGGTGGCGGCGGAGTCGGGCGTGGCGGACCCGGGGGCCGCCTGGGCGGGGGTGCCGGCCAGCACGCCGGCGACGAGGGTTCCGGCCGCGGCGACGGTGACCGCGCGGCGCAGCATTGACCTTGTGGGTCGCATGTAACAGCCTCCCGAAGGGGGTTGGAGGGCCCTGTCATGCCGACAGGGCAGGGCAAAACTCGGCCACCTGGGGAAACGGCCAAGCGAAGAGAAGTATTCACACATTTAAGATCATTGACAAGGCCGCCCTTTGCCCCACTTTCCCCGTTCGACCGAGGTAACCCGTCTGCAACATTGTGGATACAGACGGTCATCTATACGCTCTGGTCACCGCCACCACCCGGCAACCGTGCACCGGAGGTCACCATGACCCTCGTCCGACGCGCGCTGGCCACCCTCGCCGGCGTCACCGCCCTCGTCCTGTTCGCCACCAACCCCGCCGTCGCCGACCCCGGCCCACCACCGAACTCGATGGCCAGCCTCGGCGACTCGATCACCCGCGGCTTCAACGCCTGCGGGTGGTACGTCGACTGCACCGGCCGCTCGTTCAGCACCGGCGACGACGCCACCGTGAACAGCCACTACCTGCGCATCCGCCGGGTCAACTCGGCCATCAACGGCCGCAACCACAACGCCGCCCGCACCGGGGCCAAGTCAGCCGACCTGTACGGCCAGGCCGGCACCGCGGTCAGCCAGGGCGTCGGCTACGTGACCATCCTGATCGGCGCCAACGACGCCTGCACCAGCTCGGAGTCGACGATGACCTCGACGGCCACCTTCCGGGCGAACATCGACTCCGCGCTGGCCCGACTCAAGTCCGGCCTGCCCAACGCCAAGATCTACGTGATCAGCATCCCGGACGTGCACCGACTCTGGTCGGTCGGCAAGGGCAGCAGCAGCGCGCGGACGGCCTGGTCGCTCTTCGGCATCTGCCAGTCCATCCTGGCCAACCCGACCTCCACCACCCAGGCCGACGTCGACCGCCGCGACCGGGTCCGCCAACGGGTGGTCGACTTCAACACCCAACTGGCCGCCGCCTGTGCCGCGTACGGCGCAAACTGCCGGTACGACAACAACGCCGTCTTCAGCTACCCCTTCACCCTCGCCCAACTCTCCACCTGGGACTACTTCCACCCCAACACCACCGGCCAACAAGCCCTAGCCACCATCTCCTACCCCACCGGCTACCCCTGGTAGCCCTCCCCCTCCCCCGCCCCCGCCCCTGCACCCCCGCCCCGCGCCCGTACCCTCCCCGCGATCTTGCACTTTGTGTCGGTGCGAACCGGAGCAAAAGCCCCGAAAGCGCGACCGAAAGTGCAAGATCGACGGGCGCGGGGCGGGCACGGGGCGGGGCGGGAGGCTGCGTGGCGCGAGGGCCTGCGTGAGGCGGGAGCGCGCGCTGAGGGCAGAGCCTGCGCGGGGCGGGAGGCCTGCGCGGGGCGGGAAGCCCGCGGGGTGGGAAGCCCGTGCGGGGTGGGGAGGCTAGCGGGGGTGGGCGCCGGGGCCGGGGCGGGGGATGAGGTCGCGGGGGTCGGTGACCCGGTGGCCTGCGGTGCAGTGGAGTTCCACGTGCACCTCGGCGCCGCAGTCGCGGTGGCCGACGCTCAGCGGCGACCCCTCCGGGTCGGCGAGGTAGCGGTCACCCCAGGCCAGGACGGCGACCAGTACCGGCCACAGGTCGAAGCCCTTGGGGGTGAGGCGGTACTCGTGGCGGATTCGGCTGCCCGGCTCGCGGTACGGCTCGCGGCGTAGCACGCCCTGCTCGACCAGGCCGGCCAGCCGGTTGGTCAGCACCTGCCGGGGGATCCCCGTCCGCACCCGCATGTCGTCGAAGCGGCGGACTCCGTTGAACACCTCACGCAGCACCACCAGGGTCCACTTCTCGCCGAGGATCTCCATGGCGCGGGCGACCGTGCAGTTGTCCACCGACCAGTCCAATGCGGCGGGTCTCATGCCACCAGGCTAGGTCTCGTTGACAGACTCAGCAACCGCTGCCAGGCTGAGTCCATGACGCAGACGCAGGATGCGACGCGCAGCCGCACCTTCTCGTGGTCCGACCCGAGCATCAACGCCGCGCAGATCGGCCGGCGCAGCGGCCTGGAACTGCTCCGCGCCATGGTCGCCGGCGAACTGGCCGCCCCTCCGGTGATGCACCTGATCGACATGGCCAGCATGACCGCCGAGGAGGGGCGGGTGGTGGTCGAACTGCAGCCGCAGGAGTTCCACTACAACCCCCTCGGCACGGTGCACGGCGGCGTCATCTCGACGCTGCTGGACACCGCCGCCGCCTGCGCCGTACACAGCACTCTGCCGGCCGGCATCGGCTACACCACGCTCGACCTGAACGTGAAGTTCCTCCGCCCGGTGACCGTGAACTCCGGCACGCTGCGCTGCGAGGGGACGGTGCTGCAGCAGGGCCGTCGTACCGCCCTGGCCGAGGCCCGGCTGACCGACGGGCGGGGCAGTCTCGTCGCCCACGCCACCTCCAGTTGCCTCCTGCTGCCCCTGGAGCCTCCCGCTGCCTGACGCACCCGGCACCGGGCGGCACGCGAGCCGCCCCGGGCGTGATCGTCGCCAGAGCCAGCAACGACCACGCCCGGGGCTTCACCGGGTACGAGCACAACCAGACCCGGCAAGCGGCCGTCGGCCGGCGGACAGGCGGTCCGGGTTGCAGCGGGACCACGCCGGCACCGGCTCGGTGCCGACCCGCTCAGCCGACCAGCGGCTTGAGGTCGGCCTGGGGTGGGGTCCACTCCCCCGCCACGGCGGGGACCTGGTCACCGGAGCGGATGTCCTTGACCTCGTCGGGCGCGCCGTCTGTGCCGGGGAACCAGACGTACGGGATGCCGCGCCGCTCGGCGTACCGGATCTGCTTGCCGAACTTCGCCGCGCTCGGTGAGACCTCGGTGGGGATGCCCCGCGCGCGCAGCGCCTCGGCGACCCGGTTGCTGGCCGGGCGCTGCTCCTCGCTGGTCACGGCGACCAGCACGCAGGTCGGCACCGACCGGGACACCGACAGGGCGTCCGCACCGAAGAGCAGGCCGAGCAGCCGGGTCACCCCGATGGAGATGCCCACCCCGGGGAAGCGGACGTTGCCGGCGCTGGCCAGGTTGTCGTACCGGCCGCCGGAGCAGACCGAGCCGAAGCGCTCGTACCCGATCATCTGGGTTTCGTAGACGGTGCCGGTGTAGTAGTCCAGGCCCCGGGCGATGCGCAGGTCGGCCACGCAGAGGCCGGGCGAGTGCGCGGCGGCGGTCTCCACCACCCGGACCAGCTCCTCGACGCCCTCGTCCAGCAACGGGTCGCTGACCCCCAGCCCACGCACCGCGTCGGCGAAGGACGGGTCCGGCGCGGAGATCTCGGCCAGCGCCAGCACCGCCTTGGCCTGCGCCTCGCTGGCCCCCGCAGTGGTCGCCAGCAGTTCCGTCACCCCGGCCGGGCCGATCTTGTCGAGCTTGTCGACCGCGCGCAGCGCCGCCTCCGGGTCGGTCAGCCCGATGCCCCGGTAGAAGCCCTCGCAGATCTTGCGGTTGTTGACCTGGATGCGTACCGGCGGGATCGGCAGCGACCGCAGCGCGTCGCCGATGACCAGCGGCATCTCCGCCTCGTAGTGCGGCGCGAGGGTGTCCCGGTCGACGATGTCGATGTCGGCCTGGAGGAACTCGCGGTAGCGACCCTCCTGCGGGCGCTCGCCGCGCCACACCTTCTGGATCTGGTACCGCCGGAAGGGGAAGTTCAGCTTGCCGGCGTTCTCCAGCACGTAGCGGGCGAACGGCACGGTCAGGTCGAAGTGCAGGCCGAGGGTGTCGTCGCCGGACGGACCCTCCGGGTCCCCGTGCAGCCGGCGGATGACGTAGACCTCCTTGGAGGTCTCCCCCTTGCGCAGCAGCTGGTCCAGCGGCTCGACCGCGCGGGTCTCCAGCGGGGCGAAGCCGTACAGCTCGAAGGTCGACCGGATCCGGTCCAGGACGTACTGCTCGATCATCCGCTGGGCGGGCGTCCACTCCGGGAAGCCGGAGATGGGCGTGGGCTTGCTCATGATGCTCCGTTCGGAAACCCGCACGGTCCGCGCGGGTGAGCGTGGGAGCGGCCGCTACAGGCCGCGGGTGGGGGCCGCCGGTCGCCCGCCGCCCATCCCGGCCACCTCAGCGAGGTACGGGTTGGTGGCGCGCTCGCGGCCGATGGTGGTCGCGGGGCCGTGGCCGGGCAGTACGACGGTGTCGTCGGCCAGCGGCAGGATCTTGTCCCGCAGGCTGGTCAGCATCGTCGGCATACTGCCGCCCGGCAGGTCGGTGCGGCCGATCGAGCCGGCGAACAGCACGTCACCGGAGAGGCAGACCTGCTCGGCCTCCCACGGCGAACCGGTGCCGGGCAGTCGGAACAGCACCGACCCGCCGGTATGGCCGGGCGCATGGTCGACGGTGATCTCCAACCCGGCGAGGGTGAGCGTCGCACCGTCGGCCAACTCGGCCACGTCCTCCGGTTCGGCGTACGGCAGCCGCCCGCCGAACAGCTGGGTCAGGTCCGTCGACAGCGCCTTGGCCGGATCAGCCAGCAACTCCCGGTCCCCCGGGTGCACGTAGGCGGTGATCCCCCGCGCCCCGCAGACCGGCGCCACCGAGAAGGTGTGGTCCAGATGGCCGTGGGTGAGCAGCACCGCGGCCGGATGCAGGCGATGCTCGGCCAGCAGCGCGTCGAGCCGGTCGATCACCCCGATGCCGGGGTCGACCACCACGCACTGTTCCCCCGGCCCGGTCGCGACCACGTAGCAGTTGGTACCGAAGGCGTCGGCGGGAAAGCCGGCTACGAGCACGTCCGCTCCTCATCTGTCGTGCTGTCCGTCGGTCGAAGCCTAACCGGCAGCTCGCGACGTTTTCGTCGTCCGCCCCACCAGCCTCACCGGGCGCTGGTATGTCCCGATCAGCCCGTGCGCAGACCTCGTACACGACTTTTCCAGCCAGTACCCGTACACTCTGGCGGGCGTGTGGCGTGGCGCACCTGCCGCCCGAGGGGTACGCGCAACCACCGGCTTGACGAACAGGGTAGAGGAAGGGGAGCACGGGTGGCTTCCAGCAGGGACCGGCAGCGCAAACTGGCGCGGGCCAAGCTCGACCGGCAGATGGCTCGTCGGGCCGCCGCCCTCAGACGACGTCGGCAGATTCGTGCCGGGGTCGGCACCGCCCTGATCCTCGTCCTTGTCGTGGCGGGCTCGGCCTGGGCGTTGGGCGCGTTCGACCGGGAACCGTCCGAGGACACTGCCAGCCCGGAGATCTGCCTCTGGACCCCGCAGAACACCGAGGGCAACAGCAACCTCAAGGACGTGGGCGAGCCGGCCACCACCGGCCTGCCGACCACCGGTACGCGGCCCATGACGGTGACCACCAACCAGGGCGGGCCGATCAGCATCGAGCTGGATCTCGCGAAGGCGCCGTGTGCCGCCGCGAGCATCGCCCACCTGGCGGGCCAGTCGTTCTACGACAACACCAACTGCCATGAGATCACGGCCGAGGGCGCGGTGCGCTGCGGTGACCCGAGCGGCACCGGGCTGGGCGGCCCGGCTTACTCGTTCTACAGCGAGAACGTGCCGACCCCGCCGGAGAGCAGCCCGGCCCCGCCGAGCGAGCCGCCGACGTACCCCAAGGGCACGGTCGCGATGATCTCGAACCCGCCGGGCGCGAACAGCAGCCAGTTCCTGATCTTCTTCAAGGACTTCACCACCCACGACGATCCGGCGTACCCGATTATCGGTCGGGTCACCGGGGGCCTCGACGTGGTGGAGAAGATCGGTGCCCTGCCGACCGTGGACAATGAGGCTGGGCAGAAGGTCAAGCCGGAGAACGACGTGGTCATCCAGAGCCTGACCGTCGGTGAGCCGGTGCTCGATCCGGCCTCGCCGGCCGACCCCACGGGTACGCCGAGCCCGGCGGTCTCCGGCTCGACCGAGGCCAGCCCGAACGCCGGCTGACCCGTCACGGGCCAGCGGCATCCACAGACAGTCCAGGAGGATCGAGCGTGACGTCCACCAGAGAGCGGCAGCGCGCGGCGGCCCGCGCCCGGCTCGAGAAGGAGATGGCCGAGCGGGCGGCCCGGGCCCGCAAGCGCCGCCAGACGCAGGCGGTCGTGGGCGGCGGCGTGGTCCTGCTGCTGGTGGTCGCCGGTACGGTCTGGCTGGCCAGCAGCCTGATCGGCGACGACAGCGGCACCGACACCACCGCCCAGAGCGCGGACACGGTGCAGTGTGACTGGGTCGAGCTGCCCAACGGCGAGCGGAGCCCGACGACCAAGGACGTCGGCATGCCACCCGTCGAGCAGAGCAAGGTCGGCATCCAGACCATGACGATCACCACCAACCTCGGTCCGATCACCGCCCGGATCGACCGCTCGGCGGTGCCCTGCACCTCGGGCAGCTTCATCCACCTGGCCGAGCAGAACTTCTTCGACAACACCAAGTGCCACCGCCTGGTGACCGAGGGCATCAAGGTGCTCCAGTGCGGCGACCCGAGCGCCACCGGCAAGGGCTGGCGGGACAGTGACGGCACCGGCGGCCCGAGCTACCGGATGGCCGAGGAGAACCTGCCGACCGACAAGCGTCCGCCGTACCCCGCGGGCGTCATCGCGATGGCCAACTCCGGCCAGCCGGCCAGCAGCGGCAGCCAGTTCTTCATCGTCTACGGCGACTCGCCGCTGGACCCGAACTACACCGTGCTCGGCACCATCACCGACGGCATGGACATCGTCGAGGACGTCGCCAAGGCAGGCGACGACGGCGCCTTCGCCCAGCAGGCCGGTGGCGGCCACCCCAAGAAGGAAGTCGTCATCACCGACCTGACGATGAGCTGACCTCCTCCTCCACCGCACATTGAAGGGCCCGCCGGCTACGCCGGCGGGCCCTTCAACATCCACCCCCGCACCCCCGCACCCCCGCCCACCCGCACACCCCCCCACCCCTACGCCCTATCCACCCCACCATCTGACCACCCCACGTGCAAGCTCCCCGTGCACCAACCCCCCGCGCGCAGCCCTCACCCCTCCCCAACTCCTCTCTGCACCCTCGCAGCCCCGACTCCTGGACAGCCAGCCCGGTGT
>NZ_JAETXL010000132.1:0-280 GCF_016774385.1 Micromonospora fiedleri
CGCGCCGGCCTGCATCCGCCACGGCTGGTTGGGCAGCGTGAAGGCGGCCAGGACCAGCACGACGGCCAGTACGGCGACCACCCGGCGGGGTCGGCCGGGCAACGCGAGCAGCACGGCGGCGAGCAGCCGCGCCTCCAGCGGGATCCGCAGGAACGCGCCGGCCTGCATCCGCCACGGCTGGTTGGGCAGCGTGAAGGCGGCCAGGACCAGCACGACGGCCAGTACGGCGACCACCCGGCGGGGTCGGCCGGGCAACGCGAGCAGCACGGCGGCGAGCAGC
>NZ_JAETXL010000133.1:0-258 GCF_016774385.1 Micromonospora fiedleri
CCGTCACCGTCGGCAACTCACCAGTGAACTGACGAACCAGCAACGTCGACCCATCCTCCGACAACAGCACCGAATCAGCGGCGACCGTCATCGCCAGGACACCCGGCTCCCGAATCTCCTCGATCTCGACCGTCACCTCCACCCCGGCATCGTCACCCGGCTCAGCGAAAGCAGGCGAACCCACCGCCACCACACCGGCCAGCAGCGCACCGGACGCACCGGCGGCCAGCAGCCGCTTACGACTCCATGTGTTCATTC
>NZ_JAETXL010000134.1:0-258 GCF_016774385.1 Micromonospora fiedleri
GAATGAACACATGGAGTCGTAAGCGGCTGCTGGCCGCCGGTGCGTCCGGTGCGCTGCTGGCCGGTGTGGTGGCGGTGGGTTCGCCTGCTTTCGCTGAGCCGGGTGACGATGCCGGGGTGGAGGTGACCGTGGAGATCGAGGAGATTCGGGAGCCGGGTGTCCTGGCGATGACGGTCGCCGCTGATTCGGTGCTGTTGTCGGAGGATGGGTCGACGTTGCTGGTTCGTCAGTTCACTGGTGAGTTGCCGACGGTGACGG
>NZ_JAETXL010000135.1:0-255 GCF_016774385.1 Micromonospora fiedleri
CCCCCCCCCCCCCCCCCCCCCCCCCCCCCCCCCCCCCCCCCCCCCCCCCCCCCCCCCCCCCCCCCCCCCCCCCCCCCCCCCCCCCCCCCCCCCCCCCCCCCCCCCCCCCCCCCCCCCCCCCCCCCCCACCCCCCCCCCCCCCCCCCCCCCCCCCCCCCCCCCCCCCCCCCCCCCCCCCCCCCCCCCCCCCCCCCCCCCCCCCCCCCCCCCCCCCCCCCCCCCCCCCCCCCCCCCCCCCCCCCCCCCCCCCCCCCC
>NZ_JAETXL010000136.1:0-255 GCF_016774385.1 Micromonospora fiedleri
GGGCCAACCCAGCCAGGTCGTATCCGATTTTGGCGAAGATTCCTTCGTCGCGCCAGGCCGCGTAGTAGGCGTACACCGTATTGTGTGAGGGGAAGTCGTGGGGAAGGTATTTCCAGGCAATTCCGGTCCGGTTGACGTACAGGATCGCGTTGAAGATCTCCCGCAATTCCACGGTGGCCGGCTGGCCGGTGGGCCGCCGGTCGAGTCGGGCCTGCCGCCAAGCGCTCAGTGTTGGCTCGATCAGCGCCCAGCGGG
>NZ_JAETXL010000137.1:0-255 GCF_016774385.1 Micromonospora fiedleri
CGTGGGCCACGTGAACAGCCGAATTCGCCAGCGTCTCTGGTCCAGAGTTGTCGAGATGGCTGGCCCGGGTCGAGCCCTGCTCGTCTATCAGCAGCCAGGTGAACAACGGCTGTGCTTCCAGGTCCACGACCACCACTGGCAGCCTGTCGACCTCGACGGCATTACGCTGATCCGTCGACCCACCGACCGGAAGACCTACAACCCAGCCCTGTCACATGGCTGGAGCAAGGCATCAAAACGCCGCCGCTTCGGGCG
>NZ_JAETXL010000138.1:0-255 GCF_016774385.1 Micromonospora fiedleri
GGGCCAACCCAGCCAGGTCGTATCCGATTTTGGCGAAGATTCCTTCGTCGCGCCAGGCCGCGTAGTAGGCGTACACCGTATTGTGTGAGGGGAAGTCGTGGGGAAGGTATTTCCAGGCAATTCCGGTGCGGTTGACGTACAGGATCGCGTTGAAGATCTCCCGCAATTCCACGGTGGCCGGCTGGCCGGTGGGCCGCCGGTCGAGTCGGGCCTGCCGCCAAGCGCTCAGTGTTGGCTCGATCAGCGCCCAGCGGG
>NZ_JAETXL010000139.1:0-255 GCF_016774385.1 Micromonospora fiedleri
TGTGAACTGGAGCAACCGTGAGTACAACCCAGACGACTTTACCAGCAGCGACCCCGTCAACCAGGCACTGTCCGCCGCCCACGCCTGCCTGTACGGCGTGGTGCACGCCGTCATCGTCGCTGTTGGCGCCTCACCCGGCCTGGGATTCGTCCACACCGGGCACGACCGATCCTTTGTCTACGACATCGCCGACCTCTACAAGGCCGAATACACTATTCCGGTCGCCTTCGACGTCGCCGCCAGCGGCTCGACCGA
>NZ_JAETXL010000140.1:0-255 GCF_016774385.1 Micromonospora fiedleri
CGCCCGAAGCGGCGGCGTTTTGATGCCTTGCTCCAGCCATGTGACAGGGCTGGGTTGTAGGTCTTCCGGTCGGTGGGTCGACGGATCAGCGTAATGCCGTCGAGGTCGACAGGCTGCCAGTGGTGGTTGTGGACCTGGAAGCACAGCCGTTGTTCACCTGGCTGCTGATAGACGAGCAGGGCTCGACCCGGGCCAGCCATCTCGACAACTCTGGACCAGAGACGCTGGCGAATTCGGCTGTTCACGTGGCCCACG
>NZ_JAETXL010000141.1:0-255 GCF_016774385.1 Micromonospora fiedleri
TGTGAACTGGAGCAACCGTGAGTACAACCCAGACGACTTTACCAGCAGCGACCCCGTCAACCAGGCACTGTCCGCCGCCCACGCCTGCCTGTACGGCGTGGTGCACGCCGTCATCGTCGCTGTTGGCACCTCACCCGGCCTGGGATTCGTCCACACCGGGCACGACCGATCCTTTGTCTACGACATCGCCGACCTCTACAAGGCCGAATACACTATTCCGGTCGCCTTCGACGTCGCCGCCAGCGGCTCGACCGA
>NZ_JAETXL010000014.1:0-90627 GCF_016774385.1 Micromonospora fiedleri
ACCGGAATTGCCTGGAAATACCTTCCCCACGACTTCCCCTCACACAATACGGTGTACGCCTACTACGCGGCCTGGCGCGACGAAGGAATCTTCGCCAAAATCGGATACGACCTGGCTGGGTTGGCCCGGGTGAAAGAAGGCCGTAAACCCGATCCGACGGCTGCCGTGCTCGACACCCAAAGCGTGAAAACCTCTACGAACGTGCCCGTGACCAGCCAAGGAGTAGACGCCGGCAAGAAGATCGTGGGCCGCAAACGCGGGATCATCACAGACGCCCTCGGCATCATCATCGCCGTGATCGTCACCGCCGCGAGCCTATCCGACAACGCCATCGGCACACACCTGCTGAGCGAGGCGAAGAATGCCTACCCGACGATCACCAAAGCCTGGGCGGACACCGGCTTCAAGAACGCCGTGATCGAACACGGCGCCACCCTCGGAATCGACGTGGAAGTCGTCTCCAGGAACGCCGAGAAACGCGGATTCCATGTCGTGAAACGCCGATGGGTGGTTGAAAGGAGCCTGGGCTGGCTGATGCTGCACCGCCGCCTTGCCCGCGACTACGAGACCCTGCCCGCCAGCTCCGAAGCCATGATCCACATTGCCTCGATCGACAACCTTGCCAAACGCATAACAGACGAAACCACGCCAACTTGGCGAGGCACCTACTAACCCTGCAAGACGCAAAAGGCGTAAATCAAACGCCCTCTCAGGGGTGTGCCGGAACCGGCGAACCTGCCGTCCCACTCGCACCTCCCATACGTCGGTGCCCAGGCCACCGAAGCTGGTCCACCCCCACCGTTCTGTGTACAAGATCGCCGCGAGCCGCTTCACGAGACAACTCAGGTCCACGGCTGGAGAGCGTCAGGCCTCTGCCTCCTTCGGCTCCATTTGCACGTACCCCCGGGCGACGAAGAACCGCTCGAGCAGGTAGCACCACCACAGGAGGGTCAGGCCGGGCACCACGAACACCGCGGGCATGAAGTTCCAGATGGCGACGCCCCCGAGGACCACGGCGATCCCGAGCAGGAACGTCAGGCTGGGCGTCGTCAGCCCCAACGTGAGCCCGTTGAGCACCTGGCGCCAGGTGGGGTTCGTGAAGCGGGCTACGAGGGGGAGGCACCAGAAGACCAGGAGCAGGAGGAAAAGTCCGACGACAATGAGCGACACCCAGACCTCGGCCAGCCCGCGAGTGGGCAGGTAGGAGAGCGAGAGGATGCCGACGGCCGCGACCGGGACGGCCAGCAGACCGACGACGGTCGCCTGCCTCCAGCTCTGCCGCAAAGCCTTCGAAGCAATGGCCCGGACGCCACCGTCCTTGCCCAGGACGTACCGGCGGCACACCTCGTAGGCGACCACCGTTCCCGCTCCCGCCGTCACGACAAGGCCGAGGCTCAGGAGCCAGAACAGGCTGATCACGATGATGGAGCCGAGCGAGTCCAGGATGCGCCACAGTCGCGACGTGGGGTTGAAACGGAGAATGGTCGGGGCCTTTCAGTGTGCGCAGTTGCGGGTCCTGGGGACGGGGTCGGCCTCCTGCGGTGGGCGGGAGGCCGACGCGATCAGCCCTTCACGGAGCCGATCATGAGACCGGACACGAAGTGCTTCTGCAGGAACGGGTAGACGAACAGGATGGGGACGGCCGCCACCATGGTGATCGCCGACCGCAGCGCGATCGGTGTGGTGACCTGCCCGCCAGAGGACGCGGCGCCCGTGGCGGCCACGGAGTTCACGCCGGCGTTCATCGAGCTCGACAGCAGCTTCTGCAACTCGTACTGCAAGGTGGTCAACGCCGGATTGCCCGAGGCGTAGAGCAGGGTGTCCAGCCAGGCGTTCCAGCTGCCCACCGCCACGAACAGACCCACCACGGCCAGCGCGGGCTTGCACAGCGGCATCACGATCTGCCACCACGTGCGGAACTCGCCCGCACCGTCCATCCGTGCCGACTCGATGATCTCCTCAGGGATCGACTTCATGTACGTGCGCAGGATGATCAGGTTGAACGCGCTGATGATCGTCGGCACCCAGTAGGCCTGGAAGGTGTTCAGCATGCCCAGGTCCTTGATGAGCAGGTAGTTGGGGATCAGCCCGGCGTCGAAGTACATCGTCAGCACGAAGATCACGGTGATCGGGCGGCGGAAGATGAACTCTGTGCGGCTGAGCGCGTAGGCGAGCATCGAGGTGAAGAACAGGTTTGTCGCCACCACCACGACCGTCTTCAGGACGCTCATGAAGAACGCCTGGTAGATCGTGTGCATGTTGAACACGACGTTGTAGTTCTGCAGCGAGAAGTCCCGAGGCCAGATGCCGATCCCACCACGGACGGCGTCCATGCCGTCGTTCAGGGAGATGGCGAGCGTGTTCAGCAGCGGGTAGACCATGACCGCCGCGAGGGCCAGCAGGAAGGTCGTGTTGAGCGTCGTGAAGACAATCCGCTCGGTCGTCCACTTGCGACGCCGTGACCCGCCCCGTGATGCGCGCCGCGCCGGAGGCTTCGCGACAGTGGTGCTTGACATGAAGTCCTCCTAGACCAGCGTCTCTTGGTTGAGGCGCTTGGCCGCTTGGTTCGCCGCGCCCACCAGGATGACGGCGACGATGGTCTTGAAGATGCCCGCGACGATGGCGAGGCTGTAGTTGCCCAGCTCGTAGCCATAGCGCAGCACGAAGACGTCGATGGTCTCGGACCTGTCGGACACCAGGCCGTTGCCGAGGAAGTACGGCAGCTCGAAGTTCGTGGACAGGATCCAGCCGCTGTTGATGATGAGCAGCACGACGATCGTGGGCCTGATGCTCGGGAGCGTGATGCTGAACATCTTGCGAAAGCGGCCTGCTCCGTCGACCTCGGCGGACTCGTACAGGCTCGGGTCGATCGCGGTGATCGCGGCCAGGTAGATGATCGTGTTCCAGCCCAGTTCCTTCCACAGGTTCGTCCCGGCGACGATCCCCCAGAAGTAGTTCGGCTCGGTCAGGAACAGGACCGGTTGGTCGACGATTTGCAGGCTCATGAGGCCCTGGTTGATGAACCCGCCGGAGGAGGGCAGCGAGAGCGCCACCGATGCCATGCTCGCCACGATCACCCAGCTGAGGAAGTGGGGCATGTAGGTGATGTTCTGAAGGACTCGCTTGAACGGCAGGTTCTTGACTTCGTTCAGCAGCAGCGCTAGGACGATGGCCCCGAGGGTACCGACGGTCAGGGTCAGGAGCGACTGTCCTATCGTGTTGATCACGACCCGGATGAACCGCTCACCCATGACACCGGTGAACAGGTTGTGGAAGTTCTCGAGGCCCACCCACTGCTGGTTCCAGAGGCTGCGGGGACCCGGCCAGGGGCTGCTGCCGCGAGCCGGCTTGAAGTCCTGGAAGGCGATCGCCCAGCCGTAGACCGGGACGTACTTGAACAGGATCTGGTACAGCAGCAGCGGGACGGCCATCGCGAGCAGGGCTCGCTGCGCCCAGACCAGGTCCCAGGTGATCTTGCGCTTGGGATCCTTCGCGGCATTCTTTCGGGCCTTGCGGTTCTGGGCACGCGAACTGCTCGCGGGCTCCGGGGCCGGTTCGAGCCCGGTGGCGGTCACGGGGATGCTGACCGGGGCGTCCGTCATCTGTCCAACCTCGTCGTCAGGAGCAGTGGGTGGTAATCGAGAACGCGTCGTGGTGGGGGGCGCACGCCCCCCACCACGACTGCTCGCAGACTGTTACCAGTTGGCCAGACGGTCCTTGATGCCAGCGGTGACTGCGTCCTCGTACACCTTGACGTCGATCTTGCCGATGGAGTCGACGTAGGCCTGCCAGTTCTTGTCGAAGTCGGCGGGCGGGCCGGCGATGATCCCCGGCAGCTTCTGCACGCTGGTGTCGGTCAGCTGCTGGTTGACCTGGTTGGCGTCGTCGGAGAGCGTGAGGTTCCACGCCGGGTAGTACTTGGGGTTGTCCGGCGCCCTGTTCACGAAGTCAAGCCAGGTCTTCTTGCCGTACTTCGCCATGAAGTCCTTGTCGTAGTCGCTCAGCGTCGCGTAGAACTCGGCGGGCTGGTCGTCGGGGCTGTAGGCGTTGCCGTCGGAGAACTTGCCGTTGCGCTTGGGCAGCATGTCGAGCAGCGCATCGAGACGGTTGGAGGCACGCCAGGTGAGGTCCTTGTAGTTCTTCCGCTGCTCGTCCGTGCGGGAGAAGACGCCGTCGGCGCCGACCTGGTAGTCCTCGCCAGCGATGCCCCAGGAGAGCGTCTTCTGCCACTCTTCGCTGAGCATGATGTCGAGGAACTTCAGTGCCTTCTTCGGCTGCTTGCTGGAGACCGAGATGCCGAACCCCTGGTTGGTGTTCATGACGGGGCGGTCGGCGTACCAGGGCTCCACCCCGTCGTAGACGGGCATGAGGGGCACGTAGGTGTACTCGTCCTTGCCGGCGCTCTGCAGCGACTGGGTGGCGGTCTGGAAGTTCCAGCCCTGGTCGTGCATGCCGAGGACGGTGCCGGTGGCCAGCTTCGCGGTGTACTGGTCGAACGTCAGGGTGAAGGACTCGGGGTCGACGACACCCGAGTTGTACTGCTGGTTGAGGACCTTGTAGAAGTTCTTCGCGATGTCCTTGTCGGCGAAGATCGACGCGTTGTTGTTGCTGTCGACGATGACGCCACCGTTGTTCGGGGAGCCTGCCAGCTGCGCCGGCGGGTTAGTCATGCCCCACTCACGGCCCGTGGACGCCAGAATTTCGAAGCCGACGGTCGGGGCGCCGGCGGTCTGGGGGTGCTTCGCCTTGTAGTTCGAGATGAGCTGGAAGTAGCGGTCGAGCGTCATGTTGCTGAGGTCCGGGTAGCCGGCGTCCGCGAGCACACGCTTCTGGATCCAGAACGCGGGACCGTAGTAGACGCCGCCCGTGATGTCGCCGTAGAAGCGGTTGTAGTTCGGGAGGATGTACAGGCCCTTGTCCACCTCGTCGCCCGAGTAGCTCATCTTCTTGATGTCGTCCTTGACGTGCTCGGCGAGGTTGGGGTAGTCCCCCTTGGCCAGCATGTCGTCCAGGCGCCGCAGAGCGCCGCCCTGCAGGAGACGCTGCTTCAGGTCGCCGGTGCCGATGAGGTCGGGGAACTCACCGCCGGCGAGCATGACACCGATCTTCTGGTCCTCGTTGTCCGGCGTGACGATCTCGTACTTGAGGGTGACACCGAGCTTGTCCTTGAGCAGCTTGGTGATCTTGTTGTTGGGTGCCGGGGCCTGCTGGCTCGACGTGATCCAGACCGTGAACGTCGTGGGGTCACTGGGAGTCAGCGTTCCCGAGTCGTCTTCGGGGTTGTCGGCAGAGGTACATCCGACAAGTCCTACTAACACGGCTGCAGCCAGGACAACAATTGACAACTTCGTTCTTGTGGTACGCACCGAGGGCTCTCCCTTGAGAACAGTTCCGGTCGTCCTTGACTGGAATTTGTGGGCATATCGACGCGAGTTGGGGCTTGGCGTCCTCATTCCGGGCGGATTTTAGCGTTAAAGTAAAGAGTCGATCGTGTTACGTCAAGGCCCGCCCCGGCGGGTGGATGGGTGGCGGGCTTCTCGCCAGACGACGTTGCTGAGCTGGCAGAATGCCGCGATAAGGAGGATATGTGGTAAGAATGGCGGACGTCGCCCGTGAGGCGGGCGTCTCGGTCATGACCGTGTCGAACGTCGTCAATGAGCGCCTCCCGGTCAACGAACCGACGCGCGCCCGTGTCATGGCCGCCGTCGAGGCGCTGGGGTACGAGGTCAACCTGACCGCGCGCCACCTGCGCGCGGGACGGACCGACACCGTCGCCTTCATCGTGCCGAGCTTCCACGACTACTTCGGTGAGGTCTCCGACAAGATCGCGCCGCTGATCGAGGCCGAGGGGCGGCACCTCGTCCTTGAGCGGACGAGCGGCTGCCCCGAGCATGAGATGGCGGCGCTGAGCGTCGCGCGACTCCAGCTCTACGACGGCGTCCTGCTGTCCGTCGTCGGACTCGACCGCGACCAGCTGGACCGCGTGCGTACCGCCAAGCCCATCGTGCTGCTCGGCGAGCGTGACGTGCCCGACCGTTTCAACCACGTGCGGCTGGCGAACGAAGAGGGCGCCCGCCTCGCGACGGCGCACATGATCGAGCACGGCTCGCGGCGCATCGTTGGGTTGGGCTGCACGTTCGACACCGCGCACATGATGACGTCGGACCGCCGCATTGGCTGGGAGCGCGCACATCGCGATGCCGGCCTCGATGTCGACGCACGCTATGTGGTGCCCATCTCCACGTTCACGTCGGCGGCCGGACGTGATGCCCTGCTCGATGTGATCGCGTCCGGTCTGCCCTTCGACGGCGTCTTCGCCGTCACCGACGTCGTCGCGCTCGGCGCGGTCGCGGCCCTGGCAGAGAGCGGGCTCCGGGTGCCCACCGACGTCCAGCTCGCCGGGTTCGACAACCTCGACATGTCACGCTTCGTCCCGCCCGGCCTCACCTCCGTCGACGCGAACCATGAAGGTGTCGCTGAGACCGCGGTGGGTCTGCTGCACCGGCAGATGGCGGGCTGGACCGGCCCGGCCGAGCACGTCGTCGCGCCCGTCCGTCTCGTGGTACGTGGCTCCACCCGCGGTGGGGCTTAGGGCCGTGCAACCACCCGCGCCGTTCAGCCCGTTTCGGTCGAAGGAAACCATGTCGAGCACCTATGGGCGCACGTCCGCCTTGCGCGCCTGTCCCCGCATCCCCGATCACCGGGACGCGGCACCGGCCTCTACGACCCCGACACCGCCACCGAGCTCGTCGACGAGCACACGGTGACAGCGATCCCGTTCTCGACCTGGGGCAACCGCGCCCCCGGCCCGATGCGGGTCTGGCTTCCGCGAGCTCCTCGCTGAGGCATGCAATGACGGAACACGCAACTGATGGGGAGACAATGACGACGACCACGACCGCAGTGATCGACCTCGACCTGCCCGGCGCCACGATCAGCCGGCACGTGTACGGGCACTTCGCCGAGCACCTGGGGCGGTGCATCTACGGCGGGTTCTGGGTGGGTGAGGACTCGCCGGTCGCGAACGTGCGGGGCATCCGCTCGGACGTGGTCGAGGCGTTGCGGGCGATCTCGATCCCGAACCTGCGTTGGCCGGGCGGCTGCTTCGCCGACGACTACCACTGGCGTGACGGCATCGGCCCGCGCGAGAGCCGCCCGCGGATGGTCAACTCGCACTGGGGCGACGTGGTGGAGGACAACGCGTTCGGCACGCACGAGTTCATGGACCTGTGCGAGCTGCTCGGTGCCGACCCGTACGTGTCGGGGAACGTGGGGTCCGGGTCGGTGGCGGAGATGTCGGACTGGGTGGAGTACCTGACCCGGGCGGACGACTCACCGATGGCGGCGCTGCGGCGGGCGAACGGGCGCGAGAAGCCGTGGCGGGTGCCGTTCTGGGGCCTGGGCAACGAGGCGTGGGGCTGCGGCGGTAACCTGCGCGCCGAGCAGTTCGCGTCTCTGGCCCGGCAGTACGCCACCTACTGCCGCAACCACGGCGGCAACCTGCTGTACCGGATCGCGGCGGGCGCGAACGAGGCCGACCTGCACTGGACCGAGACGCTCATGCGCTCGTTCGACGACCTGGCGGCGGACCCGGCCGGGTCGGCAGGCCCGTTCCAGGCCGTGTCGCTGCACTATTACACGATGGCCGGGTCGTGGTCGGACAAGGGCGACGCCACCGGGTTCAGCACCGACGAGTGGTACGTGACCATGGCCCGCGCCCGGCGCATGGAGGAGCTGCTCACCCGGCACTCCACGGTCATGGACCGCTACGACCCGCACCGCAAGGTCGGCCTGGTCGTGGACGAGTGGGGCACGTGGTGGAACGTGGAGAAGGGCACCAACCCCGGGTTCCTGTACCAGCAGAACACGCTGCGCGACGCCCTGGTCGCCTCCGTGCACCTCGACGCGTTCCACCGGCACGCCGAGCGGGTGGTCATGGCGAACATCGCCCAGACCGTCAACGTGCTGCAGGCCATGATCCTCACCGACCCCGACACGGGGGCGCTCGTGCTCACCCCGACGTACCACGTCTTCGCTATGAACACCGGCCACCACGATGCCGCCGCCCTCGCGGTTCACCTGCGCGACGTCGAGACTCGCGCCGTCGACGCGACCGAGCTGCCGCTGGTCTCGGCGTCCGCGTCGGTCAAGGGCGACACCGCCCTGGTCTCGCTGTCCAACCTCGACGCCGAGACGGACCGCACCCTCGTCCTGGACCTGCGCGGCCGCGACGTCGTCGGGCACACCGCGCGGGTGCTGACCGCCACCGCGCTCGACGCGCACAACAGCCCCGAGCAGCTCGACGCCGTCGCCCCCACCAACCATGCCGGCGTGGGCCCCCATCCCCGGGGGCTCGAGGTCGACCTGCCCGCCCACTCCTACGTCACCGTGGCGCTCGAGCTGCGCTGATGGACCGACCAAACGTGAACATTCGCGACGGCGGGGCGGGGCAGACTTCACCAACCCTGTCATCTTCGCGGACGTGCCCGACCCGGACGTCGTCTTCGACGGCCGGTACTACTACATGGTCAGCACGACGATGTACTTCGCGCCGAGCGTGCCGATCATGCGCTCGAGCAACCTGGTGCACTGGTCCATCGCCGGGTACGCTGCGGCGATCCTCGACGACGCGGACGCGCTGGCGCTGCGCAACGGCCAAGACGCGTACGGCCAGGGCAGCTGGGCAGCGAGCATCAGGCTCCATGACGGGACCTACTACGTGTCGGTCGGCAGCCTCACCACGCAGCAGACGTACGTCTACTCGACTCCCAACATCGAGCGCGGGCCGCGCAGCAGGTCGGTGCTCGACGGGTACGCCCACGATCAGTCGCTGCTGTTCGACGGCGACGACGTCTGGCTTGTCTACGGTGGCGGGTCGATCGACCTACGCAGGCTGCGGCGGCACGACGACGGGACCCTCGGGTGGGACGGCCCGGCGACGCGGCTCGTCGAGGACGCCAACGTCGACCAGACCAGCGGTCTGCACGCCGAGGGCGCTCACGCGTACAAGATCGGGGACTACTACTACGTCTTCATGATCGAGTGGCCGTCGGGTGGCGTCCGCCAGGAGGTGCTGTGGCGGTCGCCGTCGCTCACGCCGCAGTCGGCGGGCGGCGCGTGGGAGGGCCGGGTCGTGCTGAGCCAGGGCGTGACGGTCGGGGGCCGGCCCGGAACCGGCGTGGCCCAGGGCGGAATCGTCCAGACGTACGACGGGCAGTGGTACGCCATGCTGTTCCAGGACGAGGGCCCGCTGGGTCGTTCGCCTCAGCTCGTCGGCGTGACCTGGGACGACGACGGGTGGCCGGTTTTCACTCTCAATCCGCAAGCGCCCGCGGCGGCGCACGGACGGCCGGCGACGGGGCCGCCGTCGTTGCCTCGGACGACTTCGACAACCTCCGTGAGCGCGCGGGCTACTGGAACGCCACCAACGCGGATTTTCTGACAGAGTCGGCCGAGAACGCATGGAACGGGTCGAACCTGGGGCTGCAGTGGCAGTGGAACCACAACCCGGACAACCGGTTGTGGTCGCTCACCGAGCGGCCCGGACACCTGCGGCTGACCACGGGCAGCGTCGCGTCGAGCATCCTCGATGCGCGCAACACGCTCACCCAACGCACGCTCGGACCCACGAGCTCCGGCACCATCTCGCTGGACGTCTCGCACATGCAGGACGGGGACGTCGCGGGCATCTCCGCCTACCAGCGCACGTACGGATACATCGCCGTGACGATGGAGGGCGGAACCAGGAGCCTGGTGATGCGCCGGGCAGGCGGCGACGGCGTCATCGCCTTCACCAGCGCACCGGTGCCGCTGCGGGCGGACGTCGTCTACCTGCGCGCGGACGTCGACTTCCGGGATGCCGCCGATACGGCGTCGTTCGCGTACTCGTACGACGGCAGCAACTGGACGCGTCTGGGCGACACCGTGCCGATGCGGTACGACCTCGCGCACTTCACCGGGTACCGGTTCGCCCTCTTCAACTACGCCACCACCGAGCCCGGGGGACACGTCGACGTGGACTGGTTCCGGGTCAGCGACACCATCGGGCTCGCAAACCCTACTCACCGACCGAGCGAAGGAGCTGTCCATGACTGAGCAGGCGACGTCAGCCCTGCTGATCGACGGACAGGCACCCGCCGAGGTGCCGCTGCATCACGTGTGGAACGAGTGCGTCGGTGCCGGCCGCGCGAACGAGGCGTTGCGGGCCGACTGGCAGGCGCACTTCCGCGAGGCCGTCCAGGTGCTGGGCGCCCGGCACGTGCGCTTCCACGGCCTGTTTCACGACGACATGTTCGTCTACCGGACGGACTACGGCGGCGGCTTCGGCCCGAACCAGCCGCTGCCCGAGCCGGTCTACACGTTCGCGTATGTCGACAAGGTGTTCGACGCGATCCTCGACGCCGGCGCTCGTCCGTTCGTCGAGCTCGGGTTCATGCCCCGTGGGCTCGCCACCCAGACCGAGACCCTCTTCTGGTGGAAGGCGCACTGCAGCCCGCCGAAGGAGATGAGTCGCTGGATCGAGCTGGTCGACACGACAGTGCGGCACTGGATCGACCGGTACGGCATCGACGAGGTGCGGCAGTGGCCCTTCGAGGTCTGGAACGAGCCGAACCTGGTGCCGAACTTCTGGACCGGAACACGCACCCAGTACTTCGAGCTGTACGAGGCGACCGCGCAGGCGATCAAGGCGATCGACCCGCAGCTGCGGGTCGGTGGCCCGTCGACAAGCGTCTTCGTCCCCGACGGCCGTTACTCCGGAGAGACCCACGACCCATCGCTCGAGGTCGAGACCGCGGTGGCCACCGACCCGGACAAGCTCGACTGGCAGCCGGTATGGATCCACGAGTTCATCGAGTACTGCGCACAGCGCGGACTGCCGGTCGACTTCCTCACCACCCACCTGTACCCGACCGACTACGCGGCGGACTCGCTGGGCAACCTCAAAGCGGTCACGCGTCACAAGGACGCCACCTATGACGACCTGCAACTGATGCGCACGATCATCGAGACCAGCCCGTACCCGGACGCCGAGCTGCACATCACCGAATGGTCGACCTCGCCGTCGAGCCGCGACGCGATCCACGACACGCTCTTCGCCGCCGCGTACATCGTCCGGGCGTTCCTCAAGGGCGCGCCGCTGGCCGACTCGATCTCCTACTGGACCTTCACCGACGTGTTCGAGGAGGGCGGCGGCGGCATCGGCCCCTTCCACGGAGGCTTCGGGTTGGTCAACGAGAACGGCCTGCACAAGCCGACGTTCCACGCGATGGCCATGCTCCACCGCCTCGGTGACCGCCTCCTGGCCGAACTGCCCGACGGCGTCATCACCCGCTCCTCCGCGACGGGTGACGTTTCGGCCATCTTCTACAACTACCCAGCCGAGATGGGCACGACGGGGCTCGCGTCCCGCAACGGCTACGCCGAGACGCGAGCCCTCGCCGAGATGGGCCCCGAGCGCCGCGTCCGGCACCGGGTCGAGGGGCTGCGCCCGGGCACCGAGCTCACCGTGGAGATCCTCGACTGGGAGCACGGGAACGTCGCCGAGGCCTGGTACCAGATGGGCGCCCCACTCAACATCACGCGGGAACAGACCGCCGAGCTGCGCCACGTCGCCGACAGCCTCCACCGCAGCACGCTGACCGTCGGCGACGACGGCGTCCTCGACATCGACCTCACGCTGCCCGCCTGGGCGGTCGCCTCGGTCGCGCCGACGCTCCCCGGCGGCCAGCGCCCGGATCGGGGGGTCGACGAGCCAGGCGGGATGAGGCCATGACCAGACTGCTCGTGCCCGAGATCGAAGCGCGCCGGCACCTCATCGAGGGGTACGCGCAGTTCCCGGACGTCCCCGAGGACGTCACGAACCTTTGGAAGGCGCCGTTCGGTCCGCCCGAGGAGTGGGACCTGTGCGTTGCCGAGCAGACGATCGACGGCCCGCACGGCCCGGTGCCCGTGCGCGTCTACATGTCCACGGGTCCCGCGCCCGACGGCGGCCGCGCCTGCCTGGTGTGGATGCACGGGGGCGCCTTCGCCTGGGGCGACCTGGACATGGCCGAGGCGCACGAGGTCGCCCGCGGCATCGCCGGGCGGGCCGACGTCGTCGTCGTGTCTGTCGACTACCGCCTGTGCCCGGTGCCGGCCGAGCTGGGCGGCACGGTCGACGGACGGGGGAGGCCCGTGCGGTTCCCCATCCCGCAGGACGACTGCGCCGCGGTGCTCGACGCCGTGCGGGACGATTCGGCTTGTTCTCGGAGCCTCGCACCAACTGAGCTATCTTGCCGTGGCTTGGCCCCGAGTGGACTTCATGCATCTCTGCGCCGTGAGTGCAGATGGCCATCGAGAGGGAATGCAGGCGGCGCTGCGGGCAGGACCCTGTCGAAGTCGTACCGGCTTTTCTCCGCTACTCGGCACGAAGCCGAGTTGTCCACCTGATGCAGGAGTTCAAGACGCTTCAGCCCATCGGACCCCAAAGTGTCGAAGGCCCAGCCGGTGAGAGCCTCCAGAGCGCGCGGCGCGCGGCGCCACACCCTTTCCGCGAGCGTGCGCCGCAGTCCAATAGCCCACCTCGGCCGACGGTTTGCCGGGGGCTACTTCCTTCAGGACCACGTTGCCCACCAACTGCCCGTGGGGTGAATCGGAGCGCGTTTCAAGGACCGCGAAACCGAATCGGTCTCCCGCCGCCCAGCCCCGCTGCTGGGCCTGCACCCACCGGATCGCGTCAGCATCGTTCTTCACGGCAGAGTTCGTCCAGCGACGCAAGGCGGGATCCTGGAACACCTCAACCAGTGCGGGAACGTCCTCCATGCGCCAAGGGCGAAGCACGAGGGCGAGGGCGGGCGGCATCGCGACCGTAGGCAGAACGACAGCGTCATTCACCAGCCGATCGTAGGTCGCAACTGGCGCCGCCACAGGCCCAGCGTTCGAGACGAAGGAGTCGGCTTGGCTGGACAGCCCCCCGTACAGCCAAGCCCGCCGATGCAAACGGTCCGGGATCGACGGGAGGCGACACGGTGAGCAACTCATCGGCAGCCACCGGCACTGCAAGACAGCAGTCTCTTTGAAAGGCAGGGGAGTGCGAGCGTGCCCGTCGCGTGTCCGATGGGACGGGACCCGAGGGTCAACGACGGGCGGCTCTTGGACGTGGCAGCCGGTATGGCGGCGTACGTCAAGCCAAGTCGCTGCCGTGCGACTTCCGGCCGTGTCCGCACCTCCTAAACCGCGTGCTGCAGTCGCCAAGCGTCAGCGTCCGGGGACCAGGTGGGGACCAAACGGTGTGCGCGATGGTGGCCCGCATGCCGGCGACTGCACGGCTTGATCGTGGGGACTGCGTGCGTGACGTGCGTGAACGTGTGGCGAAGCGTCCTGGGGGTCAAGGGGTGGTCGATTCGAATCCGGCCGTCCCGACGCAGGTCAAAGGGTTGATCCGGATATCGGGCGGCCCTTTTCTGCTTTCTGGGGACCAGGCCGGTCAAGTGCGCCGTCCGGTAGCGCTCCTTCACCGCTGGTCAAGTCTGAAGTGTCCAGCCGGGATGGCTGCCGAATCGTTCACCTTCTGGGTCATGGAGCGGCGCGAGGGCGTGCCGCTCGCGGTTTGCCCTGCGGGCGGCCTCCGGCCGGCATCGGCCGGTACGTCGGGTAACACGGGGTGTGCGGTCCTCAGTGATCTTCCGGCCAGTTCAAAACAGCGCGATCTGACCGGGCAGTTCGGGCGGCCCGGACAGCACTGCGCGGAGCTTGTTGATCTGCGGGAACTCACTCACTCCCGCCTCGGCCCAATCGCTCCGCCACTCCGAGTCGTCGCTGAGGACCCGGTCAAGTGCCTCGACCGCCAGCTGCGGCAGGTCGTCGTCTAGGTCAAGGGATTCACCAGCAAGCAGGAAGTCCGGTGCGTACGGCGAGGTGATCGGGTCTCCGCCGGGCATCTGAGACGCCGTGATCGCCGCTGCCGCGATCGCCGAGACGGCATTGACATGGTCGAGGTACCCGGTGTCGAATGCTGCCGTCGTCAGGGCAGCACGAACCATTGCCGCCCGCGCAGACGGATCGGCATCGTGGAGATCGCCGCACCAGTCTGCGGCAGTGTCGTTGTCAAACGGACCGTCATCCCAGGTGCCCATGTGCTCCTCCGAGTTCGCGCTGAGCGGATCATGAAGCGCAACGGGAGCGGACACAAGGCATGAGAACGCTTGACTGGTACAGCCAAACCGGCGGACAGACAAGGACCGCGAGCGGCGGTAACCGACAAGTCGAGGAGCTCAGCCGCAGTAGTCGACGCCGGCCGACAACGGTCTTGAATTCAGCAAGGCAGGAACCAGTTTTGTGGAGTGTGTACCTGTGACTCGGATGCTGATCGTTGACTCCTTCGTGGTTCCTCGTGTTGGCGTCGTGGTCACAGGATGCCCAGAGTCGGCGGACATCCGCGAGGGGGATCCCCTTTGGCTCAACGGGGGCGAGGTACGGCACAAGGTCATCGTGCAAGCCGTTCACCACCTCTGCACTAGGTTCATCGACCCGCAGGTTGCTCCCGCCGGCATGAACACGTCCTTGGTCCTCGACAGCGTTCCGGAGGGAACGAAGCTTCCCGGCCTCTGGCTCTCGTCCGAGTAGACCGCCATGACAGCAACCGGCGCCAGGAGCAGCGCTGGACGGGCCGACGCAGCAGCAGGCAGGCAGCGCCGAGACCAGCAGTTGTGGGCGTGTCTAAACCGAGCCGGACAGTCCGGCCAAGGCTACGGATCAGGTGGTCGGGCGTAGGGCAGGCAGCAGTCCTTAGCCTCATCTCGTCCACGACGCTGTCGGTGACCCGGCTGATCAACTCCCGGGACACGTCGGCGTCATACACGTCCGCCAGCTGGGCCGAGATCTCCCCGGTGGTCGGCCCTTTGGCATACAGCGACGCCGATCGCCTCCTTGAACCCATCCAGCCGGCGGCTGTGCTTCGGGACGATCCGCGGCGTGAACGAACCCGCCCGATCCCGCGGGACCTGGATCCGCACCGGCCCGACCTCGGTCTGCACCGTCTTCGCACCGTGCCCGTTACGGATGTTGACCCGCCGGCCGGTGGCCTCGTCGAGATGAGCATCCCAACTCCGCACCGAGCGCTGATTCCAGGACGGTCCGGGTGATCCCAGCGAGGAGCCCACCCGGCCCGACCAACGAGCCTCCGTCAGCCTTGGCCCGCTCGACCAGCTGCTGAGCGAACTCCACATCCGCGGGCGTCGGTTCAGGAAGCTGAGCAGCGTTCTTCTTGTCTGCGATGACGCGGTCCTTCCTGGACAGGACCGACGTCCTGTCCAACGGACCACACCCAGGTCAAATACGGAAATCTACGCAGTCCCTGTGCTCTCATCGGCCGGGCCAACCCGGGTCAACCGGTGCTGACGTAGGGCCTCGTGGCCGGTTGGTGGTCGCAAACGGCGAGGACCGAGCCAGCGCGACCCCATGTCCGGACCGCGCCAGCCGTCTGATCCTTCGGTCGTCACGACCGACACGTGCCGAGCCAAGCGGCGGCCGACGCGGGACAGCCGGTATGTCCCCGATGGACCCTGGCTCCTTGACCGGAAAGGCGATTTACCGGCGGGTACGTGACACGGCCGACCTCGGGACGATCCGCGGGCTTAACGAAGGCCATCTAGCGTCCTCGATCAACCCCACACCCGGAGGCCTGATGAGCCAGACCCGCAGGGATTTTCTCCGTCGCGTCGGTATCGCCGGTGGTGCCGGCGTCATGCTGCACAGCATGGGCGCGCTCGGTTTGACCAGCGCCCACGCCGCGGAGACACCACCGTTCACACCACCGAAGAAGAGCGACCTCGGCCGGCACGGCCGTAAGACGGTCATCGTGATGGGCGGTGGCATCGCCGGCCTCACCGCGGCCTACGAACTACTCAAGGGCGGGTACGACGTCACCGTCCTGGAGGGACGCGGCCGGCCCGGCGGCCGTAACCGGACCATCCGGGGCGGCGACACCATCACCGACCTCAAGGGACAGACCCAGCGGGCGACCTTCTCCAAGGGCCAGTACATGAACGCCGGCCCCGGCCGCATCCCGCAGATGCACGTGACTATCGACTACTGCCGGGAACTCGGCGTCCCAATCGAGGTTTTCACCAACCAGAACGCCGACGCCTTCCTCTACCGCGAGAACGTGCCGGGTGCCCTCAACGGCGTCCCGGTCCGGCACCGGGCCGCCAAGGCGGACGCCTACGGGTACACGGCCGAGCTGCTCGCGAAGGCGACCGACCAGGGCTCGCTCGACCAGTACCTCACCGCCGAGGACAAGGAGCGCCTCCTGGCCTACCTACGCAGCTTCGGTGCCATCGGGAACCGGGTCGCCGGCGACCCGGCGGCCAGCTTCCGGTACACCGGCGGCGGGCGGCGCGGCTACGCCACGCAGCCGGGTGCCGGCCTGGAGTCGGGCACCACCATCCCGCCGTACGCGATGTCTGACCTTCTCGCCTCGACCGTGGGTAACTACTTCTCGTTCGAGATGGGCTTCGACCAGGCGATGATGATGTACCAGCCGGTCGGCGGGATGGACAGGATCGCCTACGCTTTCGCCTCGGCGATCGGTGCCCGCCGGATGCGTTACAACGCCGAGATCGTCGAGTACCGCAACACGACCTCGGGCGTTGAGGTCGTGTACACCACCCCGAAGGGTCCGAAGAAGGCGGTCGCCGACTTCGCGATCAACACTATTCCGCCGCACATCGCCGCGAAGATCAGTTCCAACCTGCCCACGGCGGTCGTCACTGCCCTCGGGTCGGTGAGCGTCACCAATGCCGGCAAGATCGGCATCGAGTACGACCGCCGGTGGTGGGAGGAGGACTTCCGCATCTACGGCGGCATCACGAACGCCAACACCAACCTCGGGAACATGTGGCACCCGTCGTACGGCTACAACGGCGAGCGGGGCACCATGATCGGCTACTACAACACCGGCGGGAACGCGAACTTCTACGGCAACCTGTCCCCGGCGGAGCGACTGGCCGAGGCGGTACGGCAGGGAAAGAAGATATTCGGTGACGTGTACGGCGAGGGAATCACCGCCTCCTACTCCCGGGACTGGGCCTCCACGCGGTTCTCCGAAGGGGCGTGGGTCAGCTGGCCCGGCGCCATCGGTGGGCAGACCGGCGCCGCGTACCGCAGTCTCCTGGAGCCGGCCGGCAACGTCTACTTCGCCGGCGACCACCTCAGCCACGCCATCGCCTGGCAGCACGGCGCGATGGTCTCCGCCCGTGTCGCCGTCGAGTCCCTGCACGCCCGCGTCACGGCCGCTTGAGCACGCCCGCCACCCCCGGTCGCCCCGGCAGAAAGGTCCCCACCGTGCGCCGAAGCGCCATCCTCGCCTCCGCCGCCGTCGTCCTTCTCGCCATCCCCGCCAGCGCCGTCGCCGGCGGGCTGTTCCCGCCCCGGCCCGGTACCACCGTCACCCTGCTCCCTGCCGGACAGGACAACCCCTCGATCGCCGACGGCGTGGCCATCGGCAAGAACACCGCGCTCTACAAGTCCAGCGGGCTCGGCCCGGCCGCCCTCAACCCGGCCGCACCGGCCGGGTCGGAGGCGCGTTACATCGACACCGAGGTGTTCCCCGGCGGTGTGCTGCCGCCCGGCGTGACCATCACCGAGGCGCAGGGCATCAACGTGCTGCGCCGGATCGGGGAGAACCTCGCCCGCGCGGGCCTGACCTACCAGGACGTCATCAGCATGCGGGTGTTCCTCCAGAATCCCGACGGCCAGGAGCGGATGGACTTCAACGGCTGGAACCGGGCGTACCGCCAGTTCTTCGCCAACACCAGCCTGTCGACCGGCAAGCCGGTGCTCGTGCCGCTCGGGTCGGCCGCCCCGACCCCGCCGATGGTGGTCAACCCCGCCCGGCCGTCGCGGTTCGCGATCGAGATCGAGAACCTGCCGGTCAACGGCTGGCTGGTCGAGGTGGAGGTGGACGCCGCCTACCCCGCGAAGAAGAAGTGACCCCTCGTCACAGGCGCACCGTCGACCGGCCCCCCAAGGTCATGGAGCTGGACCGGTTCGACCTCGCCTGATCCGGCACGCCTGATCCGGCACGCCTGATCCGGCACGCCTCCGACGGGCCTCGGTCGATCCGCCGCGATCGGCCGGGGTCCGTCCACGGGTGCCGGCAGCCGGTGGTGGGGCGGCGGGTCTGCGAGCTGCGTTTCGGCCGCGGGGTGTTGCGGCCCGCGTGGTCCGCACAGGAGCGGGAGGACCTTCAAGCCGCCGCGGAGCGCGGCCGCGGAACCGTCGAGAGCGTACCGACGACGTCAAAGCGGCCTCGCGGCTCCGATCTTCCCGTCTGGCGGGAGGGTGGTGATCCTGTGTTGGCAACCTGCGGATTCACAGCGGAAACACCGCTTGGACAACACGTCGTACGGTGCGAGATCAGGTCGCGTCGCGCAGCCAGGTTCGGCAGAGCCACCAGGCGGTCATGGCACCGAAGGTGCCCGCCGGGTCGATGCCGGTGACGGCGGCGAAGCGCCGGACCCGATTGCGAACCGTGTTGGGGTGCACGAAAAGTCTCGCCCCGGCGAGGTCGACATCGCGGTCGCTCTCCAGCCAGGCGAGCACGGCGTGCGCCACCGATTCGGCAGTCGGTCCGAGTGCCGCCCAAGCGGGCGCGTACCTGTCGAGCAGCACCGTTGCCAGGTCTGCCCGCTCGGTCAACGCCGCCAGCCAGGCCACATCGGCAATGTGAACCAGTCCGGTGCGGCCGGTGGACTCGGCGGCGGTCAGGGCCGCGGTGGCGAGCCGCCGCACCGGCGCGAGTTTCTCCGGTTCGGCCGGACCGGCGAGCCCTGCCACAGCCCCGATCCCCTCCAGGCGGGCGGACGGAGCCCGGGACAGAACTCCGACCATCAGGTCGTCCACGGTCGCGCACAGCACCGGCGGGTGCTCGCGTACGGCTCGTTCGATGCCGGCGGCGGTTTCCCCGGGCCGGGCGACGAGCACCCACAGCCCGTCGGTGATCGGAAGGCCGGCCTCGGCGGCTGCCAGCGTGGCCGCCGAACCACCCTGGAGCAGCCGCCGCAGCAGTGCCGTGTCCCGGCGCCCGGGAAGCGGATCCGTGCTGGCTCCGGTAGCCCGATGCGCGCTGATCAGCCGGGCCCGGACGGCCTCGGCCCAGTCGTCGTAAAGGTCCCGGACGTCCAGCAGTTGCTCGGCGCTGACGCCTTGGGCTCGGGCGAGTTCCCGGGCCCGGGCCCAGATCGCGCGCTCGGCGAAGTGGATCGCGCCCAGCACCGATTCGATGGGCACGCCCTGCCGGGCGCGGGTGACACCGAGGTCCGCGACGAACGACAGCTCAGCTTCGGTGGGGCCGCGCCGTGCGGCCAAGGCGCGGGTTGCGGCCACCAGCAGAGCGCGGGTGTGTCCGGCGATGTCGGAGGTGGGCAGTGCGGAGACCTCCCGCACGGTGGTACGGACTCCGGCGACCACCGACGGCAGCAGTTCGTCATCGCCCACGACGCGTTCGATCAGGTCCACCACTGTCGTCCAGCCGTCCGGATGCGTCATCCTGTCATGCTCCCCGCCGTTGTGGTGCGCTACAACAAGAACCCGAAACTGCGTGCTCCACGCCATGTATTCGCCCTGTGCCAGGCCCTACGGTTTGGCGGAAGCTACAACCGTCGAGGAGCACCGTGGCCGTTTCGTCGAGTCGGGTGGCGGTGATCGGTGCGGGAGCAGCCGGTCTCGCCACGGTGAAGGCGCTGCTCGACGCCGGTTGTGCGGTGGTGGCGTACGAGAAGGGTGACCGGCCCGGTGGCCTGTGGGTCAGGGACAACAGCAGCGGCCTGTCCCCGGCGTACGCCTCGCTGCACTTGAACACCAGCAAACGCCGCACCGAGTTCGCGGATTTTCCGATGCCCGCGGACTGGCCCGACTATCCGTCGGCCAGTCGCGTCGCCAGTTACCTGGCCGACTATGCGCAGTCGTTCGGGCTCATTCCGCACATCCGGTTCGGGAGCACGGTCACCCGCGTCGAGCGTGACCGGCTCTGGGCGGTGACGACCGAGTCCGGTGACACCGAGCGGTACGACGCCGTGGTGGTCGCGAACGGCCACAACTGGGATCCGCGCTACCCGGATCCGGCTTATCCGGGGACGTTCCACGGCACCCAGATGCACGCCCACGACTACCGCACGCCGGACGTCTTCCGGGATCGGCGGGTGCTGATCGTCGGCATGGGCAACTCGGCCATGGACATCGCGGTGGACGCCTCGCACGTCGCTCGAGGGCCGGTCCTGCTCTCCGCCCGGCGCGGCGTCCACATCGTCCCCAAGTACCTGTTCGGCCGCCCGGCCGACGCGACCGGTGGCGCCCTCGCCGCCCTGCCGTGGCGGCTGCGGCAGCGTATCGCCGAGACCCTGTTGCGGCTCGCCGTCGGGACCCCGCAGAGGTACGGCTTACCCGCCCCGGCCGGTGGCCTGTTCCAGAACCATCCGACGATCAGCGACACGATCCTGCACCGGCTCACCCACGGTGAGGTGACCCCACGTCCCGGCATCGAACGGCTGGACGGGGAACGGGTGATGTTCACCGACGGCAGCGCCGACCCGGTCGACGTGATCGTCTGGGCCACCGGGTACCGGGTGAGTATCCCGTTCCTGTCCCCTCAATGGCTGGGCCCCGACCCCCAGCAGCTGCCGCTGTACCAGCGAGTCTTCCATCTCGACGACCCCAGCCTGGCATTCGTCGGCCTGATGCAGTCCACCGGTGCCGCTCTGCCGGTCGTGGAGGTCCAGGCCAAACTGGTCGCCGCATATCTCTCCGGCGACTATGCCCTGCCCAGCATCGACGAACAGCAGCACGCCGTGCAGCGAGCCTTGCGCGCCGCGATCGAGCGGTGGGGCACGAACGCGCGGCCGCACATGCGTATCGATTTCGACAGGTACGTCGCCGACCTGCCCCGGGAGATCGCGGCTGGCCGCAATCGCCTCGCCCGAGGCGGACGCACCTTCACCGCCCAGGAGAGTGTGGTTTGAGCGCCCGAGACCCCCGCGGATTGCGTGTCCTCGTCACCGGTGCCTCCGGCACGTTCGGCCGGGCCATCTGTGCCCGCCTGGACGAACTCGGAGCCGAGGTCGTCGGGTTGGACCTGGCACCCCGTGCCGATGACCCGGTCCGGGTCCTGGCCTGCGACATCACCGACGACGACGCGGTGCCGGCGGCGGTACGCGAAGCAATTGACCACCTCGGTGGGCTCGACCTGCTGATCAACAACGCCGGAATCGGTGGGCCCGCCCCGGCCGAACTGGCGCCGGGCGCGGAAGTACGCCGCCAGCTCGACATCAACCTGCTGGGCACCTGGCGGGTCACCGCCGCATGTGTGGACGCGCTGGTCGCCTCTGGTGGCCGGATAGTCATGCTCAGCTCGCGGATGGCCGTCATGCAGTTGCCGCTGGCCGCTGCGTACGGCGCCTCCAAGCGCGCCCTGGTCGCGTACGCGGACGCGCTGCGTCTGGAACTCGGCACCCATGTCGGCGTCACCTGCGTGTACCCGTCGGCGGTACGAAGCCCGATCCACGACTCGACGGCCGCGGCCGGGCTCTCGCTGGAGGGCATGAGCCAGTACGAGCCGCTGGACGGGGTGGTCCGCACCGTGCTGCGCGCCGCGCTCAGTCGCCGTCCTCGCCGTGATCTACCCACCACCCGGCGAGGCGCGGTCGAGTTCTTCCTGGCCCGTCACCTGCCCGCGCTGACCGATCGGATCGTGGCGCGCACCCTCGCCGGCCGGATCCGCTCCGGCGCGTTCCAGGGCGCCGAACTGGCCGCGGGTGTGGTCGCACGACACGAGGCGACCCGATGACGGCGCTGCGCGGGACCGCGGGCGAGGTGCGGACCAGGGCAGGTGACCTGACCGCGTACGCCACCGGTTCGGTCGGGATGGGCGTCTGGGTGACCGTCCCCGGCCTGCTGTTGCTCTATTTCCTCACCAACACGCTCGGTGTCTCGCCGTTCCTGGCCGGTCTCACCCTGCTGCTGCCGAAGATCATCGACATCATCGTGCATCCGATGCTGGGCAGCCGATCCGACCGGGAAGCGCGCAGCAGCGGACACCGGCTCGGCATGCTGCGGGTCGGCCTGCTGCTTCCGGTGGCCATGGTGGCGATGTTCTCGGTGCCCGCCGGTTTCTCCGGCGCATCGGCGGCGCTCTGGGTGGGCGGCTGGTTCATCGCCGGCAACCTGCTCTTCGCGTGTTTCCAGGTGCCCTACCTGACCACCCCGTCCGATCTTCGAGTCGGGTACCACGAGCGCACCCGGGTGTTCATGTTCCGGATGCTCTTCCTCACCCTCGGGCTGCTTGGTGCCGGTGTGGCCGCACCGGCGCTGGTGGCGTCGGGACAGCGCGGCGACTACGGCCGGATGGCCCTGCTGCTCTCCGGCGTCATGGTGATCTCCGGGCTGGTCGCACTGACCGGGGTACGGCGTCTCACTGCCCACGCCGGTTTCCGGATGCCCGACCAGCAGGCGGCCCACTCGACCATCGGTGACATCGCGGTCGCCTGGCGGGACCCCGACTTCCGCGCGTTGGTGCTGTCCTACCTGTTCACCGGCACCACTACCCACCTGTTCCTCGCAGCACTGCCGTTCTACACCAGGTACGTCTTCGACAACTCTGGACTGACCGCCGTGTTCATGGGGGCGTTCCTCGGTCCAGCGGTCGTCGCCGGTCCGGTGTGGATGCAGGTGTCCCGGCGCATCGGCAAGCAGCGTGGCCTGCTGATCTGCCAGGCGGTCTTCGTGGCCGGTTCGCTGGCGCCGCTGCTCGGCTACGGCACCGGGCCGGCTGTCGCGGTGGTCGGCGTCCTGGGCATCGCGTTCGCCGGGCTGCAGCTGTTCGCGTTCTCGATGGTCCCGGATGCGGTCGCGGCCGCCGAGCAGCGCGGCACCGTCCGGGCTGGCGCCTACACCGGTGTCTGGACTGCCACCGAAGCCACCGGCACCGCAATCGGCCCGTACGTGTACTCGGCCGTACTCGCCCTGGGCGGCTTCATCTCCACCACCGAGGGGCAGACCGTGACGCAGCCAGAGTCCGCCCACACCGCCCTGTTGATCGGCTTCACCGTGGTCCCGGCGGTGCTGATGGCCGCGGCGCTGACATTCCAAGTGCGCTGGAAGCTGGATCGGACACGCCACACCAGTTGAGTATTACGTGCTCAGGCCGGCACCGGTCGCCGAGCGAAAGCGCGCATGGCCAGCGTCCCGAGCATCGGGCGGGAAGCCAGCAGCCAGAATGGGGGCTGACGTTGCCGGCATTGCGCCGGTTCGGGTTCGGCGATCACGCGGTGCCACCGCTGCCATAGCGTCCCGCACCGCCGCACCGACGGCTGGTCAATCGGCGACGCGTTCGATGAGGACCCGGCGCACACCGGCGTCGAGCAGCGCAAAGCCGAACCAGGAATCCTGCCTATGTCAGACTCGGTTCGACCTGGTCGGCGCTGCGGCCCCGGTCGAGCTTCGTGTCGCCGACGGGCTGGCGCAAGGTTGCCATGGTTGTGGATGACCGTGCTGCGTGCCGACAGTACCCCCAAAAACCCTGGCTGATGATTGACAATCAGTGACAAGGTGAGACCAGCGATCGACACTGTACCTGCAGTGTTAGCGCGAGACCGGGTTTCCCATGACGGGTCGCTTCAACTACAGAGGTTGAAAGGCTGACGTTCTTCGACGTGTCCGTGTGATCTGCGTCGATGGTTTGGGTAGGTCGGGGTGATGAGATATCCGGCTGGTGGTGGCATGAACGCGGCAGCCCGGGTCCGGCGTGAGAAGGTCCGGATCCAGGCCGCGTCCATGTTCGAGGAGTCCATATCGACGACGCAGATCGCTGCTGAGCTGCGGGTTTCCGAGAAGTCCGTCCGTGAGTGGCGACGGAGATGGGTAGCCGGCGGGACGGAGGCTCTTGCGTCGGCTGGGCCGGGTGGCTCGGACTGCAAACTCTCGGCTGACCAGCGGAAAGAACTCGCGGAGATGCTCGATGAGGGTCCTCGTGCCCACGGCTGGGAGGATGCCCGCTGGACCCTGGCGCGTGTCGCCGAGGTCATCGAACGGCGTTTCGCGGTCGGCTACACCCTGCGTGGGGTGTCGTACCTGCTGCACCGCATGGGCTACAGCCAGCAGGTCCCGACTCGCCGGGCGGTCGAGCGTGACCCCGAGGCGATCGCAAGTTGGCACCGGGGGCGGTGGCCGTCGGTAAGAGGTTAGCCGCAGCCCGCGGCGCATGGATCTGCTTCCAGGACGAGGCGGGGCAGGTTCTGCGACCGCCGGTGGCCAAGACCTGGGCCCGGCGTGGACACACGCCCGTCGTCGAGGTTTCCGGCAAGGGCTCCGGCCGGGTCTCGATCGCCGGCCTGGTCTGCCTCAAGCCCGGACAGCGAGGCCGGCTGATGTGGCGAACCCGGCTGCACCGCGCACGCGCGGGCGAACGGGGCAGCTTCAGCGAGGACGACTACATCGCCTTCCTCGACCAAGCCCACCAACGCCTCCAGACGCCGATCGTGCTGATCTGGGACAACCTCAACGTGCACGTCAGCCGCCGCATGCACGCCCTGATCGCCGCCCGGACCTGGCTGACCGTGATCCGCCTGCCGCCCTACGCGCCCGACCTCAACCCCGCCGAGGGCGTCTGGCGCTGGATGAAACGCGGCCTGACCAACACCGCCGCCAACGGCGTCGACCACCTCGCCGACCTGGTCAGACAACGGCTACGAGCCTGCCAACAACAGACCGATCTCCTTGCCGGCTTCCTCGCCAACACCGGCATGACCCTCGAACCCGAACTACCGTGACGACCCGAACTTCAGCCTTTCAACCTCTGTAGCACGGGACAGGCGTGGACCGCAAACGCAAGGAGGCCGCTCCGGGTGAAAGCCGGGGCGGCCTCGTGGCGAAGAAGAGTGGGCCGTTTGCTAGTTAGGTTGATCGGCTTGCTCCGGGTGTGGTCGTTCGGGATGGGGACGGGGTTCGTGGCCTGTGGTCGGCCCTGCGGCATGCCGCACGCGTTACGCCCTTCCCCGAGGATAGAGGATCATGTACCTTACGTTCACGCAGGTAGGAGCGACACGGGGGCAGTAACGAGTCGACGCAGTTGACTCTCGACTATCAAATGCCGCCTTGGCCCTGATCTTCGAATCGGGGGGCTGCACTACTGGCCACCAGCAGACGCTCACCGCCGGCGTCACAATCACCACTGGTGCGTCGATCTCCGCAAGCGCAATCATCGGAGAGTTGGAGGCGAGCACGAGCCTATCTCTCGCAGTCTCCGGCAGCAGCACGAGCTCGTCCTCGGTCTCGGTGACCGCCACCGTGAAGCCAAACAAGTACGTTGTCACCTACGCCGGCAGGGTCCAGGTCACGGGCAACTGGAAGAAGAACACCTGCTCCAGTGGTAGCGGCTCGGTCGTTGTCTCCGGGCAGGGCACCGGCAGGTCGCACCACGTGCAGGAGGTCGGTGCCGTCCAATGCGACGTCACCCAGCCCTCCGGCAGCATGGCGGCCGTCGCCAAGAGCAGTTATCGAAGAGAATGGTGATGTCGTGAGGCTGGCACGAGTGTTGGCGGTCAGCGGGCTACTGGCGCTTTCGGTCACTGCCTGTACCGCAAGCGGCAAGCCAACATCGGTGAAGACGACAGCGGGCAGTCCTGCCTCCGCAGGTCCAGGTAGCCCGGCTGGCACAGATCCGAGCGGCACGGACTGCTGGCCCACCAGCGTGGTCGCCGACGGTCCGGCGCCCGGCCCTGCGGAATGGACGTTCACCGCGGTCCGCAAGGTGGTGCCGGAGTTGGGCGATGAGGTTCTGCCACCCGAGATCGACCAGCCGTTTGTTCCCGTGGTGGAGTGGAACATCTCCCGCGTCGACAGGGCCGCGGCGGTCGCCGCCATTGAGGGCTCCCTTGACTATGTCGCCTCTGGGACCAGTGACACCCTCGTCGACCTGGACCGCTTCCTGGCAGGTGTCAAGGAACCGCGTACGTACGTCGGTTACGCGGCGGTGCAGCGGCTCTCCGTACCGCTAACCGCTGAGTGCCCGGACGGCAGCACGGCGAAGGGGAAGCTTTCCACCTGGTCCGACGCCGAGACCGGTGTGGTGGTGTGTGCCACCAGGTACGCCAAGGGCGAAGCCTCGGCGGTGGCGCTTCGCGCCCAGGCCGATTTCTGCAGCTGACGCCACAACGGGTTGCAGGCAACCGAACCAACATCACTGCTGCACCTGCGGGAACTGCCGTCGCCGGTCCCTCATCCGGCGCTGTTGGAGCGGACCGGCGATCGGGGAGCGCAGCAGCCCACGCGCGCCGCCGCCACCAAGCCCCCGCCCCGAGCCGGAGCCAGAGCAGCGGGCACTTGATCAGGTCTCGCACTGACTGCCGGGCATATCCCGCGCAGCGCGCGCCAAGTCGGCACCAAGTGCGTGCCAGGCGCCGCGCCGGAGAGTGGGGAAGCACGACAGCGAGTCGGCCGTCCGTAGCCGGCACCGTGGCGGCCCGCCACTGACCGCCCCATCCCGAACAGGCCGCCAGCGGTGCGGCCGGAGGAGACCATGGCCACCACGACTCCCGAACCCAAGCCGAACCTTGTCGGCTTCCGGATCAACCACCGCACCATGCGGTCCGACACTCGTCGGCTGGCCGAGCTGCTCAGTCGCATGACTGCTGGACAACTCGCGTACGACCGGCGGCGGGCGGCGGCCCTGCGGCTGCTCTGTGACGGCATCCATCACCACCACAAGATGGAGGACGAGGTCCTCTGGCCGGTGCTGCAACGATCGGCCGGCGCGGAGATCGATCTGCGGGAACTCAGTGACGACCACGCCGCGCTCGATCCGGTCCTCGACGAGGTACGGGTGGCAGCCGACGATCTGGTCGCCGTGTTCGCCTCGGGCTCGTCAGGGGCGGGCCGGGTACGCACCATCGCAGCGCAGCTCGCCGCAGCCCTGGTTCAGCTGCGCGATGTCCTCGACGAGCACATTGAGGAGGAGGAGCGGCTGATCTTCCCGGTGATCCGGAGCTATGTCAGCGTGGCCGACTGGAACACCGTGGAGCGGGCGGTCTGTAGAGGCGGTGCGCTCCGCTTCGAACTGCCCAGAATCGAACAGTACGCCCGCCCGGAGGAGCTGGCCGAACTGAGAAGGATCGCCGGACCGGTGCTGCGGTTGATGCTCGCGGCGCTGCGACCGGGTTTCCGCCGCCGGGAAGCGATCGTCTTCGGCGGGTAACCCGTCCGCGTGGCGGTGACCCGGTTCAACGCCCCGCCGCCGGCACGTACGCCGACTCGTCGCTCCATGGCACGGCGCCGACCCGGCGGGTCAGCCGGAGCCCGGCGTCGCGGTGCGCGACGACGGCCGGGTCGCCCAGGGCGGCGCGTCGGGGCGGATCGGGGTGTCCGGCCGCCAGACAGCTCGGGCGGCCTCCCGGTCGCCTGCGGAGAGCAGCGCGTGGGCGAGCACGTCGTGCGTGTCGTCCGGCACCCGGGTATGCACCTGCCGAATCTCCTCGATCACCTCGTGCCCGCGCCCGACCGTGCTCAGCACGGTGAACCGGCCCATCAGCCCCATCACCGCCGCGTTGGGACCACCGACACGGCTCATCCGGTCGCTGATCTCCGCGTACCGGCGCGACGCCTCATCGAGATCACCGGCGAAGAGAGCACGCAGGCCGGTGAACCATCACATGACGGCGAGGATCAGGCCGAGCTGACCGGTCGTGGCCTCCTCGATCGCCCGGTCGACGTGGTGGCGTGCCCGGTCGAAGTCGGCCTCGGCGAGCGCGGCCTGGTAGAGGATGTGGTGAGCTTCGCACTGGTACGCGGTGAGCCCCGCCGCCTCGGCGACCGCCAGCAGCTCCCGTCCGACGTCGGGCAGTTCGGCCCGGTGCGCGGGGGCGACGGTGACGAAGTAGCGGGCGTTGAGCGCGCGGCAGAGCACCGCTGAGAGGAACTTCCCGATGCCGAGCACCACGCTGCCCATGCTTGAGACGTACCCGAAGTCGATCAACCTGGACTGCGCCGACATCTGCGCCACCACAGCCCGGGTCCTGTCCCGACACACCGGCTACGACGCCAACATCAGCCGCACCCTGCTGCAGGCATGCGCCGCCGCCTGCAAGTCCTGCGGGGACGAGTGCGCCGGCCACGCCGATAAGCACGAGCACTGCCGGATCTGCGCCGACGCCTGCCGCGCCTGCGAGCAGGCGTGCCGGGAACTGCTCGCCACCATCAGCTGAGCACAGCCGGGCCGTGCCGGCACCGTGCGGGCGGCGGGGATAGGGTCGTCGCACGGGAGGCGTCATGAGCAGTACGACTAATCGCCACGCTGTCGGTGCGGCTGTCGCCTGGGTGGTGTTCGTCGCTCAGGCGCCCTTCGTCTACGCCGGGCTGCTCGTGTACGCCTGGAACACCAACGGGGATCCAGGTGGCCCACTCGCACTTCCGGCAATGTGCTGCTCGCTGACGTGTGTGGGTGCCGCCCTCGTGCCGTTGCTGTTCGTGCCGGCGGGCTGGGTTGGCGAGATCACCGCGAAGAGCGGACGCCTTCACATGAAGTTGCTGGTCGCTTTCGCCGTCGCGGCGGTGCTGGCCATGGCCTATGTGGCCGGTCTAACAGTACTAACCGACGGACCGACGGTCGTTGGCACACTGTTGCTGTGCTTGTGCGGCGCCGGTGCTGTGCTTGGCCCTACTGCGGCCTACGTCGGCATAATCCACCGCAGGCTGAGAACGAGTTCGAGCAACCTCGATCTTTAGCCTGTGCGGCCTGGTGCTTGAACACGACCTGGTCGGCGAGCGCCAGGGATGCCGCCGGCCGCAGGACTACCGTGCACGCCGAGCGGAACGTTCGATGCTCCATCTCGTCAGCGGCTGCAGGGCCTGCGACAAGGTCTTGCCGTCGGCACTGAGGTCGTAGCGGATCTGCACCGGCGTGCTGGGGATCACGGTCCGCTCGATGAGCCCGTTTGCCTCGAGCTCCTTCAGGCGCTGCGTCAGCATTCGGTCGGAGATGCCATCGATGGCGGCGCGGTACTCGCCGAAGCGGCGAGCGCCTTGAGCGGCGGCGGCCAGGATCGAGCCTGTCCAGCGGCGCCCGATCAGCTCGAGCGTCTCCTGGAAGCTCGGGCACGCGTCATCGTGGATCGAGTTGCGTTCCGGGCGCAGCTGCTGCGTGTTGATCATCTTGCGGCTCCCGAGTCGACATCTACTTACTAAAGATAAGCATCTTACCGGTCGTTTGTTCCGACGTGCCGTCCGCCGCATCGTGGACCCATGACCGACTACGGACGCCCTCTCGCCTTCGGGCTGAGCCTGGATCCCTCGGCCGCGTCACTGGACCAGACCCGGTACCTCGCGCGTCTGGCCGAGAACTTCGGCTTGGACCTCCTCGCCGTGCAGGACCACCCCTACCAGCCGGGGCACCTGGACAGCTGGACTCTGATCAGCAGCCTCGCTGCGGCCACGGAGCGCATCTCCTTCTTCACCGACGTGGCGGACCTGCAACTGCGCCCACCGACGATGCTCGCCAAGGCCGCCGCCTCGCTGAGCGTGCTCACCGACGGCCGCATCCACCTCGGCGTCGGCGGTGGCGCCTTTGCCGACGCGATCGCCTCAATGGGCGGTGTGCCTCGACGCGGCGGACAGATGGTCACCTTCACGGAGGAGTCGCTCATGCTCCTGCGGGCGGCCCTGGCCGCGGACCCCGTACGACTGCAAACCCCCCATCACTCGGTGACCGGCTATCGCGCCGGCCCTCGGCCGCCCAAGCCCGTCGGACTCTGGCTCGGTGCCCAAGGGCCCAAGATGCTGGCGGTCACCGGCAGGGCGGCGGACGGGTGGGTCTCGCCGCTCAACATCTACGTTCCGCCGCAGCAAGTGCCCGCCCGCCAGCAGATCATCGATGAGGCGGCTACGGCTGCCGGACGTGCCCCGGAATCGGTTCGGCGAATTTACAACGTGATCGGCGCCATCGGGCATTTCCGGGGCGCCCAGGGGCTGGTGGGTGGCGTGCGCCAATGGGTGGACACGCTCAGCGAGTGGGTGGTCGTCCTCGGGTTCGACACCTTCGTGTTCTGGCCCGTGGCGGACCACGAAAACCAGCTCTCGATCTTTGCCTCCGAGATTGTCCCGGCGGTCCGCGACCGCGTCGAAGCCCTCAGGAGTACACGATGACCACGCGCCTTGGCCCCGTCCCGGCCGGCCTGACCGGCAAAATCGTCACCGAGGGCGATCCTCGCTACGCACTGCTCCGCTCCACGTACACCACCGTCGGCCGGCCCGCAGCGGTCATCCTCGCCGAGTCGGCCGATGACGTCGCCGCAGCGCTGCGGCTGGCCCGCGAGCGGAATCTCCCTCTCGCGGTCCGCAGTGGCGGGCACGGCCTGTCCGGAAGCGCCACGAACGACAACGGACTCGTCATCGACCTGAGCGCGATGCGCCGCGTCGACGTCCTCGACCGCGGTACGCGCCTGGTGCGGGTGGAGGCGGGCGCCCGCTGGGCGCAGGTCGCACAGGCACTCGCCCCGCACGCACTGGCTATCAGCTCCGGCGACCACGGCAACGTCGGTGTCGGAGGCCTGGCAACGGCCGGCGGCATCGGATGGCTCGTCCGGCACTACGGACTCACCATCGACCACGTCCGCGCCGTGGATGTGGTGCTGCCCGACGGCACCCAGGTCCGCGCCGATGCCGCCACCGAGCCCGATCTGTTGTGGGTGATGCGCGGTGCGGGAGCCGGCGCGGGGATCGCGGTGGCCTTCGAGATCGAGGCCATCGAACTGCGTGACGTCGGGTTCGCCCAGCTCGTCATGCGAGTGGATGGGGCCGGCGGCAACCTGCAGCGCTGGGGTGCCGTCATGGCAGCCGCGCCACGTGCCCTGACAACGGCGGTGATGCTGACCTCCCAGGGCAACACGCCGGTCGCCTCCATCACCGCCGTCGTGGCCTCGGACAAGCCGGCCACGATCCAGCAAGCCCTTCAGCCGCTCCTCGATATCAGGGGAATCGCGGTCCAACAGGCACAGGTCCTGCCGTACCCGAAATTGGTCCCACCGGCGCATCTGCACCCGAATACCGGTCAGATGCCCACTCACACCACCAACGGACTGTTCGCGGGCATCAACCGCGACGCGGCCCGCGCCCTGGTGAAGGCGGTGACGGGCCGCGACCCGGTCCTCATCCAGCTGCGCTCACTCGGCGGCGCCGCCAACGACCTGGACCCGGACGCCACCGCCTACCCACATCGTCACCACAAGACGCTGGTCATCGCCTCGACGTTCCCACCGTACGGCCGGAAGGCCCTTTCGACGGCTTGGGGCGCCTTCGCGCCGCACGTGGACGGCGCGTACGTGAACTTCGAGAGCCATCCCGATATGACGACATTCGCTCGCGCCTACCCAGGGCCGACCGGCGCCCGGGTCCGCGAGCTGTGGAAGCGCTATGACCCCGACGGCATCCTGCACCGATCTGCAAAGGCCTGACGAGCGTCCTCCCTGAATCCTCCACAAAAGCCCACGCAACAGGGCGGCACCCGGCTGCCCTTCCCTGCACGAGTCCAAGGAGTAGCAGATGAGTTTCCCGTTCCCCGTGCCCGACAAGAACGACCCGCGGTGGACCGCTCGCGGCGGCATCTTCGTCCGGCACTCCGAGGGCACCCACAGGTGGCTCGCAGGTGACACCTACACCATCAAGGTCACCGCAGACGACACCAACGGCTCTCTCGGATTCATCGAAGCCACCGTGCCACCCGGGGCCGGACCGGTCGCACACAGCCACGGCAACGAGGACGAAGCGTTCTACGTGCTGTCGGGCCGCCTGGAGTTCCTCAACGGCGATGAACTCCACGTGGCCGAGGCCGGTGACTTCGTCTTCATCCCGCGCGGCAACCGGCACAGGTTCACCAACGTGGGCGACACCGACGCCAGAATGCTTGTCATCTTCACCCCGGGCGGACACGAGAAGTTCTTCGTGGACAACGGAGACGAGCCCCAGCCCGGAGAACAGCCACCCCAGTGGGGCCCGGAACGCTACGCCAAGCTCGTGGACGAACTGCTCGAGCAGAATGTCACCATTCTCCCCGAGTGAACGTCCGGGAACTTTGGTTACCGAGCCGCCGGTGCGGACGAGTCGGCGGGACATGGTCATGACCATGCTGATGTCGACCATGGCTTCGTGGTGGTCTGGGCGATCCTCGTAGCCCGGTTACTCGCCGGCGCGGAGTACCTCGCTGAGTCGGTCGTGTCGCCGCAGCGCCGCCTCGACCGGGACGACTGCGGCGGCCGCCGCCACCAGCGCCACACCTGTCAGGCCGAGCAGCCACCACGGCAGGACCGTCGCCGGGTCGGCCGCTTGACCGGTGAGCAGCCGTAGCTCGAGCGGGCCGAGCGTCAGGTGCGCGAGCAGGGCTCCGAGTAGCGGGCCGCACACCGCGGCGACCACGACCGGTGGCAGCAGTTCTCCTGCGGCGACCCAGCGGGCGTCGCGTGGCCGCAGGCCGAGGGTCCGCAGTCGGGTCAGGGTCTGCCACCGCTCCTGCGCACCGGCGGCGGCGGCGAGCGTGAGGCCGAGCAGTCCCAGCGCCAGCAGCACCGCGGCGGTCGTCCAGGCCAGCCGTAGTGTTCCTGCGGTCAGTGGCGCGACTCGTTGTGCCTGCAGGATGTCGGTGCGCAGCACGATGTCGGCGGGGACGCCGCTGTGCGACACGGCCTGTGCTGTGCCGGGGCCGGTCACCCAGATGGTGTTGAGTACGGCGGGCAGCCCGGCCTCGGCGAGGGCGGCGGCGTCCACGATGACGACGTCGCCGGCGCCGCCGACGGGGGGAGCGGTGCCGACTGCGGTGAGGCGGATCGTCGGGCCGGTGTCGCGGGACAGTTGTAGCTGCGTGCCGGTGTGCAGGTCGCCGGTGCTCGATCGGACCAGCGCGGGCACGGCGGCGGGGTCAGGTCCGGGTGCGGTGAGCTGGGCCAGTGCCGGGGCGTCGGGTAGCGGGGTGGTGGCCAGGAGGCGGCCGAACGCGGCGGCGTCCACGATGACCAGGCGTGGGGTGAGCAGTGTCGATTCGGTGAAGAGCGGTGCGGAGTCGGTTATCTGTGCGGCGACGACCTGCTCTATCCCTGGTGCGGCGGCGATGCGTTCGGCGAGTGCGGGGGTCGCGGCCTGGACGTCGCTGCTGATGTCGAGGCGGGCGTCGGCGCCGGTGGTGTGCCATGCGCCGTCGTCGAGACCTCGGGTGATGGTGGCGCCGACGACAAGTGCGAACGACGCGAGCGCCGTGGCGCTGATCAGCACCAGCAGCGGCAGCGCGCGTGCGGCGGTGGTGGCCGCCCGGGCAGCGCCGAACACGGCCAGCGGGCGGCGCGAGCGCAGGGCCTGTCGGAGGGCGATCCGTAGTCCGACGGGCAGCAGCCGCAGCACGACGAGCGCGCCGGCGAGCGCGCTCAGGGCGACGGCGCTGATGGGGAGGATCAGGTCGCCGGTCAGCTCACCGGTGTCGCCGTGGGAGGCGTCGGGTAGGAGTCCGCGCTGGTGCAGTGTGCCGACGGCGGCGACCGCGGCGATCAGCACGGCGGTTTCCACGGCGGCGCGGCGCAGCCGGCCGGTGGTCAGGATCCAGCGCCGCGCGGCCGGGTTGGCGGGTTGGTGGCGGTCGCGGCTGGCGCGGGCGGCGGCGAGGGTGCCGAACGTCGGCCCGGCGAGGGCGCCGGCCAGGACCACGGGAATGGTCCAGGTCCAGGAGGCGCCTGGTGCGGTCGTGTGGGCGAGTGCGAGGCCGACGGCGGCGGCCGACAGGGACACCACGGTGGACTCGATGATCAGTTCCGCGGCGAGGTCCGGTAGCGCCGCACCGCGTTGCCGGGCGGCGCTCAGCGCCGGGGTACGGCGGCGGACCAGCAGATCGGCGGCGAGCAGCAGGACCAGTACGGTGGCGGTCAGGACTGCGGCGAGCAGGACGGCGGCCTGGGTGAAGGCGGCGCTGATCTGGGTGCGGGCGTCGCGTAGGACGGTGTCGAGCTGCGATTCCCATTTCAGGGAGCCGTCGCGGGCGGCTGATGAGCCGGAGGATGCTTTGAGTTTGACCACCTGGTCGGCGAGCGTCGCGGTGGCGTCCCAGGTGAGTGCGTCGGGTGCGGGGGCGAAGTGGACGGTGCGCCGCAGTTGGTCCTGGTCGAAGGCGAGTCGGGCGTCGGGCAGCGACTCGCGTGACAGCAGGGCGGCGACGCGGGTGGTGCCTGGGCCGTCGGCGCCGGGCACGGGGCGCAGCAGCGCCGGGGCGAGTCGCCAGGCGGGGTCGGTGCTGTCGGCGGGTCGGTAGATCCCGCTGATCCGGATGTCTTTGTCGCGTCCGTGGTCGTCCTCGGCCGGGATGCGGTCACCGGGGCCGACCTGGAGGGCGGCGGCGTCGGCCTCGGAGAGGCCGACCTGCACCGGCCAGGGCGGCCCGTGGTAGGGGATCTCGATGGACCGTTCGGGGATTGCGGGGCCGGGTGCGTTGCCGGCGATCCAGGTCACGTCCGGGCCGTCGAGGTCGTCGGCCAGGTAGGTGAGCTGGACGGTACGTGGCAGGTTGCCGTCGGTGATGCGCAGGATCGGGCTGTTGACCACGGCGATGGACGGCAGCAGTGCGGTGTCCAGGTCGGGTCCGAGCGTGTAGGTCGCCCGGGCGCGGAGGTCGTCGACGTCGTCGGCGAGGCGGGATATCCGCAGCCGTCCGCCGGTCGGGCCGTCGTCGCGTTCCCAGTCGGCGTGGACGAGGAGGTGCGACTTGTTGCCGGCGCGGCGGACCGTGTCCTGGACGGCGTCGTCGGCGGCGGCACGCAGCAGCGCCGGCACGGCTGCGGCGAGCAGCGCGACGACGGCGATGACGGCGGCGGTGAGCAGCAGTGCGCCCGCGTCGGTGCGGCCACGGCCGCGGACGCTGGGCCAGTGCGGGGCCGGCCACCGGCGGGTCAGCCACCGGTTCACGGCGCCACCCGCAGGTGCGCGGCGTCGGCCCGGCGGACCTGGACGCTGACCACCGCGGCGACCGTCAGCAGGCAGCCGGCCAGCATGACGGCGAGCAGCGTGGCCTCGGCCGGCCACGGCCAGTGCGGTTGGGCGGCCGGGATGGGTGCGGCGCCGGTGTCGGAGCGTACGAGCAGGGGAGCGACGAGGCGGGTGGCGAGTGCGCCGACGGCCGTGCCGGCGGCGAGCAGGGGCAGCAGGATGACGGTGTGCTGGCCGAGGAGTACGGCCCGGATGCCGCGTCGGGTCATCCCCAGGCCGCGTAGCCGCGCCACCTCTACGGCGCGGACCTGCAGGTCGCAGGTCACGTGCGCGATGATGCCGGCGAGCAGCAGCAGGGCCGAGGCGGGGACGATGAGGCGGAGTGCGGCGGGCAGTGTGGCGTGCAGTGGGCCGCTGGTGAGGCGGGCGGTTTCCGCGTCGCGGGTGGTGACGGTGCCCAGGTGCAGGGCGGTGGCCCGCTCGGCGGCGCCGGGGTCGGTGGGGTGGCCGACCCACCAGGCGTCGACCGGGAATGTCAGGTCGCCGGTGACGGCGCGGGCGCGGGACAGGGTGTCCAGGTCGGCCAGGACGGCGGCGGCGCCGGGGGCGGACGGTACGGTCGGCACGATCTCGGTGACGATGATCGGGACGGGTGTGGTGCCGACGGTGATGCTGAGTTGGCTGCCGATGTCGGCGCCGACCGCGGTGGCGAAGCGGGTGCCGACGGCGACGGGCACCGGGCCGGGGTCGGGGAAGGCGGTGGCGACGAGGGTGCGGGCGGCGTCCGCGTCGCCGAGGTCGACGGTCGCCGCCATCCGCAGTGCGGTCTCCGTCGCGGTGGCGGAGAGCACGACGGTCGGGTTGCGTAACTTGGTCGGGATCGGCGGCGCGGACGTGGCCGTCCACTGTGATCCGTCCGCCGATGTGGTGGGCGGCACGGTGAGGGTGACGGTGATGCCGATGGGGCTGCCGAGTGGGGCATTGGGGTCGGCGGTGACCGGCAGGGACACCGCGACGAGGTGCAGTCCGTCGGCGGTCGCGCAGGCGGGCAGCCGGTGCGTGCGGCCGTCGAGTGGCACGGGGGGACCGGTGCAGGGTGTGCGCAGACCGGTGGCGTCCTGCAGCAGCAGTTGGGGTGTCACGGTGAGTGGGGGGCCGCCGGTCGTGGTGCCGCTCAGGACGAGTGGGGCGCCGGCTGCCACGGGCAGGCCGGTGACGGGGGTGGGTGGGGCGAGTGGTGCGCTGATGTCCGTCCAGGTGCGGTCGTGGTCGAGGCGTCCGCGGAGCAGCGCGTCGGCGCGGGTGGTGTCGACGGCGACCAGGCGTGGTGCGTCGCCGGCGGTGCCGAGCCACTGACCGACGGCGGTACCCCGGTCGAGGACGGGACTTACCGTCCCGGCGGTGGCTGCGGCGAGGTTCGCGCCGTCGCCGGGCACGGGCGTCGCGTCGAGGGACACTGCCAGGTCGGTGCCGACGGAGAGCGCGGCCTGGTCACGCTGCGACTGGTGCCAGGTGGTGTCGAAGGCGAGACCGAAGGTTGCGGCCGCGTAGGCCAGAGCGACGAGGAGCCCGGCGGCGACGGCCTGGGGTCGGCGGGCGGCTTCGGCGGCCGCCAGCGTCAGCGCCAGCCCACGGGTCCGGTACGCCAGCCGGTCGGCGCCGCGTAGGGCGGGCAGTACCACCCGCAGTGTCAGGGCGGCGCCGGTGGTGAGCAGCAGCGCCGGTGCGAGGATGCGGACCGTGTCGGTGCGGGGGCTGGCGGTGGTGGGCTGCGCGTACAGCTGCCACCATGCGGTGGCGGCAAGTGCGGCGAGGATCAGGTCGGCGCCGGATCGGGCCAGCAGTGCGCGGCGGGTGCGGCGGTCGCCGGGTGCCGGGCCGGGTCGGATCGCCAGGACGGTGAGGATCGCGGCGAGGACCAGCGCGCCGCCGACGATCGTGAGGACCTGGGCGGCGGTGACGGTCGGCGCGGTGGTGAGGTCGGCGTCGTTCAGGGGAGGCAGGTGGGTCAGGCCGGCGTGTAGGGCCGACGAGGCCGGTATCGCGAGCATGACGGCGACGGCGGCGACGAGCCCGCCGTCGAGTGTCGCGGTGGCGGCCAGTTGGCGGCGGCTGGTGCCGAGGGCGGTCCGGAGGGCGGTTTCGTCGGCGCGTATGCCGGCGGTCAGCCGGCCGGCGAGGACGAGTGCCGTCGCGGTCAGGACACCACCGAGGACGGCGATGGCGAGCACGAGGGCGGCGGTGGCGTGCCGTTGGTCGTCGGCGGAGCGCAGGGTCAGCGGCAGGTCGGAGGCGACCCGTGCGAGCCGGACACGGTCACCGAGGGTACCGGCCAGCCGACGGTCCGCGTCGCGGACGGCGCCGGCCACGGTCTGCAGGTCGCGTCGGTGGGCGTGGGACAGGTCCGGATGGGCGGTGACCTCCATCCGGCCGATGGTCGCGCCGCTGGTGAGCAGGTCGGCGAGATCGACGAGAAACGGGCCGTAGGCGTTGACCGGCTGCTGGAAGCGGCCGTCGTGGTAGCCGGTGGCGGAACCTGCCGCGGCCAGCGGGTCACGGTCCCAGCCGCGCCCCGGCAACGGCCGCACCACACCGACGACCCTCACGTCGATGGCCGGGACGGGCTCGTGGGCCAGCTCGGCGCCGAGGCGCACCCGCCGACCCGGGGTGAGGCCGATCAGCTGGGCGGTGGACTCCAACACCACCGCGTCACCACGCTCACGCGGCCAGCGCCCGGTGACCAGCTCAGCTCGGGTCGGCAGGTCGTCCAGCCCCGACAGGTACGCCTGGGCTCCGACGGTGGTGCCCGGGGCGAGTGCGGGCGGCAGTGCCCGCAGCACCGTCGACGCCCGCGCGGTGGTGGTCACCGGGAACGGTGCGAGCGTGGCGGCCAGCACGGCGCGGGTGTCGGCGGCGACGGACTGCGCGTCCGGGCCCTCGACGGTGCCGGTGTAGACGGTCACGTCGACGGCAGCCGGGGCGGCGCGAGCCATGGCGACCTCCAACGCCCGCTCGGCGGTGCGGGTGCTCAACAGAGTGCAGGTGCCCAGCAGGGTCGCGCCGACGGTGACGACCCCGACGAGGGCCGCCAGCAACGGCCACTGCGCGCGGGCACGCCGCCGGACGAGCCTCAGCATCGGCCGTGTCACCCCGCGTCCGGCACAGGCTCGCCCAGCTGCCCGGCTGCCTCGTCGTGGAGGTGCCCGTCGTGGATCCGGATCACCCGGTCGGCCAACGCCATCATCACCGGATCGTGGGTGGACACCAGTGCGGTGACACCTTCGGACTCGACCACCCCACGCAGCAGAGCCATCACCGACAGGCCTGTCTCCGCGTCCAGTTGCCCGGTGGGCTCGTCGGCGATCAGAAGCCGGGGCGAGGCGGCCAGCGCGCGGGCGATCGCCACCCGCTGCTGCTGCCCGCCGGACAACTCGGCCGGCCGCTGCCGGGCATGGTCGGCCAGACCGACCAGATCCAGCAGCAACTCGACCCGCCGCTCCCGCTCGGCCGCAGCGACGCGGGCCAGCCGCAGCGGGGCGGCGACGTTCTCCGCGGCCGACAGCACCGGAATCAACCCGAAGCTCTGGAAGACGTACGACACCTTCTCGCGCCGCAGCCGGGACAGGCCGTCCTCGTCGAGCGCGGTGACGTCGGCGCCGTCGACGTGTACGGTGCCGGCGTCCGGGCGATCCAGACCACCGATGACGTTGAGCAGGGTGGTCTTGCCCGAACCGGACCGGCCGACGAGCGCCACCATGCAACCGGCGGCCACGTCGAACGACACACCGCGCAGCGCGTGCACGACGGTCGGCCCGGTGCGGAAACGCCGATGCACGCCGCGTGCGCGCAGCAGCGGCTCGCTGCTCATTCGCCGTTTCCCGACGGGCGGATCGTGATGTGGTCGGCTTCCAGGGCCAGCCGGACCCGTCGGGTCAGCGCCAGCGCCTGACGGAAGTCGCGGGGCACCTGCACCCGCCCGGCACGGTCCATCACGGCGTACTCCTCGGCGACCATGTGCGTGTCACCCACCGCATCGGTGGTGGTGCGGCGCAGCACCTCGCTGCTGGTACGCCCATCCCGGATCGCGACGGTCCGCTCCACTTGGCCGCTGACCTCCGGGTCGTGGGTCACCACGACAACGGTGACGCCGTAGCGCTGGTTGACGTCCCGCAGCACACCGAAAACCTCCGCGGACGTGGCGGCGTCCAACTCGCCGGTCGGCTCGTCGGCGAGCAACACTTTCGGCCGGTTGGCCAGTGCCACCGCGATCGCGACCCGCATCTGCTGCCCTCCGGACAGTTGCCCCGGGCGGCGATCGGCGCAGTCGGCGACACCGAGGCTGTCCAACAGCTCGGCCACACGCTTGCGGCGCTCCTCCTTGCCGGTGCGGGCCGCTGTCATGGGCAGGTCCACCATCTCCCGTGCGGTCAGGTACGGGATCAGATTGCTCGCCGTTTGCTGCCGGACGAACCCGACGGTGTGCCGCCGGTAGTCCACCCGGTCCGCGCGGGACATCCCCAGCAGGTTCCACCGGTCGACCCGCACCCGCCCGGCGGTGGGGGCGTCGATACCGGCCAGGATGGACAGCAGCGTCGACTTGCCCGACCCGGAGGCGCCGACGACGGCGACCAGCTCCCCGCTGTCCACGGTGAGGTCCAGTCCCTGCAGGGCCTGCACCTCGATGGAACCGGTCTGGTAGATCCGCACCAGGTTCTCGCAGACGATGAGCGCGTCCCGGCCGAACTCGGACGCGCGCGCGGGCGGCTGCGGCAGGGACAGCGGTGTGCGGGACATTGCTTCCTCCGTCCGGGTCGTGCCGACGCCGAGCCCGGCCCGGCTGGTGGTCAGGCCCACCGGCCGGGGACAGGGTGTCGCCTGCCCAGTACACATAGCTGCCGAGGTGTTTGAGAGCCCCGATTGCCCGTGCTGGCCCAGATTGAAGCAGTTTCGCAACCAGCGGCGGCGTTGACCATGCCCCGAGGCGACTTTCTGCGATACCGGAACGAGGGTCTGCTCGTGAACGCGTCGACGGGCCGGCGACTCTACTCGGTGCACACCGATGGCCCGGACATCCGGGATCCGCTCGCCGGAAGCAGGCGGAAGACATCTCCGGCAGCTTCGCTTCCCGATGTTGTTTTCCGCTGGCGAGCGTCTCTAGGCTGCCACCGTTGGGTGGTAGGCGCGAGGCGTTCGAGCGGGGGATTGGGCGATGTCGCTGACCGACACCATCGGCGTCGACTTGCTGGCGATGACCGCGGGTGTAGACCGGTCACAGCATGAGACCGCGGCGATCGACCGCGCCATCGAGCAGGTCGCCGCTCGGGCGGTGGCCTCTGGCTTTATTGGTATCGCGGCCGCTCTCGGCCGGGCACGAGAGGTGCTTGGGCAGGCCCGGTCCCGGTTGAACGAGGCATCGGGCGTCCTGAGTGAGGCATCGCGGTCGGTAGGTTCTGTGGCGCAACAATCGTCGCCACAGGAGACCATTGCCGTGCTCGCCCCGGTAGTCGCGGCGTTGGATACGGTGGATGGCAGCGTGGCAGCGGCGGCGTCCGCGGTCGACGAGGCGCGGCGGCTCGTCGTGGCAGCGTTGCAGGGCGGTCAGCCCGGTCCGACGCTGGCGCGTCTGCAGCAGGTGATGCAGATTCTGGCGGGGGTCCGTACTCGAAAGGCTGAGGCCCGAGGCCGTGTCGACGCGGCGCTGGCGCAGGCTCGGCAGGTCGGTGAGCTGGGAAACTGACGACGGGCGGTGGTGGCCCCATCAGCCAACCGCCCACCCGCCGCGACACCTTCAGCAGTGTTACCGAGGACTCTGCCCCGTCCGAACCGCTTCCCGAGTGGCTGACGGACGCCGCTCGCGACCTGCCTCGACGGGAGGCAAAGGATCCGACCTCCGGTGTGGCGCTGATCAATGGACAGCGGATACCCATGAAGTCTGGCCGTGACTCGGCTGCCGCCGTCGACCTCAAACCGGCCTACCAACTCATCGCCACCACGACCGATCATTTGGAGGCCAAGTTCGCCGCCCGGATGCGCCGCGAACACGTCACTCGGGCGGCCGTGGTCACGAACAATCCGCCCTGCGACTACACCCCCTACGGCTGCGAGAAGATCCTCTCCCGGTTGCTGCCAGCCGGCGCGCAGTTGGACGTCTACGTACGCGACGATGACGGGCAGGTACGCCACTGGCGCACCTACACCGGCAACGGAAAGGCGATCGCATGAAGGTGACCTGGACCTACGACCGGGGCGACCACCGCGACAACCACGAGGTCGACCTGACCGACCCCGCGGCCCTGGAAGCCCTCCTGCGCGATATCCACCAGGCTGGCGAGGCCGTCGTCGTCACGATCTTCAGCGACATCACCGACGACTCCGACGACCTGCCACCCGGCGTCCAGATCGGGCTCGGCCACCGCGCCCACGCCTTCGCGGTACACATCGCCGACGACGGCGGTTACCTCAACGACCCCACAGTGCCACCGCCTGACCAGGAACTCCACTTCGACCTGGGCGGAGTACCCACCGAATACCCCACCGAGCATCTCCGGCTGCGACCAGACACGGCCATACAGGTAGCGGGCACCTTCCTCAAGACGGGCGGCGCACCACCGCGCCTGCCCGCTGCCAGTGAGTAGCGCGGCGTGCGGCGGCAGTTCGACCAGTGGCCGATCGACGGGTTGAAGGAACTGGCGGTGGTCACCCGCGACGTCTCGGCGTACCGAAGAACCAGGGCGCACCAAGCACCTGTGGACAACCTGGCAATGCACGACGTCATCACGGGTGCTCAGGGCAGCACAAAAGGTCCGCTTCCTGGTGCCGCGCGCGGTGCGCGCTGCCGTCTCCCCGCAGCGGCGCGGCACCACGCCTACGGCACCGGCCGGTGTGCTGACTGGCCGGACGTCGAGCGGCAGCGAGTTGGGTAGACCGCATCTACATAGTTGTCGTCTACGTAGATCGGGATTACCTGATGGCGGGGTTTTCGTCGGCCGAGCGGCCGAACTTGCCTTGTTGCAAAAGCGATTGGACCGGCTCGCAACAGGCAGGGCCGGACTGGCGGTCACCATTCGGGGTCGGCACCAGGTCGGTAAGTCGCGCCTCATCCCAGCAGTTCTGCAACCGCGCCGATGCAACCGTGCCGAAGTGCCCTACCTTTTCTACACCGCAACCAAGGGCGCCTCCTCCACCGAGGCGATCTCCAGCTTCCTGGCTGAGTAGTTGACGGGCTGTCTATCTCCAGGACTGCGGCGTGACATTCCTCGACGGATCGAGTTCGAAGTCGGCGAGGAGACGGTCGATCACCGCCTCCTCGTGGATGGCGGTGGCGGTTTGCGCCATCGTGGTGGAGAGCGCGGGATCCCATGGAGTCTCGGCGGCACGGCCGATGAGTGGCTGCGGCGGCGTCCCCCGTTCGATGGCCTGCGCGACGGCCCAGCGGTAGTCGGCGGCCATGAACTGCCAGGGTCGGGCGTCATAGCGCTGCATGATGCGGTCGGCGATGGCGATGCCGGGCCAGTCGAAGTCGCCGTGGTAGAGCAGACGCACGTCTGGCGACTCCATGATGGCGTCGAGGAGGGCGAGGGTCACGGTGGTGGGGTTGCCCATCGTGCAGACGATCGCTGCCGCAGCACCGGCGTCCGCCGCCGCCTCCAGGACCCGCGGGTTCTCGCACACGTACACGGTTTGCGGGTGAAGCCGTAGGGGAGTGAGGCGACGGATCTCCCGGAGCGTCAGATGGGTCTCGGCGCCGCTGTCGGCGCGCAAGCGGAGCCAGTCGTTGCCGAGGGGACGTAGTCCGTAGGTGAGCACGGTGGTCGCCACGGTGTCGCTGGCTACCCCGGCGGCATCCCAGAGGGCGCGGCGTTGCGCCGCACCCTGCGGCAGATCTGAGCCTCCGGTGAGGGCGAGGGCGAGTCCGCGTAGGACGAGACGGGTCAGCGGGCTGTCATCGTCGAGCCCGTGGGCGCTGCCGGTGACCCGTTGCGCCAGTTCGCCCCGGGACCAGGTGCGCGCCTGTTCACCCACGGTGAGGCCGAGCGTCATGGCTGCCTGGCTGACGGTGCGCCGTACCTCGTCGGTGGGTAGCCGGGCGGGTAGGCCCTGCCGCCACAGCTGGTCCAGCCACAGGGTGGTCCAGGGGCGGTCGGTCAGGCCGGCGGTGACGAGGGCGGCGTTGGCGTGCTCGCGCAGCAACGCTCGCCGGGCCGACTCCGCGTCGGCGTCGGCGCGCCGGTCGGGTACCGCACCGATGACCGTTTCCACCACGCCGAGCAGTCCGGTTCCCGCGGCGCTGTCGCGCAGCCGTCGGTCGAGGTCGGCCAGTTTTATCGTGGGTGTCGGTCCGACAGCCTGGCCGAGGAGGTGGCCGACGGCTTCGCGTTGCGTGTCGGTCAGCCCGGTGAGGGTCAGGCGTCCGGTCACCAGCCGACCGTTGCGGACCAGGCGGGCGTGTACCGCGCTCCACAGTGGTCGTAGTCCGGTGGACCGGAGATAGTCGAGCGCCCCGGCCGGGATCATGAGGTGAGCACCGTGCGGCGGCGGCCGTCCCAGCGGAAGTGCAGTGTGGCGACGCCGGGTTGGGTCGGGTCCCGCAGGCATTCGTAGATGCCCAGCGACGGCACCTCAGGGAAACACCCCCACAGGCGTTCGCTGGTCAGAACGGCATCCAGATCGAGGTCGACCAGCAGGCCGAGCAGGCGTCCGTGGGTGGGCTCGTCGACCTTGGCGAATGCGTCGTCGAGCAGGATCAGCCGTGGGGCCTGTGGATAGGACTCCCCGACGGAGGTGAAGTGCGCGGCGGCGGCAGCGAACAGCACCAGGTACGACACCACCCGCTGCTCGCCCTGCGACATGGCGGTACGCGCGGACAGGGTGCGCTCCCGGTTCGGGTTGGCCTGGTCGGTGACCCTGACGGTGAAGCCGAACCACCTGCGGTAGTCCAGCGCGGCGCGCAGGTGGACCGCGTACCCGGCGGAGGGGTCCGCGCGTCGAGCATCCTCGACGCGGGCGGCCAGCGCCGCGCGCAGCCGGTCGTTGTTCTCCCGGGTCCGTAGCTCGAACGGCGTGCGCAGCAGTGCGACGGCGGTACGGGTGTCCGCTTCCGCGTCGTCTTTCAGCGACCACACCAGCCGTGCGCCGAGCCCGTGGGAGGTACGTACCCCGGCGAGGGTGGTGTTCATGGTCGACACCAGGCTCTCCGCCGCACGCATCTGCCGGGACAACGCGTCTCCCAACTCGCCGAGCAGGAAACGCTCGAAGGCGTGCCGTTCCCGCTCGGCCACCGCGGACCGCTTCTGTTCCAGCTCCGCGCCGAGGCGAGCGGTCGCGACAGCGGCAGGGTGCTGCCCGATGTCGTCGGCGATCTCGACGACCTTGACCCCGGCGCGGTCCTCCCAGATGAGGTCGAAACCGCCGGGCAGCCGGCTGCGGACGTCGTTGTAACGCTGATGCAGGGCGTTTTCGCCGAGGTCCTGCTGGGGCCTGCCGAGCGCGTCGCGGAGCCGGCCGGCGAGCTCGTCGAGCTGCCGGATCCGCTCCGGTGGGGTCCCGGTGCCCGGCGCGAAGGACATGTCACCGGCCAGCGCGAGCGCGTCACCGACACCGGGCAGGGTCAGCACGCGGGGCAGCGCGGTGCCGGCGTCCAGGGCCACCTGCTCCTGCTGGGTCAGCAGTCGCCGGGTCTGGTCGCGTGTCTCCTCGGCCCGGACCCGGTGGTCGCGGGCCTGGTCGTAGCCGCGGCGAGCCGGCGGCAGTTCCGTCTCGGCGGCACGCAGCCGTGCCTCGGCGGCGGCCTCCTGCCGATGGATCTCCGCCGGTTCGGCGTCGAGCGACCGTTCGAGCACGGCGAACGCTTCCGCCGCGGCCAGGTGCGCCTCGGCGGCGAGCAGCGCCTCGTCGGCAGTGCTGGTGGCGGTGTCCACGGCCTCGACATGCCGGCCGATCAACGACTCGTACGGTGCGAGTTGGTCGATGAACTGCCCGATGTCCCGGGTGTAGCGGGGCATCTCGGCACCGAGCTGGCGCAGCCGCTGATCGATGCCGTCGAGACTGGCACGGTCGTCGGGGAGCAGATGGGCCTGCGCCACGGACTGCGCGCGGCCTCGACGCTCGTCGGCGACGCCCCGCAGCTCCCGCGCCCGACGCCGGGCCTCGGCCGCCCGGCGGGCGAGCCGGTCGGCCGTCGCCTCCGCCTCATCACGACGCGCCCACGCCCGGCTCAGCGCGCCACCATCGGGCAGTGCCCGCAGCGCGGCGGCGAGCGCCTCGCGGTGCCGGTCGTTGACGTCGAGTTGCCCGTCGAGGTCGCCGAGCCGGCTCGTCAGCGTGTCCACCTGCTGCTGCAGGTCGGCGAGGCGACGGCGACGCAGAGCGGCACGGTTGGCGGCGCCGACATACTCGGCTGCCGGTTTCGTCCAGGCACCGTAGGCCACCCCGAGCCGCCACCTGCCGTCGTCGGCGATCCAACTGCCCGCGTCCGAGGCCGACCCGAAGCCGATGCTGCGCAGAATGCCCGCCACATGCTCCGCCCCGGCCACCGCGACCAGCGCCTGCTGCACCGTGGGTGCGGGCTCGGGCGGACCGGGCCGCAGGATCACCTCACCGCTGGCCGCGTCCACCACCGTGCCGTCCTCGGCGAGCAGAGCGTCGAGCAGCCCGCTGGATTCCAACGCCGCCTCGATTCCGGCCCGCTGCCGCTCGTCGAGGTGATCGGCGAAATCGATAAGCCGGTACAACGGCACACCCTGCCGTGCGGGCGAGCCGCTACGGAACCGGGACCGAGGCGGCTCCGGGTCGGTCATCGCGCTCCACCGCGCGTGCTCTGCGCGTACCTCGTCGAGGTGGGTCTGGGCCTGGAGACGCTGGGCGCGCAACGTATCGCGGCGGGCCTCGGCCGCAGCCCGCAACGGCTCCGCGGCGGCCTCAGCCGCCGCGCGCACCTGCGCCGGTGCGTCCGCCGGCAACGGGTCATCACCGAGCAGAACCTCCCGCAACGGTGCGAGGTCCGCGCCGGCCAGGGCCGCAAGAGCCATCCACTCCTGTACGGCATGCGCGAAGGCGCCGCTGGCCGTGGCGAGGGCGGCGGCAACATCACCGAGGTGCTCCTGCGCGGTGTGCTGCTGTTCGTCGAGCAGATCACGATCGGCTTCCGCCCGGAGGGCGACGGCGGCGGCCGTGTCCGCCTCGTCCAGGCGCCCTTGGACGTCGGCCACCGCCGTACGCCGGGCCCGCGCCGCCGCTTCGGCCCCGGCGACGCGCACACGGTGCTCCCCGAACTCCTCAGCGGCCAGACGGTGGTGCAGCACCTGGACCGAAGGGTCGGCGGGAGCGCCGAGACCACGCGACTCCGGTACGGCCCCGAGATGCCCGACGTCCAGGCCCGACTCGGCGGCGAGGTCACGCAGTCGTCGGTGACTGTCCCGCAGCTCGCCGATGGTGTCGGTCAGCCGGCCGGTTTCCGCGACGAGACGTGCCACGACGTCGGTGACCGTCTGCCGGTCCGCGTCCGCGGCGCGGGCCGCGGACCGGGCCGCCGACTCCAGCGCCCGCACCGCGAGACGACGCTGCCCCAACTCCTGCACGGCCCGGTAGGCGGCGCTGTCGCGCAGCGCCCCAAGTTCGGCGCGGGCCTGCCGCTGCGTCTGCTCCCAGCCGTCCACCACCGCCTCCGCGGCCCGCTGCGCATCGAGCGCCGCCGCGACCTCCCGCTCCGCCTGGCCGGCCTGGCGGCGCTGGGCACGCAACTGGGACAGGGCATCGTCGACCGCCTGCACCCGGCGGCGCAGCTCACCGCGCAGATATCCGCGGTAGGCCGTCATCAGGTCGGCCAACGCGGCGTGAGTGGCTTCCAACCGACCCAGATCAGCGCGGACGGTCTCCAGGTCGTCAAGGTTGTGCGCGACCGAATCGAGGACGTCATCGTCGACCGACGGCAACGCCTCGCTCAGCTCGGCGGCGAGCTGACCCGCCTCGATCCGGTCACCGATGGTGGGACGACGCAGCCGGTACAGCAGGTGAACCAGATTGCGGTACCGGCCCGCATCGGCGATCCCGAACAGCTCACGACCCACCCGCGCCCGGTAGTCCCGCGCACTGCCCAGCAGCGCCGCCTCACCCAGTGTCTCCCGCAGCCGCTCGATCGGCACGGGCTGCCGATCGACGGCCAGATCGACGTCGATACCGACGCGCCGCGCAGTGACGACATACGTGACCCGTGCCTCGGCGGTCGAGGACGACCACCGCACGACCGCTCCCAGCGTCAGAAACCGCGGCGGCCCGTGCTCATCGACGCGCCGCAGCTCCAGCCAGACGAAACCCTGCCGGTTCACCCCGCTGGCACCCTCACTCATCAGCCACCGAAACGTGGTGCGGCCCGCGCCAGTGGCATCCAGCCGTTTGACGTCACCATCGAGCAGGAACGGCAGGAGCAACTCCAGGGCCTTCGACTTCCCGGCGCCGTTCTTCCCGCGCAGCAACAGCCGGCCCTGCTCGAACTGGAACACCTGGTTGTCGTACTGCCAGATGTTGCAGATCCCCGCACGGTGCAGGCGGTACCGGTGCGGATGCGATACCGCGACCTGCGTCCCGGACGCGGCGACGGCCGTGCTGCTCATGACCGCACCGCCTCGCTCGCGGCGTAGCGGGCCGCGGCCGCGAGCAGCACCAGACCACCCTCGGGGCTGTCACCGCGAGCAGCGCGCGCGTCGACCGCCCGCTCGGCGGCGATGGTCTCGGTGGATTCGGCGTCGGCGACCGTCGGCGCCGACCGCGCCAACAGCCCCATGGTGATGAGCAACGCGACGACCGCCTCTCGCAGCAACAACAGATCCTCGACATACCGGCCCGCCCACCGCCGGGCATGACGGTCGACCAGGTCAGCCAGAATCCCGTCCAGCACGTGCTCGGGTACGGGCACCCCGATCACCAGCCGCCCCGGCGCCGGACGTAACTGCTCGACCAGCGCAGTGATCGTCAGCAGCGCGGCCTGGGCGACCGTGCCGACCCCCGGAAAGAGCACGTCGGTGAGGCCGTCGTCGGGGTCGAGCAGGGCGACACCCTCGGCGCGCAGCTCCGCCTGCAAACCGGCGTACTCCAGGAACGACCGCTCCTCTCGGCGCTGCTCCCGACGCAACCAGGCCCGCTGCGCGGCGCTCAGCTCGTCGAGGTACACCACCGGTTGCTCGATCAGCCGCCGCCGTACCGCATGGCGGGTGCCGCCCGGACCGGGCTCGGCGGCAGCACCAACGAACTCCGCAGCGGTGACGCTGCGGCCCGGCGGGGTGGCCACCAGGTGCGCGACGATGTCACGGTTGACGGTGAGCAGGGCTTCTGCCCGGTCATCGTCGGCGTAACCGGCGACCGTCCCCTGCTCCTCACGCAGCGCCTGCCAGGACACCAGTTGCCGCAACGCCGCGCTGAGCGCACGACGTTCGGTCGGCCGCTGAGCGTCACCGAGTGCGATACCGGCCTCCACCGCCGCCGCCCGAACATCAGCGATGAGCTGGGACAACAGCACCTGTTCAGGGCAGGTGAGCAGCACCGCTACGCCCAGCGTCAGGTACGTGTACATGCGTGGGGTGAACGGCCCGCTGGCGCGCAGCAGCGGTCGGCCCCGCCCCGGACCCAGGCCGGGCTTGAACAGCCGGGCGAAACCGGCCTCCACCACCAGCCGGTAGCCGAGGAAGTTACCGAACCAGCTCTTCAACCATTCGGCATGCCGACGGACCAGCGGAAAATCATCGTCGGTGGCGAGCAGCAGCGGCGCGGACAGCAGGGCCCGCACCGCTCGGCGGCGCTCGACCGCCAGCGCGATGTCGTGCTCGTCAGCCATCGGTGTCCTCCAGGCGGATGATCGAGATCTCGATGTCCTGGGCGGTGAAATCACCGACAGCCGAACGGAGGGTCAACACGTGGCGCGGCTTGCTCAACAGTTCGCAGCGCAGCTGCAGATCGACGACCAGAGCCACCGCGTTGCCCAGCAGTGGATCACCGGCACCGAGAGCCTGCGCCATCAGTTCGAGCAGCAGATGAATGGCCGGGGCGGACAGACGCACCGCCCCCAGATCGGGGGCGGCGGACAGCAACTCCGCCGCGGCCGAGACCCGCCGCTCATGAAGAGCGGCAGCCTGTGCGATCAACGCCTGCTTCTGCCCGCTGCGGTCGGCGATTGCGGAAGCGCGTCCGCGCGGCGCCCGCCCACCACGCTCGCGCAGCGCGACGGGAACCTGCACGGCAGGCGCCGGCCACCAACTCGCCGTCGCCGGCACCACCACCTGCGCCTCGGCGGCGAGACCGAGGTGCCGGGCAGGATAGAGGCCGAACGCCGAGGTGAACAGATCAGCGGCCGTCTCCTCATCGGCGGTGTCCAGCCAGGCCGCCAACCGCAGCAGCTCCCGACGGCGAGAGGCACCGTTGCCGGTGGAACGGACCATCCGTTTCGCATTGGCCAGCAGCGACTGCAGGGCCCGCATAGTGGCATCGCGCAGCTGCGTGACCTCGCTGCGGCGACCGTCGACGTCACTGAACCACGCCCGCAGCGCAGCCCAGTCAGCGAGCTCATGACCACGGCTGCGTTGTACGGCAACGCCGAGGTCGGCGGCGGCCCCGGCCAGCCCGCCTTCGCGCAGGACATGCACCAGAGCGGGCAGATACGGCCCCAGGCGGTGCAGGTGACGGTCGATGCGTGGCGCGAGGAGCACAATCTCCTCGGTGATCGACTCGACGTAGTCCAGGAGCAGATCCTTGAAGCCTCGGTACTCCGCGCTGTCCAGGTCGTAGCGGGCCAGGACCTGCCCGAGGAAAGCATAGAAGTCGCGTACCGAGTCACGGAACGCCCAGAACTGGGCGAAGATCGTGGCGACCGCCTCGCGAGCCGTGCCGGCATCGACGCCGCCCGGCTGCTCGACCCGATCCACCAGGTCACCCAGACCGGCGGCGAGCAGGCCCAGCAGCTCCCGACTGATCTCCCGGGCGGCGTCCGCGCTCAAGAGCACCTCGTCGGCCTGCCGCTGCACCCGTTCGCCGAGCGGAGACAGTTGATAACGGGACCGGGCGCGCTGGTACTCCTCGATGCTCTTGACGCGCACCGTGTGTGAGCTGGGCAGCAGGTTGCCCCACCCGACAAGCTGGTTCAAGCGGCTCACCGCAGTGTCGAGGGAAATGTCGATCTCGTGGGCGGCGAGTTCCTCGACCACCTGTTGCGCGGAGAGGTCAGTCATCAGCGACGCCGTGAACAGACGCATGATCGCGAGGTAGACGCCGCGTTCAGGCACCGTCAGGTAGGTGAAGGCATCAAGGCGGCCAAGGTCATCCGCCGGCTCACCCATCCGGACAGGATAGGCGACGGTCAGTAGCCGCGACATGCTGGCAGCACGGGGACCCGGGATCCGTAGCAGGGCACGGGCTGATGCATGAGGGGGAGACGCGTCGCCACGCTCCCGATCGACACGCCACCACGCATCGGCCTACGGGCGCAGGTCCGGATCAGATGCAGGCCTGACGGTGTCGGGGCGGCTGCCGCATCAGGTCCTGTGAGCTGGTGTGTGGGCGCCGACGTGTTGGACGGTGTGGGAGCTGGTCTGGACGGCGGTGGTGATGGCGTTGTGTAGCGCGATGTTGTGGGCGAGGTCGAGGGCGAGGCTGCTGAGGAAGGTGTCGCCGGCTCCGGTGGTGTCGATGGCGTGGACGGTGGGCGCGGGTACGGTGGCGGCTCCGTCGGGATGGGAGTAGGCGGCACCGTGTTGGCCTGCGGTGACGATGACGGTGCGGGGACTGAGGCGTTGTAGCGCGGTTGCGGCGTTTACGGGATCATCGGTGGTCGTTTGGAGGATGGTGGCGGCTTCATGGTGATCTTTTTAGGGAAGTATCGCGGCCAGGATGCAGGATGGCATTCCCACACTGTTGTCCTTAAAGATGGCAGAGTTATTGAGGTGATCTCAGCAAGATTCGGGTAGGTAGCGGTATTCGAAGTGAGTCAGGTGTAGCGCGGCGGCGACGATCTCGCCGATCCGGCGTGGGCTGGCGGTGGTGTGGCGGAGCGTTTTCCAGCGTCCGGTCAGGATGGCGAAGCCGCGTTCGCCTTGCCAGCGCAGGCCGCGTAGCAGCCGGTTGTAGGCGCGGTTGTCGGGTGCGAGTCGGCTGCCGTCGGCGGGCTGTTTGATCGGTGTCTTGATGCCGTGGCCTGCGCTTTCGTAGCCGGAGTCGGCCAGGGTGGGCAGGTCGAGTTCGGCGGCGGACCAGTTCAATGCGGCGGTGACACCGAGTTCGCGGGCGCAGCTGGTGTCGTGCAGATGCGCGGGCATAGCCTGCGAGGTCCAGATCGGCAGCCCGTCTGGGCGCATGATCGCTTGGATGTTCGCGCCGAAGTCGCGGTGCTTTCCGGAGTACCAGGCGTCGATGGTCTCGCCCTTGACCGACAGGGTGGTCTCGGTGAGGCGGTCGCAGTCGAACAGCTTGCCGTCGAGGATCACGTGCGACCAGCCGTCGTCGGCGGCACGGCGCAGCGCGGTGTGTAAGTCGCTTGCTTGCGCGGCGAGTACCGCGATGCCCTCGTCGCGGTAGCGGTACGCGGTCGCCCGGGAGATCCCGAACCCCGCGCCGAGCAGGGCCAGGTCCTCGCCCTTGCGGAACCAGATCAGCACCAACAACGCCTGGTAGAAGCAGGTCAACGCGCGAGTGCCGCGCCGGGTCCCCTTGGCTCGACGCTCGGCGGCAAGCAGCCGGCCGAGATGCTGCACGAGTTCCCTCGGGACGTCGACCATGGCACGATAGGCAATCACGTGGAGCCCTCTCGAAGACGTGTTTCTGTCGCAAGGACGTGTCTATCGATGGCTCCACGCCTGTTTCCATCACCGCCCGACTCGACACCTTCGCCCGTGTCGTACTAATCAACACTTTTGCGCTGCTGAGATCACCTCATTGACGCGTTCAGCGGCAGGACGGGCGTGCCTGTTGCTGAATACAAACGCGCTTGGCTGGACCGTGAACTTATTAATTTCGGATTCTGAGGTGAGGGCATGGATCTGAAGCGCACTCTAGAACTTCTCCGAGATCACCCTGCGGTGCTTGGCGTGGATGGGTCATTCGGGCAGGCGGCCGCGTTCATAGAAGGTGTTAACGTAGGTCAGCAGGGTGGCATGCTTGCGGGTTTTCGTGAGTGGCTTGTAGTTCGAGTTGGTGATGGTGCCAAATTGGCGCGGGCTATTGCTGCGACTCGCGTTGCCCGATGGCTATCAAGGAGGGCTGGCTGGCCTGTCTTCGGACGATGAGCAGAAGCTCATCGGGATGCTTTTTGATCAGTTGGGTGAGTTTCTCGCCGCCCGCGAGTCGGCGGACGTCCTGCTGAAGATATATGACGCCTACCTGAAGTGGCTCCGGCATTAGGATTGGTGCACGTCCGATAGTCCGAGCTACCTCGAATAATGGCCAGCCAGGATGCGTAGGTCGGCAGGAACACGAGGTCGACCTGGTTGGCGGCGCACCAGGGGGCGCTTGCGCGGGAGAAGTCGTCGCAGAATCAGGTACAGACGCTGGTCGAGGCAGCGGCAGCCCGCGGTGGGCCGCGGTGGGCCGGATCCCCAGAGGCCCGGACTCGTCGAACGCGAAGACCCGGTCCGGGAAGCAGTCCAGCACCTGCTCAATCCGGTCGAGCTTTGGCGTCGCGATCAGGGTCGGGCGACTCCTTCCAGGTCTTGGTGCGCTGGAAGGTGATGCCGCGGCGTAGGGACCAGAACGAAGGGGGCATCTCGGCAGCGCCGCCGCGAGCCGAATCCTCCCTGAAGTGGACCCGGCAAGCGGGGCTTTCGGACGAGCGCGTGTAAGGGCAGGAAGAAGGGGAACGCGTCGCCGAAAGCTCCTGGGGTCAGTGCGAGGAAGGAAAGAGATGAATGCATCTAGTTCGCAGGTGGGTTCCCGGTCGGGCAGAGGTGGCACGACCGCGAAGACCAGCGCCGCTGCCACATTCGCCCTGGTGTTCGGGGTCGCTGCCCTGATCAGTGTCCTGACCGCGATCCTGGCGTCAGTCGGACTGGTGTTGGGCATCATCGGGATCATCCTCGGCGTCATCGGCCTGCGGATGGCCGGTCGACCGAACGTGACTGGCCGGGGTCTCGCCGTCGGCGCACTCATCCTCAGCGTCCTCGCGGTCCTGATCGCGATCGCCTTCGCCGCCGGCCTCACCACCTTCCTCAACAACGAGAACGCGGTGAACCGACTCGAACGCCAGGTCGAGGACCTACGCGACAAGCTACCCCGCTGAACCGTGAGGCAGCCTCCTCGTAGTGCACGTCACAAGCTGCATCGCACACCCGCCTACCTCTCGGCCTACGGGGCGCTTCTGCTGCACGCCGCAGTGGCGGCAGCACGTGGCACCAACGCCCGCACCGCGTGGGCGTACCTGAAGCCGCCGAATCCGCCGCCGACCGACTCCGCCGCAACAGCAACGAATTGTGGACAGCCTTCGGCCCCACCAACGTCCAACTACACCCAATCTCCGTCGCGGTCGAACTCCAGGACAACCAGCGTGCGCTCCGTGCCGCCGATCAGCTTGATACCTCACCGCCCCCAAAGGCGCTGACCAGCCGACGCGCCCAGGTACACCTCGACCTTGCCGCAGCACACAGCGCCACCCGCGACTCAGACCCACAGGCGATGCTCCAGCTTCTCGAGTACGAGCGCCTCGCCCCCGAGGCGATCAGGCTCAACGTCACAGCCACCGGCCTCATCACGAAACTGCTCCGGCGGGAACGCCCCCGCCACACCTCTGGCCTGCGAGCTCTTGCCGGCCGAGCAGGAGTACCAGACTCATGACCGAAGCCGACCCGGTCGCCCTCCTCGTCGTGTGCGCCGCTCCGCCGGCCGCCAAAAGTAACCGAACTGGCCGAACGCCTCCGCGCAACCGGCTGGGACGTCCACGCCGCAATGACCGAGGCGGCAACGGCCTGGATGGACCCGGCGTCGCTACCGCAGGCCACAGGTCATCCCGTCAAGACCGAGCCCCGCGGCCCGCACAGCACGCGCGTGACCAGTGCAGGCGCGCCACCGTCGACCGCATCGCGATCCGACCGTTGTGAACAGCTGAGGAACGGGCGGCACTCACCGGGCTACTCCCGGACAGCACGGCTCCACTGCGGGTCGTCTCGACGGCCCAGGTGCCGTCCGTGCTTGCCTATGGGCGAGCCGACTCAGGACAAGCCCTGTCCGAAAATCCGCGTTCCGCCGCTCCGCTCACCCACGCGTCCGCACCTACCGGCCGACGCGATACTCGATTCGCAGCACTGGCCCCGGACCAGATCGCGGTCACCATCGTCATGAAACGCAAAGCCAATGACCGCTTCCGTTGCCGTCCGGTGACGGCGACGAGGGCTCTGCGGCATGTCCGGGTACGCGGTCGTGGGTTGATTCTGCTCGTGGCGCTCGCGCCAGGTCGCCGATGGGTCTGCGGCTGCCCGTTAGCCGTCACGCTTGACCAGGTCAGCGAGGTGCGCGCAGGGCTGCTCGACCTCACGGTGCCAGGCGCTGCCGATCACGGCGACGGGGTGGCTGACCTCCCTGACCCTCCCGTCGGCGGCCTCCACCGTGAACCGGGTCGATAACGGCTCGCTGCCGAACGGGATCGAACAGTCGATGCGCACCTCGACCTCGATCCAGGCGGTGCCGCCGGGACGCAGCAGCGGAGACTGCCCGGCACCTCGGACCCGGATACCCGGCAGCTGACCGGACGTCGCGCGGACAGTGATCGGCGCGGGCCCCGCATTGATCACCGCCAGTTGTCCTGCCATCTGGTAGATGCCCCTGGCGTCCCCACCCCCGCTACCGCCGGATGCAACGAAGGCCACGAGTGAGATCGAAGAGTTCCGCTCCCGTTCCTCCCGCGAGTCCCGCAACTGGTTGACCGCTACACCGCCAAGCACCATGCCGACCACAAAGGCAGCGACGAGCCGTACACCCATCTTTCGTCTGCCTGTAACGCGGTCAGGGGCTGGCCGGCCCGAGGACAGTGACTGGTGATCGTGGTCGCCTAGATCAATGAATCCGCGCTCTGCCGACATGGCGTGAGCCTAGAGAACACGCTCGAGGGCCACGATCGTTCTACACCCGCAGACTCGGATGCCTGAGCATCGTCGGGTCCGGCAGACGGACGGGGAACGAGCCCAGACGGCCGAAGGACCGATATACCGAAAGTAGCGGTCACCGACACGGCAACGCCCGGCCGGCGACAGATCCGGATGCTTCTAGGTGACGGCTACGTGGGCAGTGGGGATCATGGGTGGCATGACTGGGTTCGGTTACAAGACATCGTGGCTGGCGGTCCGGAACCGGACCCCCGTCGAGGTCGCCGACGCGCTGGGACTGTACGACCGGGAACTCCTCGATTGGGCAACCGGCACTGGCCGCGCCTACCAGCACGGTGTGTATGTGGCCGCGCCTGTGCCGGGCTGGACCCTTGCTCACAGCCGCCGGCATTTGCCGCCGGGTTTCGACGCGGCGGAGTCATCTTTTCCTGACTGGCTCACCGCGCTCAGTCGGCAGCTGGGGGAGGTGCAGTTCTTCGCCAATGAACGGGTCCCGGACTATCACGCCTGGGCTTGGGCCCGGGATGGGGAGCTGATGCGCGCCTACTGTTTCATCGGCGAGCTAGGCGAGGTGCCGCTGTTCGTCGGTGCTGCGACGGCCGACGAGATCGAGTTGGGTATCGGCATTCGTGGCCTGACGCCGGGGTGCGAGAACTGGTCTGATGAGGAGTGGACAGCCTGGTACGACACGACGCCGTGCGAGTCCGACGTGCTGGCGATAGCCGGTCGCTGGAGCATCGCCCCGACTGCTATCGACGATGCCACCGTGACCACACCCGGCATCTACGGCATACCACCATCATTTTCCAGCGTCCCACAGTGACATCCAGGTTGAAGGCCCCTCCACCCCGTAGGCCTACCCTTTCGAGCCGGTAGCGCCGTACGCGGCGTGAGCGTGCCCGCTCGTGGCGCCATTCGGTCGGCCAGGACCCGAGGCGGGGTTGTCCCTTGACTCTCGACCCGGTCGAAGGATCACCCTTCCTGGGTGATGTCTGAAGAGCGCGACCGACGATCGATCCCTCTCGCGATTGACCTGGAGATGCTGCGGCCGGTACTGCGTGGCGGCTGGGGAGCGGATACCTGCGACCCGCACGATGTGCGGGATTGGCACACCGGCAACCCGGCCCGTGGTCAATGCGGAGTGACTGCCTTGATCATCCAGGACCTGCTGGGCGGAGAGCTGATCCTCGGCGAGGTCCTCGCCGGAGACGTCAGGGTCGGCTACCACTACTGGAATCGATTGGCCGACGGCCGCGAGGTCGACCTGACAGCTGACCAGTTCCAGCCACCGGAAGTCGTTGTCGGCGGTCAAGTCCAGCAACGCCCGCCGGGCCCACCTCGGCGATGCCGCCAGCAGTACGAGATCCTGCGGGACCGCGTCTTCGTGGCCCTCTACGGCGGGCGAACCAAGCAATCCACGCAACAGTGACGGCCGGCGAACGGGCCGAGCCTACAAACGGCGGCAGAGCCCGAAGTCCGCCGTGCCCTCTGGCTGGAGAGCGAGCCTGTCCCATCCCTGTGCTCTGATCCCCTCATGCATGTCGTCGTCTGCGGCGCACTCCTGCAGAACCGCGCGGTCCTGCTGGTACACCGCAGTGCGACCCGCCGGGCATACCCGGATCTCTGGGATCTGCCCGGGGGCCATGTCGAAGCGGGTGAGCCGGAACTGCAGGCCCTCGCGCGTGAGATGCGCGAGGAGCTAGGGGTTCACATTGTGGCGGCGTCCGCGTCACGGCTCGGCGACTGGCATGCCGGCAGTGGCGAGGACGCCGTTCACGTGGGCGTCTGGCACATCAGAGAATGGGTCGGCTCTCCCACCAACCGCGCACCGGACGAGCATGACGGCATCGCATGGGTCGGGATCAGCGAGCTAAGCGGTCTTCCCCTCGTGTTTGGCGCCCTGCCGGCATTGCTTGGTTCCCTGCCTGAGCCTGACCGGCTGCCTCGCCGTGACGAAGCACGGACATCCGCATCGCCGAGCGGCCCGTAGATCCATCACTGCTCGGCACCCTCCGGTGGAATTCCGACATCCGGTCATCGGCAGGATCGGATGTCGGCGGTCGTCACCGACGCCACCTTTGGCCGCGACCGCTTTGTGTGGCCAGATGAGGTTACTGGTCCACCGTCCGCCAGTGGCCGATCGAAGGTCGGAGGGGAGATGCCTCGATTGCGTTAGATGTGGCCAGTCCAGGGTTTCCCGATGTCCGCGCGTGTCGCGCTGTGTCCGGGTGGTAGGTCAAGGACATCGATCAGGCTGGGGTCCTCGTCGACGGCATGGTGCAGGTGTCCGAGTTTGCCGGTGCTGCCTGTCGCGTCGGTGGCTCCGATCAGCTGCCAGACTCCGTCGTCGGCGTCGTGACTGATCAGCAGGACAGGCTCGTGACGTTCGAAGACTTCAGGGGTTTGGATACAGGTGGTGCCCAGTAGCCAGTGAAGCATCCACCAGGCTCGCCGATCGTGTTGCATGACGTGGTCGGTGACCCACCACACGAACGGCAGGTCCTCGTGGGCGCGTGACTGGTCTGCGGTCAGGTCCGGACCGCCCTGCGGGACCCGCTCGAACGGCTCGTCGACGAGCGAGAACGCGTGCGTACCCTTGTTGGCGAAGATGACGGCGTGGAAGGTGCCGCCGCCAGGATTGCCGGCACCAATCCCGATGGACAGACGGGCGACGTGCGGGTCCGAGCCGGTGGTCCAGCCGAACGCGTACGAGGCCAGCTCACCGCCCGGTCCCACGAACTCGCCGAACGCACGCCGGTCCATGCCCGTGACATCGGCCGTCGGCACCTCAACGAGCGCACCCTCCAGCACCTGGATCTCCACGCCGGCAACATAGCTGATCGAGAACAGCGGGTCGGTCCGGGTCGAAGACCTGAGTCAGTTCGCGCTACTGGAAACGGTGTACCGGCCGGGATCTGAGTTCCACCGGGATCGAGCCCCGGCCGTCCACCCGGGAGTGGTACGTCCTGTGGATCTGTCAAGGTTGTGGGATGTCCTTGAGTCCTCACCCGTCGCCGAATCGCGACCAGATCGAGTCGATGCTCCTGGCGCTTCTGGACGGAAGTCAGTCACGCGACGAGGTCGACCGATGGGCAGCTCAGTGGGTCACCGACCCGGATGGTGGCGGTGTGGAAGACGCGGATGTCTGGTGGGCGTTGACTCAGCTGCACGGCATCGACCTGCGCCACGCCAAGGACGGCCCGTACCTGCACGACGACGAGCAGATACGACACTGGCTCCATGCCTTCCGCGCGCGCCGTCCCCGGGCGTCCTGACCACAGACACGCCCGACGAGCGGCAGAACCGCACGTTTGCATGGGCAGGTCTGCGTGAGCGCTGCGCTTCGCGTCGATAGCCAGCTTCTGTCGATCGTGCCCGAGGGGCAGCGGGGGAGCGTGGGCAGGAGGTTTCCTACCTGTCGTGCTGTCGGCGCACCATCTCGGTGATCCAGATGGGCGCGAACGGAGACGTGCAGTTCGGCGGAGTCGGGTAGTCCTTGAGTACCTCCAGGCGCTCGCCGATGTCGATCGCACGAGCACGTTGTTCGGCGTGCTCGATCCCGATCTGAGCCAGGCAGTGGTTCATCGCCCACTGCAGGCGATCCGGGGCGTCTTTCATCTCCGCCTCGATGACATCGAGTAGTCCTGCGAGGTCGAGGCCCTCGGGTTTCTTCGTTACGCGTTCGGTGGTCAGCGCCCAGCCGGCACTCGCGATCACCGGATCCGGATCGGCGGACCAGGCCAGACGCAGCTCTTCGGCGTGCGGGTTCTTCTTCACCACATAGTTGACGAACCAGTCGTGCACCTTGGGTGTGCGCGCCTCGCGCAACATGACGTCCAACTCGTCACGCTCGAACGCCTTCGGGCGGCAGATCAGGATCGCCAGCAGCCTCGCCGCGGTGTCGTCCGTCTTCCAGAGTTGGCACGCGAGTGCCTGCTGCGTTTTCAGTCGCTTCGCGAGCTCGCGCAGCTTGCCGAGGTGCACACCGTGGTCGTCCCCGTGTTTCTCGTTCACCTCGCGGGTCTTCGGGTCCTCGATCGCGGCGAGTTCGGCCATCACCTCGGCCACTGTCGTCCCAGTCATTTCAGCCTCCTGTCCGTCATGCGGGGGTCACTCGCGCAGCGGGTGGCATCCGCTGGCCCTCCGCGTCCGTGGGAGTTCGCGGTGGGTCGGCGCGGCCGGCTCGGTCGGTGTGCCCGGTGGGAAGCCGTCGGCGGGGTCGGCGGAGAAGGCGGCCGCGCCGAGCATTGCGCCACCGAACACCGGTCATCCGTGGGTCCCCAGGCACCGCCCGGCCGCACCGCCGGGCCAAGGGTCCGGTGCAGCCCGATCACACACGCCACGGTCAGCAGACCGCTGACCACGAGGTTGGCGATCTGGATTCATCCTTGGTCGCCGGTGCCCAGCATGCTGGCCGGGTGCCGGCTGCTGTCGAATCCGTCCCTGGTGAGTATCTGCAGGACGACCACGACGATGTAGAGCGGTCCGGCGACGCAGCAGCCTCGTCTCCCGGGCGGCGGCGCTGGGCGCCCTGCCGGCGGCGGTGGTGATGACATCGTGGGTCATCAGCTGTCGCCTCTGGTGTCGGGGGCGTAGTGCTGTACCGCGAAGGCGACGGCCACGGCGATGTCGTCGTCGCTGGTTCCCCAGGCGGCCTGGATGGCGGGGGCCCAGGCCTGGCAGCTGCGGATGGCGAACTCCTTCGCCTCGGGCGTGTCCTCCCACGTGGCAGGGTCAACGCTCACGCCGTGCAGGAAGAGGTCGAGGCCGAGCAGCGCGAGGTCCCAGCCGCCGCCGATTCCGATCGTTCCACCGGGACCGTAGGTGCGCACCAACTCGTCGACGATCTCGGCGGGTGAGGCGTGTTCCAGCTCGAAGACGGTGCGGCCGTCTTCGCCGGGTGCCAGGCGCACCTCGACCTCGGTCGACATGCCCTCGCCGAGGACCCAGGTCACCTTGAGCAGGCGGGGTTCCTCGCAGCGCAGGATCTCGCCGCCGGCGTTGTCCTTGAGCTGGAACGTGCCGCCGACCCGCAGGTCGCCCTCGATCGGGCCCAGCCAGCGGCTGAGCCGCTCCGGTTCGGTGCAGGCGCTCCACACGTCCTCGATCGGGGCGTCGTAGACCCGCCGCAGCAGCAGCGATCGCCCTGCGCCGGCGGCAACCGCCTGGTTGCCGATCTCCCGGTGGGTGGCATTGACCTGGTTGATGATGTCGATCACGTCGATTCCTCGCTATCTGACTCGGCTGCCTGACGACGTTCCGGTGTCTCGCCAGGGTTTCCAGGGTTGTCGCGCGGTTCGCGGCGTTGGCGCTTGCCACGGGCGAGTTCGGTGGCCAACGCGTCCAGGCGCTGGCTCCAGAACTGCCGGAAGCGTCCGAGCCAGATGTCGACCTCCTGCAGCGGCGCGGCCTCCACGGCGTAGAGGCGGCGCGTACCGTCCGGGCGGACGGTGACGAAACCCGACTCCCTCAGCACTCGCAGGTGTTGCGACACCGCAGGTGCTGAGATGCCGAACTCTGCCCGGACCACCTCGCTGATGGTTCCGGCGGCCTGTTCGCCGTCGGCGAGCAGCTCCAGTATTCGGCGCCTGACCGGGTCGCCGAGGACATCGAACGCGTGCACCCGGGAACTATCCCAGTCTGGACTTAATTAAGTCAAGCCTGAACTATGCGGTGCTGTGCTGATCCGCCGTACACCATGCGTTCGGCTGACGAGGCAGCCACCTGGTCGAAGCGGACGGCTTCAGGTCGCCGCAGCCTCCGCTGCTCCAGCGGCCGCTTCCGAGCCGACCTCGGCCCCGGACCATCCGCTTGGTGACCGCGCTGGTCGACGGCGTCGCCAGTCGGGCGTGGCCTGCGGTTACCATGCCGTCCCCGGGAGTCCTGACCACGGACATGCCCGACATGCAGCAGACCAGGACGCCCAACCCCCCGCTGCCCTCGTCGTTCCGGTCTTCGCAGAGGGCTCAGCTGCTGGCGTGTGTGGCCGGCAACTCCGGTGGCTGGGGGGTCGGCTCGTCGTCCGGGTGTGCAGGCGGCTGGAATGCGATGTCGGTCACGTCGGCGATCAGTTCGGTGAAGTCGGTGCCGTACGCGGCCGGCTCGATGATGCGCAGCACCAACGCGAACGGCCGGTCGGCGCCGAACGTCCGGGCGAGGTCGGAGTGGTGCTTGGTCAAGTAACGGGCGCCGGCGAGGTTGCTGCCCGCGGTCAGGCCGCCGATGAAGAACACCGGGCGCCCGCCGGTCGGCCCCCAGAAACGGGCGAGGAGGACGTAGCTGGTCTCTGGGCTGTAGACGTAGTCGGTGCCGCCGACGGTGAACGACATCCGGCGTTTGTCCTCGTCGAAGACCTCGTACGTCACGCCACGGAGGATCGCGCGTACGTGTGTGGCGCTGCGCGGGCTCGCGCCGGGACCGCCGACACAGAACTCGGTCAGCCGGCCGATCTCCCCGGTCGGCTGGTTCTCGCCGACCCGGTCCGCGTGGGCGCCGCATTCCCGGGCGATGGTCGCCAGTTCCACCAGCGCGGCGACGTCGCGGCGGTGGACGCTGAACTCGCGCGGCGACGACGCGTGCCGGGACACCACCAGCAGGCAACTCGCCCCGGCGGTGAGCCCGAAGAAGGCGCGTGCCCGGTTCAGCTTGCGCCGACGCAGCAGGAACCCCGTGAGCCAGACGGCCGTGCCGGCGATGACGCTCGCCAGCAGATTGATGAGAAGATCGCCCATGCCTCGATGATGTCCGACCGAGCGATGACGTCGAGGACGGTCTCCAGGCGCACCGTTGGCGGGGTCGGAAAGAGCGCCTGTACCTGAGGACCAATCTGCCAGCTGGCAAGGCTCGGGCTTGCCGCGGAGTCTGTTGCCAGGACTTCTCAGCGGCCCTGCGTGTCGTCTGCGGTAGATGCGGTAAAGACCTCGCGGTCCCAGTGGTGACCATCGGTGCCGTACCGGGCAACCATGGTTCGGACGGCTTCTTCCACCACCGCGGTCGTGCGGGCAGGGGACACTGTCCAGTCCGGCAGCAGAAGGCTCGGCCAGAACAGGTAGTTGGAGATCATCCCGAGGAACTGGGTGGCGGCCATCTCCGGGTCAGCGATGTCTGCGGCTCCCGCGTCGTGCTCGGCCACCAGGTAGATCCGGACGGTCTCGAAGTACGGCAGTTTGCCCTGTGAGAAGTGCGCCTTGGCCAGTTCGGGAAAGCGTGGCAGTTCGGCGATGACGATGCGGAACAGGTCGGTCATCTCCGGCTGGCTCACCAGTGTCGCGTAGCGCCGTCCCAGAACCGTCAGGCCGGCTGTCAGGTCACCGGTGGGTGGCACGTCGGCGACGTCGTTCTCGGCCCATGAGTCGATGACGATGGCATCGAACAATGCTGCCTTTGTCGGGAACTGCTTGAACAACGTTGCTTTTGACACGCCAGCGCTGTCGGCAACACGGGCCAGTGACGTCCGGTCGTAGCCCAATTCGAGGAAAAGCTCAGTAGCGGCCTGCACGATGAGCGCGCGCTTCTCCTCCGCCACGCGCTGGTGATAGGCCGACGGCACTGGGGTCATGCGCCCATCATAGCGAGGCGAGTGGGTTGACTCACCATCTGCAGGGGCGTAGCTTCGGCAAGGTGAGTCGCTCGACTCGCCACCTGGTCTCGGGTGTCGCCCCATACGTACTCGGAGGAACTGATGTCCCGCTTCGCCGATCAAACCGTTCTCGTCACCGGTGGCACTGGTGGGCAGGGGGCCAGCCACGTTCGCGCCTTCCATGCCGAAGGCGCCAACGTCGTCATCGGCGGCACAAATGCCGAGCGTGGGGCTGGCCTCGCCGCCGAGTTGGGAGATCGGGCGCGTTTCGTCCGCTTCGACGTGTCCCAGGAGGAGTCGTGGGCCGCCGCCGTCGCGGAGACCGAAAAGGCATTCGGCGCGCTCACGATCCTGGTCAACAATGCCGGGGTGCAGAACCCGCCGGCCCTCATCGAGTCCACCGACCGGGCCACGTGGGCTCGCATCCTCGACATCAACCTCACCGGCACGTTCCTCGGCATCAAGGCAGCCGCACCAGCGCTGCGGCGCGCGGGTGGAGGAACGATGATCAACATCGCTTCCACCATGGGCATCGGCGGTACTGCCTTCTACGCGCCCTATGTCGCCAGCAAGTGGGCGGTCCGAGGGCTCACTCGAACTGCTGCCCTTGAGCTGGGCCGCGACAACATCCGCGTCAATGTCATCCACCCCGGCGTTGTCGCCACCCCGTTCATCACCGAGCCGGCGGCCGGCAGCGACACCGCGATCGCCGACTTCTACTCGCCCGAGCCGTTCGCCGTCCCGCGACTCGGACAGCCCGCCGACATCACTGCGCTGCTGTTGTTTCTCACATCGCCGGACGCGACGTTCATCACCGGCGCCGAGTATGTCATCGACGGCGGACTGCTCCTCGGCCCCGCACTGCAGAAGGAAGCGGCATGAACCCCGCAGCCACCACGGCGAGCGCAGGCACTATCACCGCGGTTGCTGACGCTGCCGGACGGATTGCAGCACCGCGTCGAGGCCGTTCAGCCGCAGCACGCTCCCGCCGCGCAGGTGCGCCAGGTCCGTACTGCCGTCCCCCGTGCACTTGAGGAACGCCACCTGCTCGGTCCATTCCAGACGGGTGCCGTCCGTCTCTGCGTCCAGCCGGACGGTGACCAGTGAGGTCCATCGCAGGTCGCCGTCGACGATGGCCTCGTAGCCGTAGACAATCCGGTGTGCGTCCGCGATGTCGATGTACCGCGACCGGTACTCCAGCCGCTCGGGCGCCGTGTCCAGCCCGGTGAAGGTGCTGCTTGCCGTCTCGCCTCCGCCCACCCGGAAGTCGTGCTCGTATGAAGCCCCGCTGCCAGGAAGCCGGAACCATCCCCGTCTGATCGCGGTATCGGCGAACGCAGTAAAGACCTCGCCCGGCGGCACGTCGAGGTGCCGCGAGATCGTGAAGGTGTCGTGTCGGACCATGCCGTCCTCCCGCTGTCACAGCCACCAAAGGGGTGGCCGCACGTCCGTTACGATCAGTAAGAAACGTGCGGCCGGCGGATTTAGTCCGGCTCGCCCATACGCACTTTGAAGTCAGCTACTGACGCACGAGGAACAGAGAGCCGTGACAAGCCTCCTCGGCACCGAACTCGCACAGCGCGGGGTCGCGCCGGACTGCATCCAGACGATCGAACTCGTCCGCGACGTGCTGGCGCGGGTGGGCGACAAATGGACGCTGCTGACCATCACGGTCCTGGCGTCCGGACCACTGCGCTTCACCTCGCTGCACGAGCAGGTCACCGGCATCTCGCAGCGGATGCTCAGCCAGACGCTGCGCGCCCTCACCCGCGACGGGCTGGTAGCCAGGACCGCATACCCGCAAGTGCCCCCGAGGGTTGAATATGCCCTGACGCCGCTCGGCCGCTCACTGAGCGAGGCCGTGGACGGACTCGTGCACTGGGTCCGTGGCCACCAGAGTGACATCCTCCGCAACCGCCACGAGTTCGACCAGGCATCCGCCGAGAACACCGTCACCCCACCCCACGCGTAGCGGCGCCCTGTCACCCTCGACTGCCGCACAACGATCTTCAGTCGAGTTCAGCCACACTGTCATCGGCAAAGCCGTGAGCGGCGCCGCGACGTACGGGCGCAGATAAGTCGTAGGCTCCCTGGGCGCGGACATCCGCCCGTCGGCCCCACCGACCGTTCGACCTACCCCGGCATCCCGTCACGCATCGCGACGCCCGGCCGGCAGCACATCCCGCACCCTACGCGTTCGCGGAGCCGGTCTTGCGAACCAGCATGTACCCGTACCGGGGCCCCTCGTCTTCGGGTGGGGCTTCGCCCTGAAAGACCAGGGCGAAACCGGCGGCGGTGAAGCGGTCCTCCATCTCCCGGGCCGAGAGCCAGTACCGATCGAAGTCGATGCCAAGACTGCCGACGCGGCTACCAGGACCGTTACGATGCCCAGTCCCGTCGCCGTGCTTGAACGCCGCCACCAGGTAGCCGCCCGGCCGCACGACCCGGGCCAGCTCGGCGAACGCCCGTACCCGGGCGCCCGGTGCCAGGAAGATCAACGAATACCAGCACACTACCCCGGCCAGCGACGCGTCCCTGAACGGCAACTCCCGCAGATCGGCGACCTCGTACCCGAAACCCGGATGCTCCCGCCGCGCCACCTGCACCATCCCTGGCGACAGATCCACCCCGCGCGGCGACAGGCCCCGGCTCGCGAGGTACGGAAGAAGTCGGCCGGTGCCGCAGCCCACGTCCGCGACCTCCGCGCCCACAGTCAAGGTCAGCTCGGCGAACAGGTCGAGCATCGCGCGTTCGACCGGCATGCTCTCCAACACCCCGACCAGGTTCTCCGCGTACCACTCCGACAGCACGTCGTGCGCGTCCCGCAGTTCCTCGGTACTGGCGTCCATACCCCCGCTGACCCTCCCCGTTGTCGGCCCTCGCGGCGGCGAATCTACCGCAGGCCGCCGAGCTGAAACAGAAGGAAACGTTCGACTCCAGCGACAGCGAAGTTGCATTGCGTAACGACCGGACCGTGGCAGGCGGGTGCGTCGGCAGGATGGTGTACTTCGCGATGCTCGCGGGCGCCAGGCAGAATGTTCGGGTGGCCGGCTCAGGAGTCGTTCGGATCTATCACGGCGATGAAGGCTGGGGTGTCATCGATGGGGCCGAGGTTCCCGGCGGGTGTTGGGTCCATTTTTCGGCTATCGCCATGAATGGGTACCGGCAGCTCGCTGCCGGACAGGTGGTCTCCTTCATCGCCGAGCCGGTGGCGCAGGACGGGTTCGCGTATCGGGCGGTAAAGGTGTGGAAGACCGAGACAGAGCCCCTTGACCAGCAAAGCGAGAGTGCCCAGTCCGGCGCGTACCACAGCACGATGACACTGGCCTTTGACGAACCACCCGAGCGCGGCGGGCGCTGACAGCCTGTCCGACCCAGCGTCCACATAATCGAGCATCCCGTCGATCGGGCACCGCACCATCAGGGCAGATCCGTGGAGGCTGGATTGGGATACTGCCGCGGTGACGGTCAAGGCGCTCATCTTCGACTGAGCCGCCAGCGTGTATCCACGTAGAGTCCCTGGCCGTGGACGAGGATCGCTTCGAGCGTTACGACCGGTACGAGCGGGCACTCATAGAAGTTCTTGACCTGCTCGGCCTTACGCACCCGCCCGCACCGTCCGGCGACGAGCGCACCAACCAGAAGGTCCGCCGACACTGGCAATGCCACGTAGCCCTCATGATCATGCGGGAGGCCGCGCCACAGCAGCCCGAGGAACTGTTCGAACCACTCATGCGCGCCGCCGTCTACGAACCCGACCCCAGCCACACCCAATGGCACATCAGGCCAGCGCTGGCAGCCTTCGGCCGCAGACGCGTTCAGACAAGGCTTCTCGAATACCTCCGGACGGGAACAAAATACGAGATTATCGGCGCGGCGGACGCCTGGTACTGCTCGTACCTCCGCGTCGCGGGCAGCGGGGTCGAGGACGATCCGTGCACCGACCTGCGGCACGACTTCCAAGAAATCGGCCTGCACATATACCTGACCAATGACGATCCACGAGTCCGCCGCCGCCTCATCTCGCTGCTGAACCTCCGCGCCGACAAGAACACCCCAGAGCTGCGCCGGATACTGCCTCAATGATCAGGTTCCGGTTCGAGCTGTACCCACTGGACGAGGTGTCGCCGTGGGGCAGCGACCAGCCAAGCCTGCACTGGTTCGGGCTCACCGAGGGCTGGTACTGGCTCGAAACAAGCGGGCAGGAACTGCTGCGCCGCACCCGGCAATCCGACCCGCATCCCTACATCGACTACTACCTGGCCCGGCTCTGGGAAGACCTCATCGTCCTGACACCGGAGGTGCTGGAGCCGGTGCCCGACGATCTGCAGCCGTTCATCGCCTCCCACCACGCGCAGTGGACGTGTGACCCGCTCGAGTTCGTGGAAGAACCGGATGAGAATCGGCCCGACGACGGCAACGCGGACGTGCCCGACCACCCGGTCGTCACGGCCGCGGTCTGGCACGGCGAGCACCACCTGGACTTCGGATACCTGCGGAACCCTCCCACGCTCCGGCTCTGGCGCACCATCTGCAGCGATCGCGACGACGTCACCATGGACTGGCGGCACGAGGACGACGGCGAGATCGGCTTCACCGCCGACCCCACAGTCCGGCTCAGCCTTCCGACCACCGCTTACCTGGAAGCCGTACACATCCTCAACCGTGAGCTGATGGACGCCATGGGGCAGCGGGTCGAGGATCTGGAACACCGCGGTGGGCTACCTGGTGTGGACATCGACCTCGTCGACCTGCGACGGGAACACGAAGACCGGCGGCATTGGCTTGCCAAGAACCTCGACCGTGCCCCGAAGACCGACTGGAACGCTGTCCGCCAAGGTGCCCGCCTGCTGCTCGGTGACGTTCCCACGGGCCGACACCTCCATAGACCAGGCAATCCTTCGGGCACCGGGGAACAGCATCCGCTCACCGGCAGTACCGGCAGGCTGAACAAAGCGACCTGATCACGTTCTGCAACACGCGGCCAGCGGCCAGAAGAGGATGGCCGCAGGGCTCAGCCGCGGCTGGCGTACAAGTAGACGGTCACCGCGTCGGGGGCATCGAGGTTGAACAGGACGGCTCGACGTGTGCCGTCGGCAGTGGGTTGCTCTTCATCGATGCCGGAGACGGACTTGGCGGCTTCGGGATCCCACAGGTCGCCGCCGCCGACGTTGTGTTTTGTGTCGACTGCCCGTAGCCCGGGTACGGGCGCCGCAGTGAACTTCGCCGTGGCGATGAAGACGTCGAGCTCGGTTCGGGGTATGCGAAACTTCGCCGACAGCAGAGTCTCCAGGCCGTTGCTGTAGGCGGCGGTAAGGAGCACGGTTCCGGGCGGCAGGGTCACCTGAGCGACCGCTTCCACCTGAGCGGCGCTGGCGACCTGCGGCGTGGACTGCACTGGGAGCAGGTCGAATCCGCTGGTGCTGGCGACGAGCCCGGCCCCACAGCACATGACCAGCGACAGCACGAGGCTGATGCACGCGAGTACCAACGCTATGGTGCCGCGCCGATTGCGGGTGGCCGGGACAACGGTCTCGCTCATCGCCGACACCATACGGTGTGCACGCTCATCGGCACGTCCCGATACCGGGTGGCCTCGGGACCAGTCACCTGTGTGGGCATCGCCCATCTGCTACCTGCGAATCAGTCGCTGTGGTCTGCTCAGGGCTCGGGCACCGGTGACGAGTGCGGATGCCATTGGTCTGCGTACTCTGTGAGCTTTGCCTGCCGCCGTGCCCGGCCCTGTCAGCTCCCCTGAAGGTGCGAGGTGAGCCTTGCCGCGGGTTCTTCCCGAGTGGTCCGGGTCCATCCGCTGAGGAAGGCCAGGGCCTGCGCGGAGCGGGAGTTCGGTTCCGCGGTGTAGACGAGCAGAGTTTGATCCGTCGTGCCGCGCACATCGAGGACCTGGAAGTCCAACGAGAGTTCCCCTGCGGTGGGATGGAGGAAATGTTTGCGCCCTGACCGTTGTGCGCGAACGCGGTGGGTGGACCACCAGTGGCGGAAGTCCTCGTCCTTCATGGACAGCTCACCGACGAGACGGGCCAGTGCCGGGTCCTGCGGGTAGCGGCCGGCATCCATCCTGAGGTAGGCCACGCATTCTTTGGCGACCGTCTCCCAGTCGCGGTAAAGGCTGCGTACTCGCTGGTCGAGGAACGCCAGCCGGATGTGGTTGCGGTGCTGCGGCGCAAGAACGCTGAAGTCTGTGAAGAGCGCGGCACCGAGAGTGTTCCAGCCGATGATGTCCATCCTTCGACCCAGCACCAGGGCCGGCACTGCGGTCATGCTGTCCAGCAGCACCCGGGTGGCGGTGGAGACACGTTGCGCGTCGGGCGGTGCAGGGCTCGCCCGTGCTGCGGGGCCTTTGGCGTCGGCCGCGCAGCGAAACAGGTATTCCTGCTCGTCAGGGCGCAGGTCGAGTGCCTGCGCCAGCGCCTGAAGGATCTCCGGTGAGGCCGTCTTCGCGCGGCCTTGTTCCAGGCGCACGATGTAATCCACGCTGACCCCCGCCAGCATGGCCAGCTCTTCGCGCCGCAGCCCGGGCACGCGGCGGTGACCGGTACTCGGCAGCCCGGCGGCCTCAGCGCTCACCTTGGCACGGCATGATCGCAGATAGTCACCCAGCTCGGTCATGGCGTCCTTCTTTCCCTATTTCTTGCCCCACGCCTGTCCCCCCTGTCTTCGCCTCCTCGCGGAGGTGACGGGGCCCGAAGCTCATCACCTCCGCAACGGCACAGCCGCATACCTGCCCCAGGTGTGCATTTTCTCTTCTCAGACCAGGACGTCGTCGTAATCGGTGGAGAGCGCCAGGTCCCGCCAAGCCTCCGACTCCGTACGCAACTGGGTGATCTTGTTCTCCAACTCCTGGAGGCAGTCACTGCCCAGCTGAGCCCGCACTGGCGGATTCGCCGCGTCAGCGAGGGTCAGGAACGCCGCGGCGCCCTTGACCGGATCCCCGGGCTGAGCGTGATTGAGACCGGGCACCGCGCCGCGCACCGCTCCAGCGGTGCCGGCGTAGTCATCGATCACGGTACCCTCGGTGCGCAGGCTCCGGTCATCGAGGAAGTCGGTGCGGAAGTAGCCCGGCTCGACCAACGTCACGGCGATGCCCAGTCCCGCGAGTTCGGCGCGCATGGCCTCGGAGATCCCTTCGACGGCGAACTTGGTCGAGCAGTAGATGCCGAAGCCTGCCGAGCTGCTGAAACCTCCCAGAGAGCTGACGTTGAGGATCCGGCCCGAGCGCTGCGAACGCATCACCGGCAGCACCGCGCGGGTGACGTTGAGCAAGCCGAAAACATTGGTGTCGTAGATCGCGCGAACTTCGGCATCGGAGGACTCCTCCACCGCGCCAAGCAGGCCGCGCCCGGCGTTGTTGACCAGAACGTCGATTGCGCCGAAGGCCTCGACCGCGCAAGACACTGCTGCGCGGGCCTGCTCCTCAACGGTGACATCGAGCGCGACCGCGAGCAGGCGGTCACCGTGATCGGGCAACGCCGCTGACACCGCCTCGGGGTTGCGGGCGGTGGCTACGACGTTATCGCCGCGATCCAGCGCCTGACGGGCGATCTCCAGGCCGAAACCGCGCGAGGCGCCGGTGATGAACCAGGTAGTCATGAAGCGCTCCTTGAACTGAAGAGACCATGGGTCCCTTCGTGTGATCGATATTCGCTGTGTGGCGACCCCTTTCATGCTGGCCAGGTCCGCACTGCTCAGCCAGGGAAAGATATGCATAGGAACGGCCAAGGCCCCCGGCCCGCCAATACGGGTGCAGCAGAGCCGTGCGCGCTCGGCAGACGGGCAGCCCGGCTGGATGGCCTTGAGAGCCGGCGTAGCGTCTTCGAGTTCAGAAGCCGGCCAGGCTCCTCTTGGTCAGGTGTCGAGGCCTGCGAGGTTGAGGCGTTCGAGCAGGCTGGGCTTGCGGGCGTGCGCCGCCCGTAGCTCGGCCAACCGGTGTCGGAACGATGAGCTGTCCCCGTCGCGTTCGCCGAGATCGCGCAGGTCAACGAGGAGTTGAACGGCGGTGTCGTACTCGCGGGGTCTCTTCGTGGCGATGAGTTCGTCGACCCGCTGCCAGGCGGCGGGTTGGTCGACTGCGAGGGTGTCGAGGTGTCGTTGTCGGGCGGCCGCGGCGGACCGTTCCCGGCGGATCCGGTCGCGTTCGCGCTGCTCGGCGTCCCGTCGTTCCCGCACGGCGCGCAACTCGGCGGCGGTGTCGAGCAGTTGACCGGCAGTACGGGTGGCCGTCGGGGTAGACGCCTCGGCGGAATGCGCGTCGCGGTAACGACGCAGCAGTCGGTTGCGTAGATGGCTGTCGCCGCTGGTGATCAGGTCGGTCAGGATGGCGTCCTTGTCCCTTGCGGGTAGCCCGACGACCCAGGTGCGTAGTTGCGCGGTCGGTTCGCCGGAGGCGGTCGGCGTCGACCCGGCCGCCGCGGCCGCGATCAGGTCGGGATCGATGCGCAGGAATTCGGCGGCGGCGGTGAGGGGCGCGTTGAGGGCGCCCAGTCCGGCCGGGACGGGTGGTTCGGGCTCGTCGTCGGCGATCTCCTCGGACTGTACGCAGCGCAGCCAGGCCAGGTAGAGCAGGCGCAGGTCGCCCGCGGCGAGGCTGGCCCGGACCGGGATGATGGAGGTGAGCAGACCGTGGCCGTCGAGCTCCCACTCGTCGACGCCGTCCTCGTCCTCGTCATGCAAGTCAATGATGACGTGCGTGCCAGCGGTCCACATGGCCGCGCTGTCACCCTGGCAGTACCGGGCCACCGTGGCGGGGTCCAGCACGTGTTTCGGTAGCCGCAGCATGAGCTGGCGGGTGCCCCAGTTCGCCAGGTACAGGTGCGCGTCGAAGTACCGTTCCATCAGCTTTCGCGGGTCGCCCTTGAAGTCGCCCCACTCGTAGGTGTTGACGAAGCTGGTGGTGGTGATGTCGGCCCGGGTCGACAGCGACCGCAACTCGGCCCGCTCCCGGCCGGTGAGGGGCCGGTCGACGGCGGTGAACTCGTAGTACTGGTACTCGCTCATCGTGGCCTACCTTCCGGCCCAGTGCCGGTAAGCGTCGATCCACCCGGCGCCGTCCGGTGGCGGGGTGGGGAGCGGCAGGTCGAGTAGGTCGATCCGCTGCCGGTGGTGGCCTCGGGCGCAGACCGCGACGATGGTGTCCGCGGTCAGGTCGATCGTCCGCACGGTGACCTCGACGCCGAGGACGGTGGTGGTGAACGGCACCGCCAGATGTTCCTCGATCATGGTGAACAGGCCGGTGAGCTGTTCGTCGTCGCCGTACGCGTCGACGGTGGCTTCCTCGATCATCGCCTGCAGCGCGGCGGTCCCCTTCGATGCCATCGGCGGATGATAGCGGACCGGTGTCGAGGCGTTTGAAGCCTGATGCGCGAGGATGGTCGCATGGGTTCGGTGGCGGAGTTCGTCGATCTTCGGCGGGAGGTGGAGCGGTTACGGGCGGAGAACGCCCGGCTGGCGCGTCTGCTGCAGCTGCGCGGTGCGGACACGTCTGCGGCGCCGGAGCAGTTGTCCGCGCCGGTGGAGCCGCCGGGGCTGGTCACCATGGCCTCGCCGACCCGGGACAAGCTGGCGTTGTTCGCCGACCGGTTCCGGGCCCGGGCCGACGTGTACGCCGTGCGGTGGGAGAACGCCCGTACCGGCGCTGCCGGGTGGATGCCCGCGGTCGCCGGCGGTTGGCGTAAGGGGATGGACCGGCGGGGTGCCACCCACCTGCCCCGCACGGCGGAGGTCGTCGCGGCGCATCTGGTCGGCGACGTGTTCATGGGCCTGTACCCACTGATGCCCGGCAACACCTGCCACTTCGTCGTGGCCGACTTCGACGGGCCCACGGCGATGCTCGACGCCCTCGCGTACCTGAAGGCGGCACGAGCCAGCGCGGTGCCGGCTGCGTTGGAGATCTCCCAGTCGGGTCGCGGAGCCCACGTGTGGGTCTTCTTCACCGGCGCTGTTGCCGCGGCCACCGCGCGGGCCGTGGGCACGGTCCTGCTGCGTGAGGCGATGGTGCTACGCGGGTCGATGGACCTGCGCTCGTACGACCGATTGTTCCCCAACCAGGACGTGCTGCCCGAGGGTGGCTTCGGCAACCTCATCGCCGCACCGCTGCAGGGCCGCCGCCGCAAGGACGGACTGACCACCTTCCTCGACCTCGGCACCCTCGAGCCGTACGCCGACCAGTGGGCATTCCTGTCGACGCTGGACCGCCTCAGCCCCGGCGACGCCGAACACGTCGCCCGGCAGGCCAAGCAAGCCGTCACCGGTGCCGACGTCTCTACGATGAGCCGGTCCGCCGCGACCCAGGTCCATCCACCGCTACCTGCGGTGGTCCACGCGGAGGCCGGTGCCGGGCTGAGCATCGATGCCAGACAGCTCACCCCCGCCGCACTGGCGACGATCAAGCACGCTGCCGCGATGGCCAACCCGAAGTTCTACGAGCTGCAGCGACTCCGCAAGTCCACCTGGGACACCCCACGCTTCATCCAGGGCTACGACCTCACCCTCGACGACCGCCTCGTCCTCCCGCGGGGCCTGAGGCACACCATCACCGCCATCGTCGAACACGCCGGGTCACGGCTGGCCGTCACGGACGTACGAAACCCCGGGACCGAGATCGACACCTCGTTCACCGCCGAACTCACCAGCAGACAGGCCACCGCGGTCGGCACCCTTCTCGCCCACGACGACGGAATCCTGGTCGCCCCACCCGGTTCCGGCAAGACCGTCATGGCCTGCGCCGTGATCGCCGAACGCAACACCTCCACCCTCGTCCTCGTCGACCGCAAAGCCCTCGCCGACCAGTGGCGCACCCGCATCCAACAGTTCCTCGACATCAAGCCCGGCCAACTCGGCGGCGGCCGACGCAAGCTCACCGGCACAGTGGACATCGCGTTGCTGCCCTCCCTCGCGCGGCACGACGACGTCGCCACCCTGACCCAGGGCAACGGGCACGTCATCGTCGATGAATGCCACCACCTCGGGGCCGCCGCGTACGAGCACTCGGTCAAACGGATCGCCGCGCAGTTCTGGCTCGGCCTCACCGCCACACCCACCCGACGCGACGGCCTCAGCCAACTCGTCACCTGGCAACTCGGACCCGTCCGCCACACCCTGACCGACGAAGAACAAGGCACCCTCGAGGCCGCGATGCACGCCGATGCCGGACCCCGGCGAGCGCTGTTCATCCACGAGACCACGTTCCAACCCGGCGACATCGACCTGGACGCGCCCGGCGCGCTCGCCGAGGTGCACCGAAGGCTGGCCCTCGACGAGCCCCGCAACACCCAGATCGCCGACGACGTCGCCGTAGCCCTGACCCGCGGTCGCAACTGTCTCGTCCTGACCCGGCGGGTCGCCCACGTCGAGGCCCTCACCGCCCTGCTCGCCGCACGCGGACACCAGCCACTCGTGCTCCAAGGCGCGATGAGCACCAGCGAACGGCGGACCGTCGTTGACCGGCTCGACGGCGCCAAGGCCGGTGAGGGCCTGCTCGTCATCGGTACCACACCGTTCATCGGTGAAGGCTTCGACGCCCCCGCCCTCGACACCCTCTTCCTCGCCGGCCCGATCTCCTACGATGGCCTACTCGTCCAATGCGCCGGCCGCGTCATCCGCGCCGCGCCCGGCAAGGACGTCGCCGAGGTCCACGACTACCACGACCCAGCCACCCCCATCCTCGCCGCCTCGCTCCCACGCCGCATGCCCGGATACCGGACACTCGGCTTCACCAAAACATGAGTGCATCCGCTCGCGATCACCATGGCTGGTCCGCCAGGCACAGAGATGCGACCCAAAGCCAAGCGCGCTTGGCCTAGCGTAGTAGGCTGACCGGTATGGGCCGGTTCTCCGAGGACGAACTGCATGCGGTTGTCGCCCGGTACGAGGCGACGCGGACGGCTGCCTTGACCGAGCGGGACGAGCAACTGCGGGCGTTTCACGCGGCCGGCTGGCGGCCGGTGGATCTGCAGCGGGTCACCGGGTACAGCCGGGAGACGATCCGTCAGGCGCTACGACCGGAAGTCCGGCGGGCGACCAATCTCAGCCGGCGCCGCACATCACCCCGGCCACCGGCGGACTACCGGCCCTATGGTGACCGGAGGCCCTACGTGGTGGCCGAAACCCTCGCCGCGCTGCACGGCCCGACCGACGGCACGGTGACGCTTCCGCGTCATCTCGACTGGTCCGGGCACGCCGAGTACGACCTGAACCGGCCCGCGCGCCTGGCCAGCATGTACAAGGTGGTGCTCACCGAAGCCGGTACGGTCGAGGATCTGCACACCTGGCTCGACGCCAACCTCCTCCGGCGACTCTGGCCCAATCTCTGGCTGCCACCCCAGCTCCGCCAGCGCTGGGAGGAAGCCTTCCCCGAACTCGCCGCGGCCCGTAGCGAGGCGGCGTAGCGGTGGACCCCTTCCACGAACGCCTCGCCCGTACCGGGCTCCGCGCCGCCGATCGATACGGCTTCGCGCTGGCCGGCGGCTACGCGGTCCAGGCCGCCGGGCTCGTCGAGCGACCCAGCGAGGACATCGACCTGTTCACCGCCTGGGACCGCCGCAACGAGTTCACCGCCGCAGTCACCGCCGTCGTCCACGCCTACCGAGACGACGGCCTTACCGTCGAAACCGAGCGCCAGTACCTTCGCCCGGCTGGCCGTCACCGACGGCGTGCGGATCTCCAAGGTCGAACTCGGCGTGGACTGGCGCGCCAACGAACCAATCCTGATGGCCATCGGACCGGTCCTCCACCCTGACGACGCGGTCGCGAACAAGATGAGCGCCCTCTACGGGCGAGCGTTCGCCCGCGACTTCATCGACATCGACGCCACCCTCCGATCCGGCCGCTACACCCGCGACGCCCTTCTTGCTCTCGCGCAGCGCGCCGACCGTGGCTTCGACCCGCGCATCTTGGCCGATGCCCTCGGACAAGCCACCCAGCTCGACCCCGACGACTTCACCCAATACGGTGTCACCGGCCCAGCACTTGACAATCTCCGAAGCCGATTCGGGGAGTTGCGCCGCGAACTGCTCGACGACGAGAAACGATGACTCGGCCCCGACTCGCGGCAGCGTCAAGCCTGCACCCGCAGGACCCACAACGTTCCAGCTGATCTTCGGCAAGCGATCGCAGCGAGCCCGCGAAGCGACCGGCACGCCACCAGGACGATAGGAAAACGGCAGGTCATCGGCCTGCGGATACCGGCAGACCGTCGGGTTAGGAAATTACTGACCCGCGTTGACCTGGCGTGGCACCGGTTGACCCACGGTGGCACCCGAATGTTGGCCATCGTCTGCCGTGTGCGTCACCTGGATGGCGTCTCCCATCATCTGATCTTGGTGCCGAAGCTCGCATGTTGGTTCAACGTTCGACCCGATGAGCGGCATGAGCGTGACGTCGCCTGAGGTAGCTTCTGCGGATGCCTCATGATCCGTTGCAGGACATGCCCGCCGACTCTCGCGCGGAGCTGACGGCGGCTGTCTGCGCTGCCATCGACATCGATCAGGCTACCGCGGAGGACATCATCCGCTCGACTGAGCCATTTTGGGACGCGATGGAACGAGCCGGTGGCCTCGTGGACTCATGGGGTGGAGGCGAGTTCTGTCACGTCCTGCCGAGGCTCTTGTCGTTCATCCGGCAGACCGCCAATCCGTAGCGCAATCGACGAGCCCTCCGCTCTGTCACCGGCGTGATCGGACGGCACCTGAGTCAAGTGATCGTGCCTGGGCCTACCCCGTTTTGACGGACATCCAAGATCAGGGGACCTGGAGTCTCCGGGAGGATGTCCAGCATCATGGAGAGCGTGGGAAAGAAGCGATCGCGGCCGAGGCGGGCGTTCACGCCCGAGTTCAAGGCCGAGATCGTCGAGCTGTGTCAGCGTGGTGACCGCACCGTCGGGCAGGTGGCCAGGGACTTCGACCTGACCGAGACGGCTGTGCGAGCCTGGGTCAAACAGGCCGAGATCGACGCCGGGGCCCGCACGGACGGGCTCGCCTCCGACGAGCGGGCGGAACTGGCCCGGCTGCGGGCGGAGAACCGCCGGTTGCAGCAGGACGTCGACATCCTGAAACGGGCCACGGCTTTCTTCGCGAGGGAGACCCGGTGAACGTGTACCCGTTCATCGAGGCGGAGCAGGCCGGCAAGCACAACGTCAAGCGTGCGTGCGAGCTGCTGAAGGTCTCCCGGTCCGCCTTTTACCAGCACGCCCGCGGCGAGCAGTCCGCCCGCGACCGCGTCGATGCCGAACTCACCGAGCAGATCATCGCCGTGCACGCGGCATCGAACGGCACCTACGGGGCGCCGCGCATCCACGCCGAACTCGCTGCGGCCGGACGGCGCCACGGCCGTAAACGCATCGCCGCCCGGATGCGCGAGGCCGGCGTGCGCGGCAAGAGCCCACGCCGCTGGAAGGCGACCACGATCCCGGACCCGAACGCCGGGAACCGGCCGGACCTCGTCGAGCGGGACTTCACCGCCGACCCGGCGGCGGTCGACACCCGCTGGTGCGGCGACATCACCTACATCAACACGTGGGAAGGTTGGCTCTACCTGGCCACCGTCATCGACCTGGCCTCGCGCCGGGTCGTGGGCTGGGCCACGGCTGACCATCTCAAGACCGATCTGGTCGACGCCGCTCTGTCCGACGCCCTCGCCCGGCGCCGTCCCGCCGACGGCCTGGTCTTCCACTCCGACCGCGGCTGTCAATATACGAGCGCTCAGCACGCCCGCCTCGCGAAACGCCACGGTGTACGGCTGAGCGTGGGCCGGCGCGGGCAGTGCTGGGACAACGCGGTCGCCGAGTCGTTCTTCTCGACCCTGAAAACGGAACTGATCCACCGGCAGGCCTGGCCCACCCGCAAAGCCGCCCACCAGGCCACATTTGAGTACATCGAAGGCTGGTACAACACCCGCCGCCGGCACTCCAGCCTCGGCTACCTCAGCCCCGCCGCCTACGAAGACGGCACCGACATCAGCTTGGTGCCGGCGCTCAAGGTAGCCTGAAGATCAACTCATCGACCCTGTCCGTCGAAACGGGTCAAGCCCAGCCGCTGCGCGGCGCGCGGTCCGCGGCAGATCGGCGCACCCTACCTTGGCCAACCGGTGCCCGCGAGACGTGCGATGAGGTTCTGCGCACGCGGGATGACATTGTTCTGTGCTCGACCGCACCACCGCGGAAGATCTGTACGTCGCGCTGAACGAGGCCGGAGAGCACATTGCGGCCCGGCGGAGCCATCACTGCGCCCATGAACGAGGAAGCAGAGCGCTTGGGCACTCTTCTGCCAAACCTGGGCCACGCCTTGCGCAATCGTTGCTCTCGGTACTGCGACCACCTCTAGTTTGTAGGGGGTCGCGCGTGCTCAGGCAGCAGATCCGGATGCCGGTTCGGTCCCTCAACGCCCCCGGCGTGATGGGTCGAGACTGTCGGTCGTCGCTCTTATGATCACGGCCATGTCGGCTGCCTTCACCGCCTTGTGGACCCATGACGTCTGCCGGGAGCTACGCAGGCACTGCGTCGGCCAGCGGCCGTCGGTGGCGTTCAGCGGGGTGCATCAGTCTCTGCCCAGTTGGACCAGCGTCGGTGTCGGCGACGATGTCTTCGCGCTGCATGTCAACCGACACGTGGTCTACGTGGTGAGTCGTCTGCGTGTCGTCGACAAGCAGCGGCGCGCCTGTTGCGGCGCTGCTCCAGCAACGTGGCGCGACCCGGCCTATCCCGGTCACGACGACTGGGCGATGCTCGGCGCCGGCGGATGCGGGGCGAGCCCGGTGCATGTCGAGGCGACGCCGATCCGCTTCGACGTCGCTGTTCCCGGCGACCTGCTCGGCGCGTTGACCTGGCGCAACCGTCGCGGAGAACAGCGCACCTTGAAGTACGTCGTCGACGGTCGTCTCGAACGCTCCGTCAGCCTCCAGGGCGTCTATCGTCTGACCGACGAATCCGCCGCTCGATTGGGCGCCCTGCTCGATGGTTCACCGATCCCGACCGGAACGGGGTAGACCCGACCCCACGTGCCTCAGGATCGGTAGCCGTCCTTGACGGTCGACGCGCCTTGACGGCGGATGTGGACGCCTCAGGGTCGCGGCCGAGGCTGATTAGACTGCTCAGTTGTGCGATCGGCTGAGGTCCTCGGACAGCTCGACGCCGCTGCCGAGGAGTTCCTGTTTCCGGACCTCGGCCACGGCTACTACTACGCCGTCGATGCTCGGCTCCATGGGTACCGGGACGCTGGGCAGTGGGCCCTCATCGTCGAGACGGTCGGCTACTCGCCCCGGGCCGGCAACCTCATCGACGTGCTCCACGTGTTCGGCGATTGCCTGACCAGCGGCGAACCTGGCTACGGAAACGGTGACTTCCACGAACGAGTAGACAACTGGGACCAGATAGAGGACCCCGACGAGCCCGAGACCTACCGCGGAGGGCCGGTGGTGGTTCGTGGCCGGACGATCGCTGTTGCTGCCGAGCCGGGCGAGGATCTGGTCAACGTCCTGCGTCAGCTTGTTCCGCGTCATCGCGAGGTGCTCCTGGCCGATGAGGGGGAGTTGCGGCGCCGGATCCCGGTCGACCTACCCGAGGTTCTGCGGCTCGACCAGTGGAACCACCCCGATCTGGTGAGCGGGCTACGCCCCAGCGAGTCTGAGACCTTCCACCAGATCGCCGATGTCCTGGCGACCGGAAACCTCAGCCGATACGCGCCCAGCTTGCCGCCCAACACGCACTGGTCGAACTGGCCGGAGTCGGGGAGCCTGTAGCCGGGCCGCCCACCTTTCAGCGGCAGAGCGAAGCCCGTGCACATGTCGAACCAGCATCCCTCGGCGCGGCTGGAGCACCTCCCGTGCGTTCGAGCTTCAGGTGCGGCGCGGACGTATCGAGGCGCCCGCGGCTAAGCGTTCGGACGGCGGCAGACAAGCTACCTGCACCCTACGCGTTCGTGGGCCCGGTCTTATGGACCCGCATGTACCCGTACAGAGGCCTTGCCCCTTCGGGTGGGGCTTCGCCTGAGAACCAGGGCGAAGCTGAACACAGAAGGGAACGTTACGCGGACGACGAGCGTGAGGCCGGCTACCAGCTCGACTGGCGAGAGCTGTGGCCTTACACGGCAGCGACGTTCCGTACTACCCGGGCAGGCTACGACGTGGAGATGTACATCGAGCCGGGATACGAGATCGTACGACTCCGGTTGCGGACCGCTTCCGACGGAGCCGAGCTACTCGACCTGGATCTGCGTGCCGTTCAGGGTGTCGGAGTCGAACGGATCCATGATCGCGAGCTGCTACGGGTCGATTTCCCGGACGGCTCGCCAGCTTCCACTTTGTGGCTACGGATGAAGCCCGACGTCGCGCTGCACTGGTCGTACGGTGCGGCACGTTGACGTGGCGGCACGGGGAGCGGCAGAAGTGCGCGCTGCCCTTGACCTGGATGCCGCCTGGCATGGTCGACCTTCGCCGACCCGTTCGCCCGCAGCCAGCGGCGATGGGTGGCCGTGGCGATGCCGTGGACCAGCCGGGCCAGGTCCGCTGCTCCCTCGGCGTCGTCGGCGCGGCGCACCGTCGTGAGGATCGGCGTGACCTCGTCGAGTTCGACGCACTCGCGCAGCAGCACGAACTGGAGCACCGCCCCGGCCAGACGAGCGTTGCCGTCGTCGTACGGGTGGAAGAAGGCGACGTCGAGGTAAGCCCGAGCCGCACGGGCCGTCACCGGTGTTTCCCGGTCGGCGGTCTCTGCCAGACATGAGGCGAACCGGTGCTCGGTGTCGGCGTGCAGCCCGTACCGTTCCCGGCCGTTCTTCGCGTGCGCTGGTGCCCGGCGGAACGCGGCGACCGGGACACCACGGATGATCCGGTTCCAGCGTGCCAGTAGGTCTGAGGTGAGGTCGGCGCCGGCGGTGGCTTCGAGCCGCACGTCGTCGTACGCGGTCAACATCCGGCTCAACCGTTGCCGGTCATGCCCGGCGGATCCGCAGGCGAAATCGACGAAGCCGTCACGAGTCGCCGACACCGAGGTCGTCGGGTGTGCAACGACATCCCGCCAGCCGATGCTTTCCCGCACCCGCTGCCATATTGCCAAGTGATCAGGTGTGGTCAACGGTCACCCGCCGGGCCACGTCCTCGGCCACCGACCTCACGACCGCGATCGCCGGCTCCACCCAACTGTCGAAGCGGCCGCCGAGCGCGTGCTCGAGCAGGTTCTCCCGGCGGGTGGACTCGATGCCGGCCGCGTCGAGAAACCAGCCGAGCACCGTGATGCAGCAGCCGTACCAGCCGGACTCGTACTGTGTGCGGTCGCCGACCGCTGTCACCAGGTGAGCAACGGCGCGCTCCCATCCGTTCAGGTCGTCGGCGGGAAGCGGCAGGAACCGGTCGAACCGCTCCGCCAGATCGTCCAGCCAGTCGCGCCACTCCATCAGGGCCGCGGAGATCGTGATCGCGGTCGCTTCGGGTGTGGTGACCGAATGCGAGAAGCAGCACCAGGAGCCAACCGGGCCGCCATCGAAGTCGCCCTCGCCGACTGACCAGCGCCAACCCACCGCCCACCGCCCGTATCGGTCGACGAGCCCGGCCGACACGTTCTCCAGCCACAGGTCGATGAGACGCCAGTCGGCCTCCGCTGACGGGGGTTCGGACGCCGCGACCAGCTCGCTCACCACCGCTCGAACTGTTTCCGGATCGAAGATCCGATCCGGGTAGTCGGTGTCCGCCCAGCTCAGCTGTCTCGGATGGGGCAGACTGCGGTTCCGGGGCGCCGTGTAGAGGGTGATCCGGCGGTTGCCCTGAACAGCCCGCCAGGCTGGCGGTTCGCCCGTACCGTCCGCTGCCGCCGAGGCCGCCTCCGCGAAGCGGCCGTCGGCATCGGTGGCGAGCTCCACCAGCAGTTCATGCCAGGCCGCCACGGCGTCAGCGAGACGGGTCAGCGTCTCATCCGGTGTCGTCACCGGAGGACGTTCCGCCCGCCAGACCGGGATGACCCCACGATCCTGGTAGTCCTCCATCGCGACGGTGTACCACCAGCCCACCACCCAGGCGCCCAGGTGCTCGACCAGCGCCTCCGTCATCCGGTCGTACCAGAAATCGATGAGCCGCCAGTCGGCGCCGGCAGGCGGGACCTCGGCGGCCGGCGGCAGCACCCGCACCAACTCCGCGACACCGGCCGGGTCGACCGCGGCATGCGCAGCGGGATCGACGTCTCTCCAGGTGAGTCGCCAGAGCTCGGGAAGTTTGACCCGGTCAGTTGTCACGCTCGGCCTTCCGTGCGGCAGCCGGCCAGCCTAACGGGTCCGCCCTGCCGCTCGCCGACCCGCCATCGACAAAGACGCGCTCGCCCATCGGCAACGCCGGGAGGGTCTGCTGCGTCCCGGAGGCCATGTAGGCGGCTTCTTGTCCTGACAGCCGTACCTTCGGGGTGTGGACGATCCCGAACGCCCCAGCGAGCGCCTCGTCGAGCAACGCCTGCGCAATCGCGCCATGGAAGCGCTGGTCGCCCTGAGCAAGGGTGATTCAGGCGTTCGCAGCGTCGGCGTCGGCGACTACATCAACCTGTTCTTCGACGTGATCGACGACGACATCCCGTGGCAGTGGCGCGAATGGTCGTGTTTCACGCCCGAGGAGGTTGAGCGACTCGATGCCGTACATGGACTACTGCAGGCGGCCTGCGTGGTGACGCCCTGGAATGACACTGACGACGACTTCATCGCCTCCGGCTGGCCGGGCAGGATTCAACCCGCTGCTCGCGCGGCGTTGGACGTCATGCAGGCACGGGGCCGATTCCGGGAGGACGCCGAGGAAGAGAATCCCTCCGAGTAGTACCGCTTAGCGACTGGATAGCGCTGAGGTGCGCAGCGCGGCAGATCCGGCCGTCGCGGGACAACGCTTCCGGCCCGGTGCGTGATTCTGCCGTGAGGGCGCTGGTGGGTGGCGGGGTGTGGCGTATCGGGCGGCGCTACTGACTGTCGTACTCCTGTGTGAGGCTGTGACGCATGGCGACTTTCGTTCTGATCCACGGTGGCGGCGGCAGTTCCTGGGACTGGCATCTGCTGGGCCCTGAGCTGGCCGGACGGGGCCACGACGTGGTGGTGCCGGAGCTGCCGATCGAGGATAGGGCGGCAGGCTTCGCCGAGTTCTGTGACACGGTCGTCGATGCCGTTGGCGATCGCAGCAACCTCGTCGTCGTCGGACACTCGTATGGTGCGTTCACGGCGCCGCTGATCGCTGACAAGCTGCCTGTGCGGCTCATTGTCCTGCTTACTCCGATGATTCCGAAGTCGGGTGAGAGTCCCGGCGACTGGTGGGGCAACACCGCTCACCGCAGCGCGGAGGGGTTCAGTGAGGAGGAACAGTTCTACAATGGCGTGCCGGCCGAGATTGTCGCGGAGGCTTCGGCGCATGGTCGCGACCAGGTCAGCGCAGAATGGAACGAGCCGTGGCCCCTGGGTGCGTGGCCGGACGTGCCGACGAGGGTGCTCATCGCCCGCGAAGACCGATTCTTCCCGCCCGACTTCCAGCGCCGCGTGGCGGCCGACCGCCTCGATGCCGTACCGGATGAAATCGACGGTGGCCACGCGGTGGCGCTCAGCCATCCGACGCAACTCGCCGACCAGTTGACCGCGTACTTGCCGCGCTGAAGGCGCTGCGCCCGGTGCCGGCCCCGTGAATACAGGCGGCGCGGATCGCGGCAAATCCGGGCACTCGCGAGCGGCCCTGCCCGAACCTACCTCGACGCAGAGTGCTGTGCCGGTGGGTAACCTGCCGCCGATTCTCGCGTGATGAGCACTCAGCTCCGTTCTCGCGAGGGTGGTCATCGGTCCCTTCGTAGGCAGTTGTGCTGCGTACCCTGCTCATCGCATCAAACTCGGTGGAGCGGGCAGCCGGCGGTTTCATGCTGTCGTGATGGGCTGTGAGGACGACGACTGCTCGTACGACTGGCACTATGCGCCGTACCGCACGGGGCTGGGTGCGTTGCAGCGCGGCCAGGGTGCCGCGGCGGCCTGGCTTCAGGACCAGCCGGATCACGGACACCTGGTCTACACCTGCACCGGTCGCGACACCCGGTGGGACTGGCAGGTCGACGATCGCTACACGTACCTGGCCCGGCTGCTGCACGACCTGCGCCTCGACCTGGCCCCACTGGTCACGCAGCTTCGTGCCTGCGGCCCGTACCGTGCTTGGCCTCGAGCGGATCCGACCGGTGATGACAACCAGTTCAACCTTGCCGTCGGCGTCCTGGAGGCGCTCGCTCGCAAAGGGAACATGCAGGCAACCGAGACGCTGCGCGGATATGTCCGCGATGGGATTCGCTGGATCGATGTCCTGTCCACGCTGGCCGTCAGTTGGCCGGCGCAGTGGTGGGACGATCTGTGGGAGACCGCGGCCAGGCGTATCAGGTGCGAAGATGCGGCCGAGGTGCTGCCCGCCTCTGAGCCGTGGCGGCGTTGGCGGGGTCGGGATCCGAGGATCGACACGGTCCTGAACACCGCGCAGCGCAGCCGACAGGATCTTCGCGCCCGCCCGGTCGATCTTTCGGCCACCAGTGATGCCGAACTGGTGGCGCTTCTGCAGGCGCCGGACACCGGCCGCGCCGTGAAGGCATTCGCACTGCGTCAGATCCGTCGCAATGCGCGGCCTGTACCGGAGTTGCTCGACGCGGTCGAGCAGTTGGCGACCGATCGGCAAGCCGGACTGTTCGGTGCCCTGCGGGTCCTCGGCCCGCAGGTCCTCCCGGCTGCGCGAGGCTGGGCCATCGACACCGAGCACCCGCTCTTTGACGCCGCCGCGCACCTACTCGGCGAGCACGGCGAGGAGCAGGACATCCCGGTGATCCGCGCCGCACTCGACCGGCTCACCGACGAGTGGTGCGGCCACGACCGGCTCACCGAGGGCCTGGCCAGGATCCTCGCCAGCACACCCTGCGCCTCCCACACCGACGTGCGGGCATACCTGATCCGTCGGTTGCGCTGGTTGACCCGGGCATCGCCACACAGTTACGAGCGAGGCAGTTACCTGCGCAGCCTGCTGCTCCTCGATCCCGACAAGACGACAGGCGTGCTGCCGTCCCACCTGCTCGACTGTGAGCCGGACGTGCGGCTGTTGGCCGCTCAACACGCCCCGCTCACCGACCAGACACGACGCTGGCTGCTCACGCTACGCGACGACCCCATAGAAGAGGCATCCGTGCGTCGGGCCGCACACGCACGCCTCAACTCGAGCTGAAAGCGCAGCCAACGCACGTACCGCTCGACGTCGACCCGCGTCGTAGTCAGCGGGTCCAGGGCGTGGTCGGTGCACCGCGTAGGAAGAAGTCCACCCGGAGCGGCAGATGCGTATAGCGGCCGGTCCAGTCAGGCGCTGATCTTGCAGGCAGCGCATGCAGAGATGGCTCGGGCGGATGAGGAAGACTGGCAGGCATGGCTGATCTGGGCGACCCGAAGGCTGCGCTGCACCACTACCTGCAGGCGATGCGCGACAACCTGATCTGGAAACTCGACGGGCTGAGCGAACGCGAGGCCAGGCTGCCGCGCACCGCGACCGGCAACAACCTACTGGGCGTTCTCAAGCACTGCCTCAATGTCGAAGCTGGCTACTTCGGGCCCACCTTCGGGCGTGAGTTCCCGATGTCTGAGGAACTGGTTCCCATGCAGGTGTTCGAGGAGGACCCACAGGCAGACTGGTACGCGCGGGAGGGCGAGACGAAGGATGGGCTGATCGACCTGTATCGCCGTGTCGGGGTGTTCGCGGATCAGACGATCGAACAGCTACCCCTTGACGCGCCAGGGCATGTGCCGTGGTGGCGCCCAGGCGAGAGGGACGTGACACTGCACAGGATCATCATCCACGTGACCTGCGACCTTGCCCGTCACGCCGGTCACGCCGACATCATGCGCGAGCAGCACGACAGGGCGATCGGCTTGCGGCGGGAGAACGCTGGCGTTCCCCACGACTACGACTGGCCGGCGTACGTCACCAAGCTGACGAAGCTCGCTGACCGGTTCGGTTAGCCACCCGGTCCCGTCGATACAGGCAGAGAGGGCAGTATCCGCCGCCGCGCTGACCGTGTTGTCACGGTGAGGTGAGCCTCGTGATGCTCTGCCCGACCGGGATACCTGGGTTGCCGGGCACGCCGATCGGCGCTTCGGCGACGACGTCAGCCATGCTCACACGAATCGCGGACGCCCTGCAGTACTTGTGGCGTGATGATCAGGCGGCGCCACGCTCGCTGACCGGCCGGCGGCGCAGGTTCGGGTTCAGCAGGGCCGGGGGCAGGTAGGCCTGGTCGAGCCGGGTGACATCGGTGCCGGGCGTGACGATTTCGTCGATCCGGTCGAGGATCTCGTCGGTGAGCGTGACGTCGACGCCCGCGAGAAGGTTGTCGAGGTGCTCCATCGTGCGCGGGCCCAGGATCGCGCTGGTCACGCCGGGGTGCGCGATGGCGAATGCCATGGCGAGGTGGGTCAACGGCATGCCTGCCTCGTCGGCGAGCGGGATGAGTTGTTCGACGACGTCGATCCGGCGCTCGTCGGTGAGGTGCGTGGAGAGGCGGGCACGGCGCAGATCGTTCTGTTCGCCCCTGCGGACCCGGCCGGTGAGCATTCCCTGCCCGAGCGGCCCCCACACCAGCGTGCCCATCCCGTAGCGCTGCGCGGCCGGCAACACCTCGCTCTCGATGCTGCGGTTGAGGATCGAGTAGGGCGGCTGCTCGGTGTGGAAACGTTCCAGCCCGCGTCGCTCGGCGACCCACTGGGCCTCGATGATGTCGGAGGCGGGCGTCGTGGATGACCCGATCGCCCGGACCTTGCCGCTGCGGATCAGGTCGGAGAGCGCGGAGAGCGTCTCCTCGATGTCGGTGTCGGGGTCCGGACGATGGATCTGGTAGAGGTCGATGTAGTCGGTCTGCAGGCGGCGCAGCGAGCCCTCGACCGCGTTCATGATCCAGCGGCGGGAGGCGCCTCGCTGGTTGGGGTTGGTGGCCGCGCCCGGTGTCCGGGGCAGCGCGTTCAGCCGGGGTAAGCCCACCTTGGTCGCGAGGATGACGCTGTCCCGACGCCCCTTGACGGCCTTGCCCACGATCTCCTCCGAGTCGCCGTAGGCGTCGGCGGTGTCGACAATGTTGATCCCCGCGTCCAGCGCCTTGTGGATGACCTTGATCGAGTCGTCAGGGTCGGGGTTCCCGATCACCGTGGCGAACATCAGCGTGCCGAGCGCGTACGGGCTGACCTTCATGCCGGTGCGGCCCAGGGTGCGGTACAACATGAGCGTCTCCTTGCGGTATCGTGGCTATCCGGAAACCGTTTCCGGAACTAACTATACGGAAAAGCTTTCCGGATAAGCAGGGGAGATGCAGCGGTGTCCGACAACACAGCAGAATCAACTGCTCGCGAACGTGCTCCGCGCCGGATGCGCACCGACGCACGCCGCAACGTCGAGGCCCTGCTCGAAGCGGCGAAGACGGTCTTCAGCACCGCTGGCGTCGACGCCCCCGCCAAAGAGATCACCGATCTGGCCGGCGTCGGCGTCGGCACGCTCTACCGGCACTTCCCGCAGCGCTCGGACCTGATCAAAGCCGTCATCGAGCGCGAGATCGACGCCTGCGCCGATGCGGCCCCGGCGCTGGCCGCCGCGCACGAGCCGGGGATCGCCCTCGCGAGGTGGCTCGACCGGTTCACCGCGTTCGTCGCCACCAAACGCGGATTCGCCGCAGCCCTGCACTCCGGCGATCCGGCGTTCGACGGCCTGCCCGGATATCTCATGCAGAAGCTAGGGCCGGCCCTCGAGTCCCTGCTCGAAGCCGCGACAGCCAGCGGCGAGATCCAGACCCGGATCAGTGCCCAGGACCTGCTGTACGCCGTAGCGAAACTGTGTGCGCCCATGCCGAACGAGGACCCCGACTACGGTCGGCGCATGGTCGCGCTCCTCGTCGACGGACTACGCTCCGGCGAATCCCCACACTGACATTCACCTCGGTGGGCGCCGAGGTAGACGCCGGCGTCGGCGAGACGACGCCCACTGGCACTTCTTTCAACGGGCGTCGTGAACGCCCCCATCTCGGCTGGAACCGGATATCAGCGGGGCTGTGTTCGATGACGTGACCCGCTTCATGTGAGCATGGTGGGTGCAGGCCAGCCGTTCCGATAGGCGGTGTTCACGTGGTGAAGGCGCGACCCGCCGCGGGTGGCGGGCGGTGGGTGGAGATCTCACCGGAGCGCATCCGTGGTTGGCTCGACGGCTTCTACAGCCGCCACGACGGCGCCACCGAGCACGGCCTGGTGCTGACCGGTGCGAGCAACGGTGACACCGCCACGCTGTATCCGCCGCCGGGGCTTGCCGACGTGAAGGATGTCGACACGCTGCTGGCCCGCATCATCCGACCACCCCGCATCGCCGTGCTGCTGGCCCGGAAGGGCGCGGTTGCCGCCGGTGTCGTGGACGGTACGACCATCACCGTCTCCAAGGTCGAGCGCTTCTACGTGCAGGGTCGCACCGCGGCCGGCGGATCCTCGCAGCAGCGCTACGCGCGTCGCCGCGCCAACCAGGCCCAGGCTGCCACGTCGCGGGCTGCGGACATCGCCGCGCGGATCATGCTGCCCCATGCGCCCGGTGTTGTCGCCGACCCGCACGATGCCATCAGTGCCCTGGTCTGTGGCGGCGACCGGTTGATGATCGACGAGGTGCTGACGGACCGGCGTCTGGCGCCCCTGGCACTGCTGCGTCATCCACACCTGCTCGAATCCGCCGAGCCCCGTCTGGCCGTCCTGGAGGATGCGGCGGTCACGGCCAGACGGATCCGCATCCATCTGGTGCCGTGACCACGATCAGGTCCCGCAGGTTGACGACGACGCGACGAGAATGAGGTGCGACGGCTCCGCAGTGCCGGACCTGTGCGCGATGTCCCCGTAACCCGCCCGCTCTGCCAGGAGCGCCCGGCTACGCCTGGTGGACCGTAACGATGTCCACCTCGTTGCCTTCCCGGTCGATGAGGGTTCGACGAGCAGCGCTCTCGGTGACGATCCGTCCTCCAGCGGCCACAGCCGCGTCGATGCGGGCGTGGACTTGGTCGTACGGAACGAAGAGGTCGACATGGATGCGGTTGCGATGCTGCCGCCGTTCCGTGTCCGATGCGTCCATCCGCTGGAAGAACAGGACCGGATTGAGTCGATGCGGATCGTAGATGTCGGTCACGAACGCCCGTGGGTCGTGCTGGTAACCGAGTACGGACGTCCAGAAGGCGCGGACCGCAGGAACGTCGACCGCGTCAATGCAAGCTCCACGTCGGCCCGGGTGAGATCCCCCGCCGGGCCGATCCGCACGCGCACCCCGCCGGGACGCAGATCCACGTCTGGCAGACCGGTGGTGGCGGTCAGTTCGACGATACGGCGGACGAGTGCCGCACCCGCGCTCATCGACGGCGCGTCGAACCAGGCGCTCGCGCCGGTGTCCAGGAGCCGCCAGTCTCGAACACCGTCCGCGCGTTGGAACTCGGTCACTGTGGCTCGATCCATCAGATCCCCTTCAGTGCCTGGCCGACGCGACCGCGGCGGTCATACACCGCTGGTCTTTTCCTCGCCCACGCTCCGATGGCACCACGTTCATGCACATCGCCGACGCTGGTATGAACCTCGGACACCGCCACCTCGGTCACGGTCACCATCACCCTTGCCGGTTGACACCACAGGGCCCACCAGGCGCCACGCGGCGACCACCACCAGATTCCCCTATCCCGCAGCCAGGGCAGCGCATCGCACAGGAGCGTGCAGCGAAACCGAGCCGGAATAGCGGCGGTGGTGGCGGCCAGGACGGCCGCCACCACCGGACGGATGATCGGCAGGCATGGGCGGAGGCCCCGTCGATCAGGTTCTGATCAGAAGGGAGGCGCGTCCTCGCCCATCAACGCCAGCACGACGCCGCCCTTCCCTCTCTTGAGGTTCTGGATCACGACCTTGCCGGTGCTGCCGTCTGGCAGCTCCAACATAAAGGTCTTCCCGACCGCGTTCTTGGGGCCGTTGCCGGCGCTGTTGGCGGGTCGGAAGTCGCCTGCCCACGGCGGGGTCCCACCCTTGCGGGCGGGTTCGGCGAAGAGTGCGGCGGTGCCGGGGGTCCTGGTGCCGTCCGAGGAGACAAGCACTGAGGCGCTGCGATAGGTAGCCATTACGCCAAGGCTATCCCGGACTGCGTTCATTTCACGGCATCACAACGAAGCCGTGGGGCCCGCGCGGGATCCCGGTCGCCGAACCTGCAGCTTCGACGGGCTCACAGGCCGCCAGCTCGATTGACTTCAACAAAGCTTGAGGTCGCATGCTTTCGGCATTCGCTGTGGCGAACGACGGGAGCAGTTGGTATGCGAGTGGCTCAGGCGATGCGTTTCGGGGGTCCCGAGGTCCTGGTTCCGGGCGAGATGCCGGATCCGGTGGCCGGGCCGGGCCAGGTGGTGGTCGAGGTGGCGGTGGCGGGCATGACGTTCGTCGAGACGCAGATTCGGCGTGGCACCGACAGGTGGCACGAACGGCCGTGGTTGCCGTATGTGCCGGGCGGTCTGGTAGCCGGGCTGGTCAGTGCGGTCGGGGCGCAAGTGGATCCGGCTTGGCTGGGGCGGCGTGTTGTCGCCAGCACGGGAGAAACCGGTGGTTTCGCCGAGCGGGCGGTGCCGATCACCGTCTGGCCGGTCCCCGCCCCGTCAGATGGTGAGACCATGTCCCACGCGATGGCGCTGCGGCTGGTCCACAACCTCACCCATCCCTTCGATCTGGTCATCGATCTGGTGGCGGGGCCGCAGCTGGCCTGCGCAGTCATCGCCGCACACCGCCGCCGCCACCGTCACCACCGGCACCTCGGCTGGGGTCGGAAACCCGCGATGCTGGTCGTAACCGGCTGGCCGGTGGCCGACACGTCGCCGGGGGAGTTCTTCGCCCGCTGCCGCGCCGGCCCGCTGCCGCGCCGGCCCGCTGCCGCGCCGGCCCGCTGCCGCGCCGGCCCGCTGCCGCGCCGGCCCGCTGCCGCGCCGGCCCGCTGCCGCGCCGGCCCGCTGCC
>NZ_JAETXL010000142.1:0-254 GCF_016774385.1 Micromonospora fiedleri
GGGGTGGCCCTCAAACGTATATCCACCCAGGACACTTCGTGCTTTGAGGTGGGGGTGGGGGCGGGCTCTGCCGGGATTCGCAGGCACGCCACCCCGGGGCGTCGTCACGCGCGCTGGGCGCTGGGCGCTCGCCCGCATGACCCTCGCGCCGACCCACCGCCCCTAACGGCGTGCCGTGGGCCATGTCAGGACACCACACAATGCCACCAGCCGGCGAGCCGGGCATGTCTGCCTGAACCCCTTTGCTCTGCTTC
>NZ_JAETXL010000143.1:0-249 GCF_016774385.1 Micromonospora fiedleri
GAAACAGCGGGATCCGAGGCAGCAGAACTCCGCCACTACGGCGAAACGGCGACGGCCACCAAGCTGAGCAACCGGAACAGCCCGCAGAGCCTCGAAGATCAGCGCAAGGCCGTCGAGGCGAAGGTCGCCCCCCAGCCCCAACCGCAACCAGCCGCAACCAGCCCCGACCGCAACCAGCCCCACGCAAGCAGGAAGAACTCAAGCCAGAGAAGCCCGCAGAGCCGCGTCCTTCTCCGCGACCAACTGCTC
>NZ_JAETXL010000015.1:0-68224 GCF_016774385.1 Micromonospora fiedleri
ACTACAGTCAGCACCAGGCGTACCTTCCCGACCGACGCGCCAACGTCGGCCTTCACTCGAGATCCTCAACCGATCATCGGGAAGGTACGCCCCTTCCCGACCGATCCACAGGTCTCAAGCATTTCTCCGTCTCGGGCTCACCTTCTTGTGACTGCGCGGGCGCGAAGCCTCAGCGCTGGGTATACCTTCTCAACAATCCTGCAGTAGCAGCCATGATGGCTTCGGCGTCAGCGCGGCTCCAGGAAAAGCCCTCGGTGGTTCCGCCGTCGTGGTGGGCTGCATGGGTCATGCCCTTGACGTCCCAGTAAATGGCCGCCCAGCGCTGGTCCTGGGTGCGCTGGGCAGCCGGGGTGTCCGCAACGCTCTTGGCCGACGGCAGGGTGACCAGCCGGGCGATGTTCTCCAGCACCTTCCGGCAGGTGGCCACGCAGTGCTCCCACTGCTGGTCCCGCAGCTCATCCCTTGCCTGGCGCAGCCGGGCGGCGGCCTGAGCCAGCGAGGCCACGTCATCGTCCGAGGCGGCCGGCGGCGGAGAGAGGGCCGAGTCGGTCAGCGGGCTGGGTACCCGCACCAGCACCCCGACTTCCGTACCGGCCAAGTCCAGCAGTTCCTGCCACCGGGTCCGGAGGATACGCACCGGCAGTTCCTCGTGGGCCACCGGATGGACGCCGTCGGGCGGTGCTAACAGGGTGGCCTGGAGCTTGAGGCGCAGGACCACGTCGTCTCGGCCGCGGGCGCGCTCTAGAGAGACGAGCTGATCGTCGGTGAGGGAGACCACTAGCTCTTCCCCTGCCGCGTAGCTGCGGAGAGTCACGACCTGAGGCTCCAATCCGGCCAACCAACGGAAAGTCGGCTGCTCAGCCCAAAAAGTGCCGGTGAGGAGCGCCTGAGTGTTGCTCTGGGGGTTGTCCAGCCATGTGCTGGTGACCTGTACGGGCAGGGTCAGGCGGTGGTTGGCGACACCGGGCATCAGGTAAACATCTCCGAAGGAGACATGGATCTGCCCGAGCGGCAGGTAGCGAAGGGAGGCCATGTTCACGGGGGTAAGGAGTAGCACGAGGCGGCGACAGTCCGGCTTGTCTGGAAGGCTGGCGACATGGCGTGTCGCTTGGCAGGGAACGATATGAGCACACGCCACAAGCCCGGTCGCAGTACCGGAGCAAGCCGCGCCAAGCTGGCGTCGAGGATGAGCTGGACTGGCTGTCCCATGAACAACTCGCGTGAAGGGCTACGGCGGTGACGCGCAGATTGAACTAGTGAACGGCGAGGACCTGTACGGTGGGACTGCTGACGCTGCGGCATCGTCGCATGCTGGTCGCAGAGGTCACCTTCACTCTCGGCTAGGCTGGCCTGGGCGCAGCGCTGGGCGCCTGCCGTAGCCACGTCAGATTCGGCTCAAGCTAGGCCCTGACGGTCCCAGCACTCCGCAGGGTCATCGCGGTGGTGAAGCAACCAATGACCAAGAAGGCTGCCGTCTCGCCAGTGGCTAGCGGGGGCGCTGGCACACTGTTTGAGTACCGGGTGGCTGCAATCGCATACAGCTACCTGTTGTCGGGCGCGCATCCTCCCGGTCTCACGGTACCAATTACCGGCGTCGGACTTCAGCAGCGCGTTCAGGGGCATCTGCTTGACGATATCGTGTTGACAGCCGAGCCTGGTCCGCGTCCTTTGAGCACTGAGTACCAGGTCAAGCTCACGCTCGCGGTAACTGCCGGAGATCCGCATTTCGTCTCGGTAGTCACCCAGGCGCTGCATGTGCTGCGTGACCGGGCCGGCGACATCGCTCGCGGTGACCTCGATCTTGGTGTTGCCGCCCGAGGCGACCGGGAGTCATTAGAACAGCTCGCGGAGTTGGCCCGATTCGCCCGGGGTCATACTGTGGAGGAGACGTTCGCGCAGGTCTTCGTGCCCGCTGTTGTGAAAAGACCGGTACGGGACCGTCTCACCCAGGTCCGCAGAGCAGTCGAGAGGGCCATCGCTGACGGCGCACCTGATCTCGGTGGTGGGGATGTGTCCGCCCACGCGTTTCTGTCGGCGCTGCACGTCTGGTCTGTTTCAGACGCTGATGACGGGGCCGACTACTTGGCTGCGCTCGATCGGCTGGGTCCAGCTGCGGAGTCATTCGGAGTCAATCCGGTCGACCTGTTCGCGCACCTCGCGGCGCTGGCGGAGGGTTGGGGCGTAGTTGCTGGTGTGGTCGACGCCGACAGCCTTCGACGGCAGCTGCGACGCCGCGGGCTCGGCTTACGGAAGTCCACTGACGATGACCGGCTGTTCGGCCCAGAGAGCGTCGATGCGGATGCGGTTGTACGCAATCCCATTGCCGCTTTGGAGCTCGACGAATCGCTCGACCGGGCCGAGCAACTGCTCGCCGCCGAAGATCCATCGGCAGCCGACCTGTTTGCCAACCTTGCCAACCGCCTTGAGGAGGCCAGTTTCTGGCCCCATGCGGCCGTGATGCGGCGTCGGGAGGCCAGCGCGCGTCAGCGCGTCGGCCAAGCGGACGAGGCTGCCTTCAGCCGGGTGGGTCTGGCCTGGAGTCATCTCGACGCAGCCCAGCCGTGGGAGGCTGGGTTTGCCCTCAACGACGGAAGTCGACTCGGTGCCGAGGATTCCATCAGTGCATCGGCCAAGCGTGCCAGCGACGCGGCAGAGACCGCAGTCTGGGTCGCGAAGGGCGCTTCGCTAGATGATCTTGTCGGGACGTTCGACACGCTCGAGGAAGGTGACCCGTACCGCGAACAGGCTGCTGCGTTCCTCTGTGAGCATGCGATCGCTGACGCCAGACCGACCATCGTCCTAGACCGTCGTGATGTGCTTGCGGCGATCGCGCGTGAGGCCGCCAGTCGTGGTGGCCACCCTGCCAAGCGATGCGGCGCGCGTATCCAAATGTGCATAGCGGACGCCACCGGCGAATGGGCCCCACTGCTCCCCGAGATCCATCGCCGGTATCCGAGGTCGATCGTGGCATGGGCGCACGCTCGCTACGGCCGCCACCTTGCGTTGTCCGGTGATGGCGCAGGCGCCCAGACGCAGTACCTGCAGGCCATAGAGCGCGCCTGCGTAGCGAAAATGTTCGATGAATCCGCCGACTGGCTCTACGCCCTCCGCACAGTGCGATTCTGGTACGACAATGTTGGCCGCGATGACGAACACCCCTTGGCTCAGGCTCTCCGACCCAACGCCAAACCCAGCCAGCTTCCTGGGTCACCTCACACCGCCGAGCATGCGCTGCGTGCGATGCTGGCCGACGACAAGCCTGGCGAGGCACTTCAGAAAGGCCGGCAGTGGCGGTGGCAAACCGTCGTCCGCGCGCAGCTCACCGAAGAACTTGAGGCAGTAAAGACGCTCGGAAAGCTGTTTCAGCGACACGACGAGATAGGTGCCGCCATCGAGTGCTTTGTTCGCGCCGGAGAGAAGAATGCGGCGGCCGCAGCCGCACGACTCCTGCCGGACGCGCCCGCCCCCCTCGACACGAGCATGCTAGGACCCGTACCAGCATGCCGAGCCGCCGCATACTCGGCGGTTGCGGCTGCCGCCGACCTGATCAGCGACGGAAACGGCAGGTCTTGGGGAGATGCAGCCCTCGCAGAAATTACTACCGATCAGAGGTGGCGAACGCAAGTTCCGCCAGCTAAATTGTCAGCATTCGATGCCATCGCCGCACTCTGCCCCTGCCTAACTGATAGCCAACTCGACACGCTGCTACGGCTCGTCGAGCCGCTGATCGAACGGCCGCAGGATCGTTACAGGGAAACCGATGATGCCGTCGCGAAGATCCTAATATCGGCATCTGCGAGACGCCCTGACGCTGCTCCGATGCTGGTCCGGGCCCTGCTCGCAGACCAGCATATGGCTAGCACCATCCTCAGCGGAGCGATAGAGGTCCTGAAAACGCACAAGAACGTAGTTGACGAAATGCTCACAGCTGCGGCTCCCACCAACGAATACGCATCCCTCGCACTCATCCTTTCCGGCCTCGACCCTACACCCACGCTAGAGCTGGCGAGGACTCGAGTCGAACAAGACATGACGCCCCGGACATATGAGCCTGGACGGATAACCTATTACACCGGCGCAACCAAGACGGCAATTCTTGCATCAGTGCTCGACTCGAAGACGCGAAACATGGTAGCCCTGACCTTGCTCGACCGGGCGATGGATCGAAGGGAGGCCAGCGCGAGCCGCCGAGACAGCCTGAGAGGACTGCTCGGCATCCTCTCCGAGACGGACAGCCAAACCCAAGAGGCACTCCTGCCGTTCCTGCTGGAGATGGCTCAAGGCGACCATGACGGCGGCCCTATTGACGACATCGAACAGAGAAGCGGCCCATTCGACATGGTCAGAATCAACATGGGTCCGTCGACGCTCTCAGACCTTGCTCTTCAATGCGCGGCCCGCATCGCCAGCGACGAGCAACATTCCGCTACGATAGAGCAAATTGGATTCGCACTGATCCGCACCAGCGATGAGCCCGGTCAATGGCGAATCTTCCGGGCACTCACATCGCTCTCAAGAGTTCGATCTGAAGCGCACCTTCATCAGTTTGCATCGCATCCCAGCCCGGCACTGAGGGCAGTTGCCGCCCGATGCTGGGCTAGGGATCCGAGAACCCTAACTGCCAGGATCACAGCCCAACTGGCGACCGACTCCGACTACCGGGTGCGACAGGTGCTGGCTCATACGTTGAACGACAGGTACAAGCCGGAAACCATCGACGCGAGGGCCAAGCAGCTAATCACCATACTGGCCTCCGATGCCCGCAGAAGCGTCCGAATGCCCATTGGCACCTTGGTGTCCGACCCATCCGATGCTGCTCATGCCTGACGCCCTGCCGTCCACACGTACAACTTCCGCGTCTCTGCTACCGGGCCCTGAGCCGAAGACATCGCCGAAGCGTTCACCCACCTGGCCGCGGTACCCAGCCATCAACTGGGCACCCGGCGCGGACCAAGAACGAGCATCCGGCGAAACCCGGTCACCGGCTATCAGCACGCCCATCGCTGCGCATTCATCGCACGCTTGTCGGCGGCCAGCCGGATTTCCCCGTGGACGGCCAGTTCCGAAGCTACGGAAGGTAACCACGGGTTGCTGATCGTCCGGCGTTCACGAAGGCGACGATCTCGTCGAGTCCAGGGCGATAGCCGTCGCTGGTGTTTACCTCGATCTCGGGCACGCCGAGCCGGACAAGCTGGAAGCCGTGGTGGCCGACGGCATGGATCTGATGGTCGCCGAGGTATGCGTCGGCGTGGGCACGCCGGATCGAGTTCTCGTCCTGCCGTCGCTGGATGCGATCAAAGGCTGTCTGTGCGGTGACCTGGCAGTGCACGACCCGAACGTCGGCCATCCCGATCAATGGCTGCAGGCCGGGGCGCCAGAGGCGGTCTTGGAAGGCTGCCTCGGCGACCGTGGTGACGCCTGCGGTCAGGAGCAGCTGCAGCACCTTGAAGAACGTGGGCAGGGTCCGAAGGGTCAGCTCGTCGCTCGGTGCGGCAACGAAGTCGCCGGCCGCGTGGACCATCCCCTCCTTGATCTCGTCCCGGCAGATCGCTGGGCAGCCGATCCTCCGGGCGAGCAGGTGCGCGAGTGTCGTTTTTCCAGCCCCCGACGGTCCGCTGACGATGACAAGGGTCGGGATTGTTCCCATCACGTCGTTATAGCTCGGCGGGGCCCACCGCGCGGCGTCGGGTAGGGATCAGCTCTGAGTAGTCACCTACGGCCAGATACCTCCCCGCCAAGTGGCCGCCACTGGGGAATCTCAACTGGCCACCAACACACGCTGCGCGGCCACAGGCTTGTCCCAGCGGGCCCCGCGAGGTGTTCGGGCAGTTCGGCCTCCCATTTCGCGGTGCTTGCGTCGCCCGGGCCCGATGCTCGGCAGCACGCCTGCGACGGGGAGTTCGGCCCGGTAGACAGCGACTAACTGTGCCAGACGAGGGCAGCAGCGACCCGTACAGCGAGGGCGACATCGCCCCAACCGATTGTCTGCATGACGCGACGGCCAGCACGGCGTCAGGGAGCGCAGACCGCAATCCGGTGCAGCAGCCAGGTGGTCGGACAACGTTCGACTACAGCGGTTGCCCGCAGGCACAGCCGGTTCGCCGTAGACGGTCGGCGGGGCACCCCGCGTACGGTGATGGCCCAGAGGAGAACCGGCATGAGGCCAGCAGACGGGTACTTGGTGGCGCTTACGTCTCGTCCAGGCTAGTGCGGAGTTGGGTGGCCAGGGTGATCGTGTCGTCTTGCGGTCCGGCGTCGATGTCGGCGAGCACTTTGGTCAGGGCGCGTAGCAGGGTCCAGATGCCGTGGGGGTCTCCGAGGGCGTGTCGGGCGTGCATCGCCTTGCGGTAGAGGGCCTCGTTGTAGCGGTCCAGGCTGATGGCTTTGTCGAGCAGGTCGGATGCGGCTTGTGGGTCGTGGTCGAGGAGGTCGTCGGCGAGGAGGAGGTGGGCTTCGGTGCCCCAGCGTCGGATGGTCTCGCGGTGCGGTTGCACCCATTCGTAGTCTCGGCCTTCGGCGAGCGGGGCGGTGTAGAGGTCGCATGCGGCGGTGAGTAGTTCGCGGCGGCGCGGTTCGGTGGCGATGGTTGCGGTACGTATCAGGTCGCGGAGGGTCCATACGTCGACGTCCACGGTGGTGGGGTCGAGACGGTATCGGCCGGCGACCTTGATGACGTAGGCGTTCTTCGTGTCGGCGGTGCCGGCGCGGCCGAGTACGTGCCGCAGGTTTGAGGCGTTGGTGTGTACGCGTTGGTCGGCTTGGCTGATGCGGGCGTCGGGTTCGAGGTATTCGCCGATGTCCCGGGTGGTGGCGCCGTCGGGGTGTACGGCGAGGTAGACCGCCAGTTCCAGAGCTTTGGCGCGTAGCGGTCGGCCGGGTTGCGTGATGTTGTCGATGCGCGGCGGTCCGAGCACCCGTAGCTGCGCCTTGACCGTAGTGGAGTCGAGCGCCGGCTGTGGGGTGGCCGGTGGTGGTTCGTCGGCGGTCTCGGTCTGGGTCGGGCTGGTGTGGAGCGGGTCGGGCGTGGCCGGGGTCGCTGGTGTGGTGATGGTGGACGGTTCGCCTGTGTGTGCCTCGCGCAAGGTGGTCAGGAATGCCACCGTGTCGGCCGTGTCGAGGACGGCGACGCGCTCGCCGAGTGGCGAGGTTGTGGAGCTTTCGGGATTCCGGGCGTGACCGTCGGCGGTGACGGTGATGGTAGGGCCGGGTGGCCATGTGCCGAGCAGCAGCGCGGTGACGTCCAGGTGGGAACCGGTGCGGAGGGTGGCCTGCACGCGGTGCAGCCTGTCGGGTTCTGGTGTGAGGCTGATCAGCAGCACCGGCGGGAGCGCCTCGTCGTCCGGCACGCGCTGGCGTAGGTCGCCGAGGTCGGTGAGGCTGTGCTCGTCGAGGATGCGGGTGCGGTGCAGCAGCATCGTGTCGATGATGTTCAGGGCCTGGTCGAGGTCGTCGGCAACGTGCAGGCGTGGCCATGGTGTAAGCGTCGCCGGGTCGAGGCCGGTCAGGGTGGCGAGGGTGGCGTGGTCGATGACGACCTCGCCACGGTGGTGCGGCTCGCGAGGGCCGCCGGAGGCGAGCATGGTGACCAGAGCGGCCCGCGTGGCGGCGTGCGCGCCGTCGCCGACGAGACCGACCCCGCCAGGTGGTAGCAGCGACAGGTCGGGGACGGCGGCGGCTCGTTCGGCCAGGTCTTCGGCGGTCGGTAGGTCCAGGTTGCGTACGACGTGGCGGTGTACCTCGGTCACTGCCTGTGGCAGTGCGGGTGGGTTGTCGGTGCCGGCGTTGTCGGGCGGGTGGGGGGTGTAGCGGCGGCGGCGTTGCAGCCAGGCGAGTGCGGCGGCGGCGCTGATCGCGGCGGCCAGTGCCCATGGCAGGAAGCTCCCGCCGGGCAGCTGTATGCCGTCGGCGGTTGAGGCTGGGGCGGTCTGTACGGGCGTTGGGCTCGGATGGTCCCTGTCGGTGGGTGCGTCGGTGGACGGCTTCGGCGTATCCGGCGTGCCGGGTGGGGCCGGTGGCGGGGCTGCTTCTGCTGTGGGCGATGGGGCGCCCCTATCCGTGTCCTCGTTCTGCGGGGGTGACGGTGCCGGTGTGGGTGGCGCGGCGGGGTCGGGTTTCGGTTGAGCGGGTTGGTGGGTTCGTGGTGGGGCTGGTGTGGCGTCGGCCGGTGGTGTCGCGTCGGCGGGCAGGCGCAGCTCCCAGCCGGGGTAGATGAGGTTGCAGTCGCCTAGGGTGCCGCCGACGGTCGGGAAGTGGCGGTGTTTGTTCAGCTGGCAGATTTCCGGCCACCGGTTGGTGTCGCCGAGCCAGGCGGTGGCGATCTTTGACAGGGTGTCGTGGCGTTCGACGGTGTAGACGTAGCGGGTGTCGGCGATGTGGATGATGGCCGGTCCTCGGGCGGCGGCCTGCTGCGGTAGGGGCGGGGTGTTGCCGGTTGAGGTCACTGCGGCGGGTGCGGGGTTGGTGTCGCCGGGGCCGGGCAGGTGGGTGGTGGAGGTGACCGCGAGGGCGGCGGTGCCGGCCAGGCCGAACAGCAGGCGGTGCAGGGGTGCCGGCAACCTGAGGATCGGGATCCGCCACCGGGTCACTGCGGCGACCAGTTCGGCCAGCAGTAGCAGGGCGAACACGGCCCAGAACAGCCACAGCGCCCAGACGGCCAGGCCGGTGAGAACCTCGGTCGTCAGGCGGTTCTGGGGTTGGTCGAGCCATGCGGTCAGTTGTGGCCAGGTCGGTAGCCGCCGCAGCGGATCACCGCCGACGAGCCACAACACGGCCGGAACACCGGCCAGGTACACCAGCGCGCCGACCGCGACGCGAACAGACCGGGCAGCCCGTCCCCGTGCTGGTGGTGGCGGTGGGGTTTCGGGTGGGTGGTAGACGGTGGGGCGAGAGCCGTAATCGGTCAGGCGGCTGGTCTGCGTGGACTCGTCCGGCATGCAGGCACCTTCCCCGATGGTGTCGTGTGCGACCTGTCTCGCATACACGACACTTCACGCGAACGGCCATCCCACCGAGAAGGATTCTCACCATCCGCGCACAAAGGATCACTAACGAGTACAGGTGGTTGACGGGATCCCGTAGCGGCGGGTGACACTGCCGGGCATGTCCAGCGGGGGACCACAGCTGTCGATCGACCTGAGCTCACCCACCGCGATCGCCGCGACCATCGGCCGGTCCGGAGCCCGCATCCCCGTCCTCGTCGGCGGCCGGCACCTCCTGCCCACCGGCATCGCCATCGACCCCGCCGGCCACCGCTACTACGGCATCGATCCCACCGCCGCGCAGAGCCTGCCCACCGGATACCGCTTCATCGGCGACCCGGCCACCCTCCTGACCACCCCGCCTCCCCCGACGGCTGCGGATCCGGTCGACGGGGTGGACGTTCTCGCCGGGCTACTGCGGCACCTCGCCGACCACGCCGCACACCAGGTCGGCGCGCCGATCACCGCCCTGACCCTCACGATCCCGACGGGGTGGGGACCACGCCGCCGTGGCCTGCTCACCGACGCCGCGACCCGCGCCGCACTACCCCCACCGGTCCTGGTCACCGCCCCGGCCGCGCTGGCCGCCTACGCCACCACCCTCGGCCTGCACGCACCCCCCGGGTCCTGCCTGCTCACCTGCCACACCGACCAACGCCCCGCCACCCTCACCGTCCTGCAAGCACACCCCGACGGATACACGGAGTTGGCGACCCAGCCGGTCGGACAACCCCACGACCTGGACCAGATCCTCACCCACCACATCATCACCACCGCCACCAGCGACGACGACCCGCTCCGCGACGCACTCCACCACCCCGACCACGACACCGCAGCCCTCCATGAAGCGGTCCGGCAGGCCCGACACACCCTCGCCACCCACGACCGCGCCCCGATCCTGCTGCCCGCACCCCGCCCACCGGCAGTCATCACCCGCGCCGACGTCACCACCGCCGCGCAACCACTACTCGACCGCATCCCCACCGCCGTCACCGACATCCTCGACGCCGCCGACGTCGACCGCGCACACCTGGCCGCCGTGATCGTCCGTCACACCGGTCCCGTTCCCGGACTCGTCGACACCCTCACTACCGCCACCGCAACCAGCACCGGCGCCGTCGACCAACCCCACGCACTCGCCGACGGCGCACTCACCCTCACCACCCGCCACCACCACACCGCCACCGCCGCCACCACCCAACTCCCCCGCGTCCGTCTCCGGATCACCGACCTCATCACCGCGGTCCTGCTCGGCGGCTGCTCCCTCGCCCTGCTCCTCCACGCCGTCCACAACGCCGACATCTACAAGCTCGAGGGCCGGATCATCGACGTCGTCGTCTCCATGCCCCAACTCGGCGCCGCCGGCGCCCTCGCCGCCCTCGCCGCGTACGCCGTCGCCCACCTCGCCCCCACCACCTGGCTCGCCGGACCACCCACCACCGCCGAACCCACCACCGGCCGACTCATCCGACACGCCTACCTCGCCGCCGCCATCGCAGGCCCCATCACCGCCGCCCTCTACGGCCTCGCCGTCGGCACCGCCCTCCAATACCCCTACCGGCCCTTCCTCACCTGGACCCTCGGCTGGGCACTCCCCCTCGCCGCCTGCGCCACCATCATCGCCGCCGCCGCCCCCCGCATCCCCGCCGACGACCTCCCCCACTGGCTCACCCGCACCAAACCCGTCATCACCCACGCCACCATCGCCGCCACCGGCATCCTCCTCATGACCACCGCACTCATGTCTATGCCCATGAACAGCACCGGCATCGGCATCATCCGCAACGGCGGAGCCGCCCTCATCGGCATCGCCACCGCACTCACCCTCACCCGCATCCGCACCATCCGCATCATCACCGCCACCGGCCTCGCCATCGGCTACGCCCTCGTCGTCACCTGGCCCGCCCACGGCGCCCTCATCACCGGCTACCTCATCGCCCTCACCTGGTGGGCCATCCACCTCACCGCCCACACCCTCCGACTCGCCTTCCCTCTACACCGGACAGCCCTCCACCGACTCATCGGCAACCAGCACCACGGCGGCGACCGGCCTCCGCCGCAGGAGTAAGAACAGGAGTAAGAAGGGGAGTAAGAAGGGGAGCCCGCCAGCAGACCGCCCTGCACTCAGGCTGTCCTACCTGCCGTAGCACCCGTCGGCTCCTCGGCTGCTTGCACCACTGCCTACGAAACCGTCTCCGCGTTGCCCGGCGGTGATCACCACGGCGAGGGTCTTACGGCCCTGCTCGCCGGGACGTGGGCCGACCCCGACACCCGGTACGACCTCCCAAGCCTCGTCCGCTACAGGGTCAGCCTGTCCAGCCTGGGATTCCTACGTAGACAGGCTGGAGGTTCGGCGTGGCCTCGGCGGCGGTCGTGGCCGGTCTTGGCGTAAACGTCACCTGTTGGACCAGTGCAGCCAGTGCCGGATGGTGCGCACGGTAGCCAGAAGAGACGAATTATCTTCCGTCCATCGAGCACCGTTCGATGGACTCTTTTTTGCACCCGCTTCGAAAGCGAATGGAGGTCCCCATGGCCAAATCATCCGGCGCGAGAGCGCCGCCGGTTCCATTTGGGGAACAGTGCTGAATAGCGAATCAGAACAGCATGGATCAGCCAACGACAACTACAATGTAGGCGGGTCACAACGCCATTCGGCCGGCCCGTCGGTAACGCTGCCCGATGCACCACCCACATTCGATGCACCTGCCACTAAGGCGCTGCTTCGGCTGCTGCTGAAGGTCCGCGACCGGCACAGAGAGCTAAGGACGCCTAACACAATGGAGCCTTTGTGAACACGCATCAACTCATCGGACGATCATGCCACTCGCATTGCTTCGCTTTTTACGGGCGAGTCTCTACAGAAGATAATCAGGATCCAGAGTCTTCCTACAACTGGCAGTTCATGCTCGCCGAGAATCTCGTCAAGCCCGTCGGCGGAGAGATTGTCACCAGCTTCTTCGATGTTGGCGACAGCCGCTCGATTCCCTGGCCTCGTCGTCCGGAAGCGAGTCGGCTCCTGGCTGCTCTCAGAGACCCGAACCGAGGTTTCGACAACGTGGTGATTGGGGAACCCCATCGCGCCTTCTACGGCAACCAGTACAGCCTGACTGTTCCGGTCTTCGCCCACTTCGGCGTCAGGCTGTGGGTGCCCGAGGTCGGCGGACCTATCGATCCGGACAACGAGGCCCATGACCTGGTGATGTCGGTCTTCGGTGGCATGAGTAAGGGCGAGCGGACCCGCGTGAAGGTGCGGGTCCGCAGCGCCATGGCCACCCAGGCACTCATGCAGGGCCGCTACCTCGGCGGACGCCCACCGTACGGCTACACGCTCAAGGATCTTGGTCCGCATCCGAATCCGCAGAAGGCGGCCGATGGCAAACGTCTGCACGGCCTTACGCCAGACCTACAGACCGCCCCCGTCGTGCAACGCATCTTCCGCGACTTCCTCAACGGAAACGGGATCTTCGCCATCGCGGAGGCCCTGACCAGCGAGGGAATCCTCTCTCCCTCGGCCTACGACCAGCAGCGCAACCCTCACCGTGACGGTCGCGCCTGGGCGAAGAGCGCCGTCCGCGTGATCCTCACGAACCCCCGCTACACCGGCAGGCAGGTCTGGAACAAGCAGCGCACCGATGAGGTGCTCGTAGACGTGGATGATGTGGCACTGGGGCACATGCCGGTCATGCGGTGGAACCCGCGAGACAAGTGGATCACCTCACAGGAGGTCGTCCACGAACCTCTCGTCAGTGACGAGGTCTTCAACGCCGCTCGCGAACTGCTCGGGTCGCGGGCGCACAAGCCCGCCACCCACAAGCCACACCGCACACGGCATCCGTATGTCTTCAAGAGCCTCATCTACTGCTCGGTGTGCCAGCGCCGTATGCAGGGCCAGCACTCCCACGGCGTCGCCTACTACCGGTGCCGCTACCCCTCCGACTACGCCCTGGCCAACCGTGTCGATCACCCCAAGAACGTGATCATGCGCGAAGACCAGGTAATCGGCCCGATCGACCACTGGATCGCCTCCGCTTTCGACCCCTCACGACGCGATCAGACGATCGAGCTGTTGGCCCGCCAGCTCGGCGCAGAGGTCCGGCCGGCGATTCCACGGCAACAGGCCGCTGGTGACATCACCGCGGAGTTCGACAAGAAGATCGCTCGCTACAGACAGGCTCTCGACGAGGGAGCCAGCCCCGCGGTCGTGGCGGGCTGGATCGCCGAAGCTGAACAGCAGCGCGACAACGCGCTGGCAAGCCGCCCCGCTGCACCCGAGTCCGACCCCATCGACTCAATGACCGCCGAGGACATCGCCTCGCTGATCGCCGAGCTGGGCAACATCGCTGCGGCGCTGGAGGAGGCAGAACCCGAAGACAAGCTCGACCTGTACCGAAGCCTACGGCTGAGGCTGACGTACTCCGCAGAAACACAAACGGTGTCCGCCAGAATTGATCTTGGCGAACACCGTTGGGATTTGGTTCGTGTCCGAGGGGGGACTTGAACCCCCACGGCTCGGGTCGCTGACCTGCGGCGATCCTATCGACCCTGCTCAGCTTGTGTCTACTCGTGCCCCGTTGTAGCCGCTTGTAGCCCGTTGTTCCCGCCCGTTATCCCGCCGGGATCACCGTTGATCTTGCCCAAGCGGAAGGGGCCGGCCCCACGGACCGGCCCCCACCTATACGGCTACAGTTCCACGGACCCGTGCACGGTGTCGGCGGCGTCGACCGGGACTTCCTCCCACGTCCAGTTGCCGCCCATCACCACGTACATGCCGCGCTCGTCGGGCACGATCCGTAGCTCCGGCTCGTCCTCGCCGTACGGACGCCGGTCGACCACAATCACGTCGCCGTCCCACCGCATCTCGGGAACGTCGGCGTCGACCATCCTGGTCAGCTTCGGCTCGGCGATGCCCCGCGCCCGGAGGGTCGCGCGCAGGTGCCGGCGCTCCGCCTCCTGGTCGACGACGATCGCCTCAGCAACCTCTCGGGTGCACTCCCACACCGCCCAGCCGTTCCAGCGGCGGATCAGCGTGCCGGCGTACGCCGACTCGAAGCGGCGGCCGCCGTCGTACGGATACTCCAGCCACTCGCCGGAGAAGTACCCGGACTCGCCGGGTTGCAGGTCGATGTCGAGGTCGAGGGGTGGGCCCGTCTCAGCGGGCGGCCGGTCAAGAGTCATTTCCACGTGAACTCCACTTGGTCAGAACAAGGTCAGGGCGGGCGGTTCGCGCCGCTCGCCCAGCTCGGGCACCGCTCGGCCGGTCTGGTCTTCCCACCAGGCGGCGAACATGCGCCGGTGGCACCAGTTGTCCGGCGGCGGCGCAGACAGGTCGCAGAAGCAGAGCAGGACGAGCCGATCGGTACCGGCGTAGTCGGCGATCTCGGCAAGCTGCTCGGAGATCAGGTCAACGCCGGCGGCTTCCAGCCGCTCCAGATAGATGTGCCGGTACGGACCCTCGGCCATCTTGAGCATTCCGTAGGTCGGCGCGAGGAGCCGCGCGAACCCGGCCAGGTCGTACGGCAACGGGAACCGGGGAGCGCCGACGGTCGTACGGACCGGCGCCCCCTGGTCGGGTTGGAACCGCTGGTAGCGGTTCGTGGACAGCTGCAACTCATCCCCCATTGGGTTCTGCATGGTGGTCGTCGTAGAGCTTCCCGATCGTCGGGATCAGGTCGTCCAGGTGCGAAGCCAGGGCGTCCAGCGCGGACGCGACCACCGACGGGGGGCCCTGGATGGTCAGCAGCTCCAGCTCGATGACCTCGCTGTCGCCGGCCGGCGCGGCGTCCGGCGGCAGCGGAAGCGGCAGGACCGCCTTCGCCTCCACCATCGGCGTAATCAGCTGGCCCCCGAGCCTGACGAGCGTCGCCATGCTGGTCCTCCCATCGCTTCCAGCCGCTTGCGGCGGCACTTCGGTCCCACCCGTTCCATGCGGGCGCGCGCCGTCCGCAGCGGACGCCCGCAGTCCTCGCATTCGACGGGTTCTTCGTCAGGGCTGGCCGGCACCTGGTCAGGCATCGGCTACCTCCTCCCTCGTAGCCGGGCGGCGATCGCCCGGCACCAGCCGCGGTTGACCCCGAACCGCTCGGCCACGTCGTCCGGCGGGTAGCCGTCGATGAGGTATCGGGTGGCCAGGGCCGCCACGCTGTCGGTGACCGGCTCGGCGGCTGGCGGCCGCGGTGCGGACGGCCGGCTGCGTCGCGGGGGCAGCTCGGCTCCCGTCTCGCGCCGGGCGGCGCGGGCCCGGGCCAACGCCCGGTCCCGCGCCGTTCCTGCTTCTGTGCCGGCCACTACCGCGCCCGTCGCCGCCGGTGGCGCATCCGCCGCCGGTACGCCAGGTGCATCACCCGCAGCCGCACCCGCCGCTGGTCCGCCAGGCGGACTAGCGGGGCAAGGGCGCGACGGAGGGCGGCGCCGATCTGGCCGAACAGCTTCCGCAGCGCCTCGAAGGCTTCGGCGAACTGCCGGCTCAGCTGCTCCCATGCCGCCCGGATCCGGGCGGCCTGCTCAGAGTCGAGCTGCGGCACGGCGACGACGGGCGCGGTCACGCCGCCGCCTTCGTCTCGGCTCGGGCCTCGGCCGGAGGCATCGCCGCGACCGCCGCAGGCCGCCGCTCCGCCATCCACTGGCGACCGACCCGGGCCAGCCGCTCAACCAGCTCGTTGCGTACCTTCTTGACGCCTTCGGCGTATTGCTCCAGATAGGGCAGCGTCTTGCGCGCGTCAGGGTCGCTCTTGGCCTCCGCCCTCGCCGGCTTGAGCAGCCACCGGTCGTTGGCGGCCACCTCCATGTCGGCGACGGTGCAGGCGAACGAGATGCCTTGGAGCTCGGCTGCCTTGTGGATCGCGTCGACCACGGCGTTGGCCAGGTCGCGGGTGTCCCGCTCCCCCAATTCCAGCCCGAGGTCTGCCGCCATCCCGGTCAGCGCTGCGGTGGCCAGGTCGCGAACCGCGATGTAGCCGGGCAGGGCCGCCTTGACCTGGCGGGCCTCCTCCTCGATCTCCTCGATCGACCTCACGCGACCCCTCCTCGCCTCGATCCATGGCCGCAGTTCTTCATTGCGGCCGTACACCTTGCGGGCACAGTGGTCCCCTCTCTGTTCGACTCCTCCGGCAGTCGAGCTGCCTTGACTTCCGCGACGAGCGCCGGGCCGACGTGGGTGTCGAACACCGCCCGGAGTGCGACCCGGTAGGTCGCCGGCCCGAGCGGGACCGCGTTCAGCATCCGCGCTTGCTGGTAAAGCTCAGCCTGCGCTTGTCGCATCGCCTGCTGGAGTGCGGCCAGCTCGTGCGGCAGGGGCCAGGCCCACAGGACCGTGACCAGACTGCACGCGCCGATCGCCTCCAACAACCGAGGGTTATACATAAACATTGTATCCTAGTCGGATACTACGGTCAAACTGCGGCCGCACAGCTCACTGCCATGCCGAGCCTCCACGCCGGGAGCATACGCACTCGCCCGGCACGGGGACAGGTCTCGCCGGACGGCGCGAGCGCCCCGCGCACATCGCGTGGGGCGCCGCACCCTGCTTCGCTCAGTGCTGGCACACCGAGCAGAACCCGACCTCCTGCACCGCGTCGGCGTGGCCCTCCCACTCGCAGTTCGGGTCCACCTTGATCGGACCGACCGACGTCACGTCGACGACCTCCGCCGGGACCACCGCGACGGCCTCCGGGTCCAGCTCGACGGTGACGGCGGCGGCCAACGCCTGCGCCTTGCGCAGCTTCGACGACACCTTGCTCGCCAGCGCCCGAAGGTCGTCGACGCGCTGCCGGTGCCCGGCCACGCCACCCTCGGCCCCGGCGAGCAGTCGCGCCAGTTCCTCCGCGTCCATCTGCGCCAGCTCGTGCAGGATTTTCCCGGCCGCCTCCAGCCCCTCGATCTTGCTGACGACCTTCTTCCGCTTGGCGACCACCTCGGCTTGCGCCTCCTCGTCGTGCTCTCCCTTGTCGATCTGGAAGAACTCGGCCTGCTCCTCGGCCGTCTTGCACGCCTTGGCGAACGCCTCCGCGTCCCGTGCCGACGAGAACTCGCCGCGCGCCCACTTCACCAGGAACCGCCGCTGCTGGTCGGGCGACAGCCGGCACACGTACCAGGCGACACCGACCTGCAACTGCCCCCTGGCGACGAGCTGCTTCGCGTCGTCGATGAGGCCGAGCAGGTCGATCCGCCAGCCGATGTACGGCTCGCTCTTGCCGAACAGCTCGGCGATCGCCCGCGTCTCCCAGCCGGCGTCGGCGAGGCGCGCGTACGCGGCGGCTTCCTCCATCGGCGTCATGTCTTGCCGGTTGACGTTCTCGGCGACCTGCGCGATGAACGCCGCCTCGTCGTCCATCTCCCAGACCATCGCGGCCAGCGTCTCGATGCCGCCCTGCTGGGCGGCCCGCCACCGCCGCTCGCCAACGACCAGGCGGTAGTGGCCCGGCTTGCTCGTCTTGCGGACGGCGATCGGCTGGAGCTGACCGAGCTTCGCCATCGAGGCTGCCAGCTCGGTCAGCTCCTCCTCGGTGAACAGCTTGCGGGGCTGGTCCGGGTCCGCCTCGATCTTGCTGACGGAAATGGTCCGCAGGGCCGGCCTCTTGACCGTCGTGGCAACCATCGTCTTCCTCCACAGTGAACGTTGTACGCTTGTCGTACATGTTCATTGTATGCGAAAGACGATCTTGCCGTCAATGTTTTATGTACGAGGTCCGCCTAGGAGACGAACGGCGCCCACGTCGTCATCGAGAGCGCGAGTGGCAGCTCGACAACAACAGCGGCACTCCGCGTCATCCACCGACCGACCTTCTGACCCGCGCGAACAGGAAGCACCGGCGGCGTCGGACATGGCGGTACCAGCAACCCTGCAACTTTTTGCACCTGCTCGTCGCTCATGTCGACATCATCAACACGCCCGGACGCCACCTCGGCCTCGATCCGCTGAGCCAATGCCAGGATCTCGATCTTGCGCCTGCGCGGCACGTTGTTCTCCCCCCGTTCCTGCCTCGATGTGCCAGCCATGGCACTGCGACCCCACACCCCCACAGAGGCTTAAGCCGCTGTTAAGAAAGCGAGTGACAGGGATCGTAGCCTTTCCGACACAAGGCGCAACAGGGCAAACTGGCCAACAGGCCGACCACTTACACCCGAACGAACGGGAGTTCGTACCCCCTCAGCACAAACGTTTCGGGCGTGACAAGGCTCTACTTCCAGACGAACTCTAGCCGATCCGCATCGAGGTGCGTCGCTCCGGGCCGCGTGGCTGGCCGCACGACAATCCGGTCCAGCACCAGCGCAAGAAGCTCGCGGCGCCGCTCCAGTGGCGCGTCCACCCACCACTCAGCCAAGCCCTCCGGGGTGGTCGCCGGCAGCGTCCGCAGCCGCGCCGCCTGAGCCTGCGCTTCTCGCAGACTCTTACGCTCCTGTTTCGCCTCCTCCTCAATGGCCTTGAGCGTCACCAGACTGATCTGCCGTCGCGCGTACTCCTGGCCAGCCTCCACCAGCCGCTCGTCAATCGCCTTCAACGCTTGCTCAATGTCCTCATCACCCAGGGACGCCTTACCCACCGCTGCCGCCAGACGCGCACGGACCTTCGGGGAAGCCAGCCGCGCCAGCGCCCGGGCGGCGACCTCCTCCTCCAGGCTGGCGGCCGCGATACGAATACGGCCGCACCCGTAGCTGGGACTGCCCGACCGGCACACATACCCGCGCTTGCCGGAGTTGCTCGGCTGCGTGTACAGCCACTTCCCGCAGCGATGCGCCTCGTCGCCCTCGCCCTCCAGCGGGTACCCGCACACTAAGAAACCACCGCTGAGCAGGTACTTCCGTACGTTCGTCGCGCCCGGCTGCTTCCGCTCAGGGGCGTCCAGCAGTTCCAGCAGCTTCCGGTGCGTGGCCTGGTCGATGATCCGGTCCCACTGGCCCTTGCCAACGACCTCACCTTTGTATGTGCGCAGGCCCGCCAGCCGCGGGTTGCGGAGCAGTCGAGACAGCGACTGCTGCGTCCACGGACGACCGGCCGACGTCATGACCTCGCGTCGGCGCAGGTCGGCGACAATCGAGCGCAGGCTCTCCCCTGCCAGGGCTCGCCGCACCACCTCGCGGATAACTGCGGCCTCGGGCTCGATGACCTCGCGCCCCGTCTCGTCGTATCCGTAGCACCGCACTTGTTGACCCCCGCGCCTCCGCCGCTTCCTGTCGCCCTTGGTCGACGCTTGCGACGCCTCCCGTGCCGCCCGGTCACCCACCATTACTGGCAGCACGACCGGGAGTAGGCGAGCCCGATCCAGGCTCGCCTATAAGCTAGCAGTGCCTCATCGCACTGTGCTACCCACAGGTACGTATGAGTTACCGGAGCATCGCTGTCGCGTCGGCGACACTGTACAGGTACGCACTGACGGCCAGTAACCGCCACGCAAGCAGCCCGGGACCTACTTGGGAGGTCCCGGGCTGTTTGCTCGCGTTTTGGTCGGTTACGGAACCGGCCAGGGTCTACCGTCCCCCGACTGTGCTCCTGACCGGTGCCGCAACCGGCCCCGCCACCCCAGGCAAGGCCGGTCACATTCAACCATTGCGGCCGTACCGTTTACCACTACAGAGAAACCCACTTGTCGCTGTCGAGGTACTGAATCTCGGTGCACCCGTAGTTCGGCTGCCCGAAGTCGTCCAGCGGCCCGAAGTCCTCGCCGCCGCCCGGCTCGCCCGCCGTCCAGATCAGCCCTTCGTACACGACACCGCGCTCGCCCGGGTCGACCGGCTTACCGTCCGCGACCACGCCGGCGTCGACGTCTCCCTCGTCGAGCAGCCGGAAGCGTCGGCCCTCGGTCCGGGCCCGGGCCACCATCTCGTCCGTTGCCTGCGCCGGGCCGGCCGTCCCGACCTCCGACTCGCCGCCGTGCAGTTCGTAAGCCCGGTCCCGGGTCAGCACCCAGGCGTACGGGCTCTCCGGGAATGCCGTCGCCCGCTCGGCGGCGATCATCGCCATCGACACCACCATCCAGCTCTCCTCCTCTACGCGACCCCGGCGCCGGCCGGCACCGGGTTGTCCTGCTGGTCGGGTTCACCGGCGACGTCGCCGGCAGCTTGCTCGGCCTGGAGCTCCGCCTTCGCCTCCGCGATGCGGTCCCGGCCCCACCGCTCGCCCCGGCCGAACTTCTGGCCGAGGGCCTTGCCCGTCAGCGGCTGGCCGGTGGCCGAGGACTCCTTCCACGCCTTCCGCGCGGCAGCCCACAGTTCCTCCGTTGCCGCGTCGGGCGGCACCGGCGCCCGGTCGGGCGGCGGCGGCAGCGGCGCCGGGTCGGGCGGCGGCAGCGGCAGCTCCTGCTGCTGCCGGTTCGGCCACGGCTCCGGCGGCACCACCGGCTCCATACGCGGCAACGGCACGCGGGCCGGCTCCGGCGCCGGGGGCGAGGGCGGCACCGGCTCAGGCACCGGCACCGGCTCGGCAGGCGGCGGGGCCAGCGGCAGGGCGGCAGCGCGCTCGGCGGCGACCGCCGCACGCCGCTGCTGCGCGAGCACCACCAGCCCGATGGACGCCACCAGCGCCAGGCCGTCGACGGACAGCGGCAGGGTGCTAGCCGTCAGGCTGTCCTCGCCGTACGACAGGGCCAGGGCCTTCATGTGCCGGAAGCTCGCCACGGCAGCGACGCCGGCAACGATCACCGTGCCGACGATCTGCACGGCTCTCACCAGCGGGTGCCGCGGTGCCGGCACCCGCATCATGACCTCGGAGCACAGCAGCAGCGCGAGGGGCGGCCAGCCGGCAACGAACTTCGCCCCGATGCCGTCCCCAGCGTGCGCGATGTTCGCCGCCAGCGACGCGCCGATGCCGGCAGCGAATGCCGACCAGGCAACCACCCACGCGCCCTTGCTCGGCCGCTCCGGCAGGTCGGCAGTCTTCTCCACGTGAACCATTGCCGGCGCCTACCCGGCCGCCTCGTTGGCGCCGGCCTCGCGCAGCAGTGCCGCCAGCGTCCACAGTGCCGCGCGGACCGTCGCCGCGCGGTGCCGGCTCGGCGCTGCCGCGATGTGCTCGGCGACGGCAATCCAGGCGGCACGCGGGAATGCCGGGTCGAGGCGCTGCCGCGCGCATCCCTCGTGCATCCGCAGCCCGCCGAGCTTCACCGCCACCTGGCCGTCGGCGATGTCCCGGCCGCAGCCGAGGCACCACGGCGTCCACTCGTCGCCGGCCACGGACGCCGGCAGGCACACCGTGATCTCCACGGTCGTGCGGGGCGGCGGCGACTCCGGGTCGGTCCGGCCCAGGAACTCCAATATGTCCACTCGTTCTCCTCCAACAGGTCGAGGCCGCCCCGGGAAGCATGTGCTTCTCCTTCTCAGGATGGGGCAGTACGTACATATTCATTGTAGGCGGACGGCCATCCCGGCGTACAGGTTCTATGTATGCCATGGGCCGCGTGACAGGTCACACGAGCATCGACGCCGCCCCTCCACGGAGATCGCCGAACGCCGCCAATCGGGTAGTGGGGTAAGGAGATGACCGACGCCCGCTGAGACGAGCTGTGGGCGGGCGGAACCTGCTAGTCCTGCGCGGGCCGCTCGCCCAGCCGCCGCGCCTCCAACTCGGCCGCCGCTTCCAACACCCACGCCCGGGGGGCCGGCCGCCAGCCCGCAGGCCGGGGCCGACACCGGCCGCCCGGCGCGGTCCGCTCCGCGCCGCACGCCCGGCACCGGGTCGTCAGCCACACCAGGCCGCCGCCGTCCTGCGCCGACCCGTCGAGCAGGCCGCCGCAGCCGTCGCACACCCCCACCGGCCCGCCCTCGGCGACCGCAGTGAACGCGTCGACGTCGACCAGGCCGTCACGCACCAGGCTCGCGTCGATCGCCACCGCTCCACCTCCCGACCTCCGATGTGGAGCGGGACCAGGTGAAGATCGCTCCTCGCCCGGCCCCGCACCGCTCACTCCTGCCGTGCCGCCGGCAGCGCCAGCAGCTCGGGCAGCGCCAGCCGACCGTCCCGGTAGGCCGCCGCCACCTCCTCACGTCCGCCCTTCTTGAACGTCAGCGTCGTCGACGGCGGGCCCGGCTCCGCGACCTTCACGAAGTCGAGGACCCGGCCCGTCTCGCCGTCGACCACGGTGCCGTCCCGCTCGACCCGCAGCCGGCCGAGCAGCGCCTTGCGGAACGCCGGCCGCACCGACTCCACCGGCTCCGGGACGGTCGCCTGCACCTCGGTTGGGTGCTCCGCCTTGCAGTAGGCCAGCAGCCCGGCCTCCTCGACCACGAAGCCCGTCTTCGGCTCGTTGAGCGTCACCTGCGCCACGGCGCTGTCGTAGCCCGGCAGCCGCACCTCGATCGTCGTCACACCGAACGAGTGGTTCAGGCCGACCATGCCGCTGTCGGCCTCGGTCCGCGCCGCGTCGTACGCCTTCTTCACCTCGTCGAGCAGCGCCTTGAGCACCGCCGCCCGCATGGCACGCTGCTGTGGACCCATCACCGCCCCGCTCCCGCCGTCTCCGGCTGCCGGCTACCGGCCGCCGCCATCTGCCCGGCGTCGCGGGCGTGCTGAGCGGCGGCCGCCTCGGAGGCGTCCGGGTCGGCCGCACGCGCACCGGCCGCCTCGGTCACCGCGTTGGCGAGCTGCGACCCCGGTGCCTCGGCGGCACGCCGCGCGGCGGCGATCTCCGCACCCCGCATGTTGAAAACGTCCCGCAGCTTCTGCGTCTTGCCGAGCCGCTGTGCCCGCTGCCACAGCACCGACAGGTCCTCCCGCGACGCGCACGCCGCGAGGGCCTTCGGCCAGTCGACGTCCTTCGGCGGCTCGCCGTTGTCGAGCCAGTCGAGCAGCTGGTGGCCCAGCTCCGCGCCCGGCTTGTGGATCACCTGGTCGGCCAGCGCGTCGCACCGGCTCTTCGTGACCCGCAGGTAGTGGTCCTGGTCGATATCGCCCACCAGGTCGAACTCGTACTCCAGGCCGTCGCGCTGGTCGGGCTGCATGCCCAGCTTGGACACCTGCTTCTTGCCGTCCGCGCCCTCGGTGATCTCGTACTTCTGCTTCGACCGGAGGCACACCACGACGTGCCCAGGGAAGCTCATCAGCGCCTCGATGTACGCCCGCTCGATCGGGCGCACGTCCTTCCACCCGTCCATCGACCGGCCGCCGTGGTTGCGGGCGAACAGGTCGACCAGCTCCAAGATGCCGCCCGGCCCGAACCAGTAGTGCGACGCCGAGTCGAGCATGAAGCCCGTGAAGCCCGCCAGGGCCGCCTCGTCGATCAGCTCGATAAGCTGCCGCGGGTCGTACCGCACCGGGGAGAACTTTTGGAAGCCGTACCCGCCGGCCTCCTCGGGCGTCATGTCGCCGACGCCCGGCAGCTCCGGGTTGACCGCGTACTTGTCGGCCGAGTCCCGCTCGGTGTCGACGAACGCGATCCGCTCCAGGCCATCCGCGATCGTCTGCGCGCCGGTCAGCGTGTACAGCAGCTTGAGGCCGGTCAGGGTCTTCCCCGCCCCGCTCGGCCCGGCGAGCGCGATACGCGCCTTCGCCTTCTTCCGGGTCGCCGGCATGAACCGTGAACTCATCTCGTTCCTTTCCACGTGAACGAACCTACATAGAATCTATACGGCCGCATTGGGCGACCGTAGCCGTACACCTTCGGGCGACGAAAGAGCGCCAGAGCAACCCAGGCAGACCTCGCTGCCCACGGCGGCCGGCAGGCCACAGTCGCCGGTCCGGCAGATCACCGGAGTACCCAGCTCGGTGCAGTCGCCCTGCACCGGGTGCCGCCAGTCGTCCCCAGCGGGGACCAGCTCGCCGCCGCACGTCGCGCACTGCGCGACGTCGATCGGCACGAGGTGCACCCTCACTCCCCGATCACTCTCCTGTCCTGTTCAGACACGGCCCGCAGGTTCGGGCCGTGCAGCGGGGCCGACCGGTCGCACCCGGGATGGGAGCACCTGCCGTTGGGCCCCTCGACGTACCGGTGGTCGCCGTTCGCGGCGCGGCGCCCAACCGTTTCTTGTTCCCTGTATGTCTTGCGTCCGTGTGGCGGACCAACTCGGTCCGGGTGACGGACTAGCTCTAGTCCGCGTGTCGAACCAGACGTGCCCTTCACTGGTCCGCCCACCGGACTACCGAACCCGGACGATCCGGACGCGGCTGGTCCGGCACGCGGACCAACTACGCCCAGCTCGGTCAGTCGACGCAAGAGATCGGGCGGCACTCCCATGCGGTAGACCGTCCGGGCCTTCTTGCGTCGGGCGTCCGCGACCGTCGGCCGCTCGCGCCACACCCACTTGTTCTCTGGGCGCTCCTCCCCGCCCTCGCCGTCCTTGCCTTCCAGCAGGTTGAGCCACTTCGCGACCGACGACCGGGCGAGCCCGGTCGCCTTCTGCAAGTCGGTCAGGCTCGGCGTGAACTGCTCGGGGATCACCGCCGTGGCCGCATCGGACCACGTGAGCAGCGTCAGGACGAGCTGCCGGCCAGGAGGGTCGAGCGTGCATAGCTCGTGCCTCACCGCGCGCTCGACCGTCCACCGGTCCACCATGCAGGCGGCCTCTCTGTGCAGCGCCGCCAGCGCACCGCCGCCCGAACTGGCGTACGATGCGCGTGCGACCCGTTCTCTGTTCCGGGTTACTCCTCGGCCCCGCCAGATGACCGCCTGGCGGGGTCGATACGTTTTCCGGCACCCTACACCCGGTCTGTACGGCCGCAATGCCTCCGGAAGTGCTCACAGCTATGCGGCCTCGTCATCGACCAGCACGTCCCACGGATCCCACACGATCGTCCGCTTCGTGTCCTCGGCGAACTGGTAGATCGTGGTGACCTTCCATACCGGGTTGTTGCTGACCTCGCCGTCCTCCTTCGGCAGGATCCCCTTCGATCGCCACTGGTACGGCGTGTTGTCCTTCACGCCGAACATCCGCACGATCTCCTTGAGCCCCACCACCGGCGGCAGCGTCAGCGGGCCGGGCTGCATCAGCTGCGCCGACACCTGCCGGGCGACCAGCTTGAGCTTGGCCTGACTCACCTTCATCGTTCCTCTCCTCCCGCAACCACGCGCCGTACAGGGTCAATGTACGGCACCGGCCGGGGATGGTTAGGCCGCCACCCGGGCGACGAAGGACGGCGCGCGGTGCAGCAACTCCCGCGCCATGGCGAGCAGGTCGCACTGCCCGATCAGGTACACCCGGCCGTCCGAGAACACCGACGCCGGGTCCAGCGGCACCTCGTCCACGAGCCGCACCGCGCACTCCTCGGCCAGCGCCTGCGCCGCCGCGTCGTCCGTCCACGTCGGGATCACCGCGAAGCGGACCCCGGCCCCGGCCAGCCGCTGCGCGACCCGCCGGCTGGCCATCGCGTTGCGCTGCACGTTCGCCACGAGCAGCACCACATCGCACAGCCGGGCGGCGTCGACCTGGCTCCCGTCCAGCGCCCGGTCCAGGTCGACCACCTTCACCTCGGCCGGCGTCCGCTCGATCTCCCGCGCCGGCAGGTCCGGCGCGTCGACCACGCGCAGCGACATCGCCGGGGTGCCGAGCCGGTCGTCGACGCCACCACGACCGGCGGCGTCAACGAGCACCGTGCGCCGCCCCTCGTCGGCGGCCGCCAACGCGATCGCCACCGCGAGGGTCGTCGCGCCGGCACCGCCGTGCCCGCCGACCACACCGATGCGCACCTCACCGATCTGCCTGCCAGTGGCCGCCGTGGCGACGATCTCGCGTAGGCCGTCCGCAGCGCGCGGCAGCGCGTACACAGCCGCGTCCGGGTAGTCGGCCTGCCAGGCGCGGAACACCTCGGCCAGCCGATCGCCGTACAGCGCCTCCGGCGCGACGACCTCCATCCGCGGGTGCGCCGGCATCCCGTTCGCCAGCGTCCGGCAGTGCGCGTCGACCAGCACGAGCGGCGCGTTGCGCCACTGGTCGACAGTCGGCTTGCCGACCACAACCTCCATCTCCAGATCCGGGCCGAGGGCGTCCAGCACCTCGTCCACGAACTCGTGGCCCCAGGCCACGAGCAGCGGCTTACTCATCCGTACCTCCTCCACAAGCGGGCAATGCGTACAGAAACATTGTATAACGAGGAGGGGCATAGCGTCAATAATGTATGTACGCCAGCGGGTTGCTTTGCCCCATCTGCGAGCCGCCCGCTATGCTGGTGTCTCCACGTGAACGCAGTGCAGCCCCGGATTTCGCGGTCCGGGGCTGCGCTGTTTCCGGCGGCCGTCAGACCAGCGGCAACGGGTAGTCGATGGACACCCGCACGATGTCGTTCGTCGCGATCGAGGACGTCGAGTGCATGTCCAGCAAGGTCAGCTGCCCGTTCGTGTTCAGCACCGCCGACCCGGAGGTGACCGACGACCGGAACAGGTGGTGCTTCGGCATCGCCGGCCGAAACTGAGGGTCGGTCAGCGTCACCATCAACGTGTCCGTGATGTTGCCCAGGGCGGTCGCCGTGATGGCCGCCCCCGTGCGCCGCACATTCACGTTCAGCTCGATGCGCGACCCGACGATCCGGTACGCGTTGTCTTCCTGCGCCCAGCCCGCCGGGTACGACAGGGCCAGCTCGTTGGTGACCACCCCGGTGTCGGCCAGGTACGCCGACCGTGGCGGCACCCCCAGGTAGCCGACCACATGGTGACCGGCCGGCGGGGTCATCAGCACCATCACCCGCGCATCCTTCGGCAGCGTCCCCACCAGCGACACGACCCGCACCGCCGTGGTGTCCGCGTCCATCACCACCAGGAAACCGCCGCCCATTGCCGGGCCGACCACCGTCGCCGGCCGCAGCCGGCTCGTAATCCCCATCTGCAACACTCGGTCGAGGACCGCCTCCGCGATCGCCCTCACCGGCACGTGCGCCATCCGCTGGTCGATCACAGGTCATCCCCGCCCGTGTCCGGGTACGCACGGCGCAGCGTCAGCCGCATCTCCCCGCCGGCGGTCAGCGGCATCGTCCAACCCGTCTCCAGCCACAACACCCCGTCCCACCGCACCACGTCATACCCGTCATGCCGCGGGTCCAGTGGCGTCGACAGCTCCACCGTCTCGTACACCGTCTGCTGAATCCCGAGCGTCCGCGCGTACACGTCGGCCGCCACCTGCGACGGCAGCTGCGCCTCCACCACCCTTGGCAGCACGAAGCCCCGGCGCGCGATCGAGTGCGGCGCCGACGACGGCACGTCGTACGTACCGACCACCGGTAGCGCCTCCTCGCCAGGGTCGTTGCTGACCACCACGAACCGATTCGGGGCCGACAGCAGATCCGAGCCGCGCGCTACCGATCCTCGGATCACCCGCCGCGAGGCGTCCAGGTCGATCGTCGGCGGCTGGCTCGCCGGTTCGAAAGCCCGCATCAGCCGCAGCCGGCCGGCATGGTTGAACCACGGCAGGAAGTACCCGCCCTGCCGCGCCAGGTCCCGCAGCGCCATGCCTCGCGTGTTGCCCGGCGACCAGGCGCTCACCGAGGTCAGCTCCGTCGCGTCCACCTGGAGCTCACCGATCGGCATGGCCTCCAGCAGCCGCTGGATCGCCTGGTCGACCAGCTGCCCGCCGCTTTCGAAGCCTGTCTCCAGCTCCTGGTCCACGATGAACATCTCGTCGAAAAACGTCAGCGGCACGGTGGACCCGGAGCTGGTCGCCAGCTCCGTGGCGTCGCCCACCATGTAGCGCCCCAACGGGTACGACCGCTGCTGTCCGCCGACAACCATCGAGATCGCCACCCGGTCGGTCAGCGGATTCAGGCGGGCCGCGTCCCTCACACCCAGGACCAGCCCGGACACCCGCCGCACGATCGTGCCCGTGATGTCATGCGCCAGGGTCGGCGTCGTATCCCGCAGCGGCGTCAGCGGGCCCCGCCGCACCCCGGTCCGACCGTCGATCAGGTCGAACCGGAACGACAGCGACCGCTGCCCGACATCGGCGGGCAGGTCGAGCACATCAGCCCGTCCCGCAGATGCCAGCACCGTCCACCTCCCACCTCGCGCCGCGCGCATCGACGAACACCCGCGTGCCCTTCGGCTGCGCCTCGAAGTCCGGCGCGACGAGCACAGGCCCGTCAACGCCGTTGCGGATCTCCACCCTCGACACCGTGACGTCGCCGGACACCCACACCGAGAAGAAGCCGGAGTCAAGGTTCAGGGGCTCCGGGTAGTCCTCCAGGACAGCCACCTGGCTCCACGTCTCACCGTCCAGCGACGTGAGCAGGGTGGCGCGACCCACCCCACCGCCCACGTCCTGCTCGTACACAGCCCGCAGCCAACGTCGCTGGTTGCGCACTATCCCCAGCTCCTCGATGGGCGCGCAGGCGTAGAAGTAGTCCACCGCCCACACGTCGACGCACACATCCGCGTCGTTCCAGTCGACGCTCCACCCGGACCTGATGAACTCCGGGTTGGGGTCGGCCAGGTGCTCCACAACGACGTTCCACAAGTCGCCTGACGTGCGCACCTCCGCCCGGATGTCAACGTTCGCCATCGGCTCACGAACCTGGTAATCGTCGGTGTCCAAGCGGACGGCCGACGTCAGGATTCCCGACGCGACGCCGCCCCGAACACCGGTCCGTCCGGCATCCGCGTACGTGGTGTCCATCTGCTGAACCGTCCAGTCCGGGAAGTAGCTGCCGTCCGGCCAGGCCGCGGCCCGCAACACCGCTCCCCTGATCTGAAACCGCAGCCGGATCCACCCACCAGGCGCGTACGTGACCTCGCCGCCCCGCCAGTCCGTCGCCGTCACCTCCGAGCCGATGGCCGCCCGCACACCGTTATCAATCCGCTCCAGCAACACACCGACCGTGCCGTTGGGCCGGAGAGCCAGCCGCGCCCGGTAGTAGCTGCTGCCGTTCACATCCCGGCCCATCAGGTACGCGTAGATCGGCTGGCCCACCGCCATCGCGGAAACCCGGAAGCGCGCCTCCACATCAACGTCGGCAAGGTTCGGCCCCGTCACCACCCGCTTGTCAGCGGGCGCCCTCCCAATGCCCGCCTCGTCCACGTACAGCAGGTGGGACGCCGGAGGGGTGCCCGCCATCGAGACATTGCAGGTGGCCCTCGCAGTGCCCGCCAGCGTCGCCGTCGTCGTGTACACCAACGGCGTCCACGTGTTCGCCGGGACGGACGTCGCCGGCCCCGTAGACGTTCCGATGTAGGTGCCGGCCGCGTCGAACCAGTTGATCGACAGCAGGACATTGCGGGCGACCGCGCACCGGACCCACGCGACCGCCCGCCAGTCCTGGCCGACAGCAGCGCCCGACGCCTGAGGGCTCTGCACCCTCGCCGTCTCGGCGGTCCCGTCCGGGGTGAGCAGGCCCGATCCAGCGCCCTGATGGGCCTGCGCCGTCGACCGCACAAACGTCCCACCGAACACCTGCCAGCCAGCAACATCCGTCTCAAAGTCCGGGTTGGCGCTGCGGATCTCCAGCAGGCTGATCGACCCGGCACCATCGGCGACCCACACGTCCGCCGCTGCGCCCTGAATGACCTGCCACGGCAGGCCGGGTTCGTCGCTTGCGCCCCACCCGCCCGGCGGCACGTCCCGGTCGAAGTGGTCGTCCACGACCACAGGAGACCAGCCGATCCCGGCCGGGTCATCCGCCTCCGCCGCCGCTGACGACCGGCTGCCCACCACTCGCAAGCCCTCGCAGGGCGGCGGGCCACCGTCGACCGGCGCCGGCGTGTCAGTCGCCTCAACGACGGTTACCTGCGCCAGCTGAATGTGCCCGCGCTTCCTGTCGCGACGGACGGCGCCGGACGGCACCAGGAGCGTGGCCAGCCACCGGTTGTCCATCTCGTCTCGCACGCACACGTACGGCACGGTGTCCCAGGCCAGGTCACGCAGGCCCCGGAACCCCTTGTCGAGCGTCCCCGCAGGTACAGCAGCCGCGTTGACCAGCACCGTCCTGGTGAACTCGACGCCGCCGCGCTCCAACGGCCTCATCGCCACCCGATAGTCACGCCCGAACATCGCCTGCAGCTCGACCTGCCCCGCTTCCGGGAACGTGAATTCCTCATTCCCCGTGCGGTCACGGTTCGTCACGTACGCCAGGTTCGCCGCCGGGCGGTGGTTGCTGGTCAGGATCAGCACGCCCACATCGACGCGGGTGCCGGTCACGCCGGGAGCGGGGATCGTCGCCGCCACTGGCTCCGACCAGGGGCCGGGCACACCGAGGCGATGCACCATCCGGATCCGGTACCGCGACTCGACACCGACCCGGGCCTCGTAGTCGTCCACGCCGTTGATGTTCGGCGCGGTGACCTGGGCGATCGTCTCCCACTCGTCCGGAGGCATCGTGTCGTCCTGGCGCTGCACCTCGTAGGCGCCCCAGCCCGCAACCACCGCGGTGTTGATCGCATCCCATGACAGCCGGTGGTAGTGGAGCCCGGTCGGGATGCCGTCGACCGGCCGGGCGCACTGCTCGTCGATCACGGTGAGCGGCTGCACGGCAGGCTCCACGACCAGGCCGGTCACCGCGTCCATCTCCCGCACCAGCATCAGCGTCAGATCGGTCGAGCGGTCGTCGTTGCCGTCGATCGTCGCGTAGGCGACCGCCCCACCGTATGTGGTGTCGCTGATGGTGCTGGCCGCCATGCTGCCCGGTTCGGCGTCGGCGCCGAGGACCTGCCACGGCGACTCGTCGTTTGCGCCGCTGCTGAACACCCACCACGTCACGCCTCCGCCGCCGTCGGCGACGTACGGCGGCTCCAGCCGCAGGGTGACCTCCCGCCAGCCGTCGGCCACCTCGGGTAGGGCGTCGAACTCGTCCACGCTGATCGAGGCCCGCGGGCCCAGCCCAATCCACGGGTCGGCCGGGTTTCCGTGGTAGACGGACAACGAGCTGCGGGTGCCGGGCAGGTGCCTCGCGTAGAACCGCACCCACACGTAGGTGCCGACCTCGTCGTTCGGGATCCGCTGCACCACCGCCCCCGGCGGCTGCCGGTCGGAAAGAGTGCCGACAGCCTGCGCCAGGTACGCGTGGGATCGGCTATCCGCAACCCCAGGCAGCGGCTCACCCTGATACATCACGACTGCCGGCAGCTCGGCGACCGCCTGGACGGTCGACACGGCGCCCTCCCGCACCGTCTTCTGCAGCAGAACCCCGCGCAGGCTCGGCAGCTCGTCGAGCGCCCCGAGCCGGTCAATCGAGAGCGGCACCGGCGACGCGACCGACAGTTGCCCGGAGTACGCCTGCCCGACGGTCACCGCGTACCGGTTCCCGAGCCACAGCCCGTTCGGCCACCCGTAGGACAGCATGTCGAACATCGGGATCTCGTAGTACAGCCCGCCCTGCTGCCCGGACCCGTCAGAGATGTCCAGTCCACCGCCGCCGACGCGATTCTCCTCCCCGTACGTCACCTCCAACGCCAGGTAGTGCACCTGGAACTGCATCGCCGCCTCAGCCGCTCCGGTGACCTGGAGGCGCACGTTGATGTTCGTGCCGCCGGGCGTCGCCCACGCGGTCAGCCCGGACGTCGGTGAAGCGTTGCCCGCGTACGAGTACGGCATCCGCCACTTCGTTGTCAGCGGCGTCGCCGCGGTGCTCCACCACGGGTTCAGCTCGCCGAGCCGCGACCGCCGCACCGTCGTCACCCCGGTGTGCTGTGCCGGCCCGGTCAGCGTCTCGTCCATCGGCCAGTTCACACCCGCCGAAGGCCGTTCCAGGCCGAGCGTCACCGCCGGGGTCAGTTCGGCGAACGGGCCCGTCATCACGTACAGCACCGACACGTCGAGGATCCGCCGGCGGAACAGGGCGCCCAACGCACCCGAGGTCGCCGTCTGGAACCAGAACCGGGCAGCCGCAGTCGGTCCGCTCAGGCTGATGTACCGCGGGTCGGACGGGTTGCTCACCGCGTCGGCGGCGGTCGCTGCGCCGCCCGCCAGCGCCGCCCCGGGCAGCAGCTCCCCGGACGCGCACGGGATCACCAGCTTCCGGGCTGGGCCGGCGCCGGCGACGCTCTCCGCCCGGTACAGGTTGACCAGCAGCTCCTTGCGGGTCGGCCGGCCAGGCGGCGGCGACGTCGACAGCAGCCGAACCCGCTGCACGCTCTCGGTGTCGGCCCGGAACGTGTACCCGACCTCGGTGGCCACGTCGAGCAGCAGCGGATCCTTGACCAGCGGCGCCCACTGCATTCCAAGCACGTACGGCCGGTCCGGGTTGTACTCGCCCATCAGATCGTCCTCACGGTCGTGGCCACGTCCCGGCGGGCCAACGTCTGCAACACGCCTTCACCGACCGCCTGGCCGACGTCCAGCGCCTCCTGCCTGGTGGGCAGCACGCCCTCGAACACCACGCTGATCGCGCCGCGATCGAATGTGATCGGCCGGCCGCCGTCGGCCTGCCCGGCGAGAAGCGACAGCAGACCCGACTCCTCGGCGAGCTGACGGGCCCGCCGGGGCCGAGTCAGCGGGATGACCACCTCGTCGCCGGCCTCACCGCCGACGAACAGCGTCGGGGCCCGCAGGATCGCGCCGTTGGCGAGCATCGGGATCCGGGGCAGCGACCCGGGCAGCATCGCGTCGACCTTCGCGATGCCGGAGTTGATCGCCCCGATGATCCGGTTGAGCTGCCGGCGGATCGTGTCGGTGATCGCCGACGCGATGCTGCCCAGCGACGGCACCTTCCGCAGCCCGTCGACGAGCTTCCGCACCAGCCCGGAGCCCGCGGACAGGAACCGGCTGGCGTATCCAGAGATCCGGCCGGGGATCCCGGAGATGTACGACAAGATCGAGTTGAAGCCGTTCACGGCCGCCGTTCGACCGCTGCTGACCGCGTTGCGGAACGCGGTCGTGATGATGCTGCCCAGCCGGGACAGCCCCGAACCGATCCGGCCGGGCAGGTCCACCGCGAACCTGACCACCGCGTCGACGCCGGTGCGGAACGCCTGCCGGGCCAGGTCGATCGCCTGGTGGAACAGGTTGCGCAGCAGCCCCGGCAGCTTGTTGAGGCCGGCAAGGATCTGCCCCGGCAGCTGCGTCACCGCGTAGAGGATCAATCCGATGCCGACGCCCAGGGCCTGCAACGCCATGGTCGCCGCCGACGTGAACAGCGACCACAGCATCTGCGGCAGGCTCGCCAGGAACGCGCCGATCTTCCCCGGCAGTTCCGCGAACCACGTACCGATCGACTCGAAGAAGCCCTTCACCGCGTTCCACGCCGTCGAGAACGCCCCGCCGATCGCCGACCCAACTCCACTCCAGTCGATCCGGGTCAGCCAGCCGGCGATGTCCGCGAGCCAACGGGCCACACCGGACAGCGGCGACAGCAGCCACGCCATCGCGGAGGCGATCGCCGACACCAGCGGCGCGACCGCCTTCGCGGCGAGGAACCCCACCAGCAGGGCCGCGACCTTGATGAGCGGCGCGGCCACGGCGACAGCGACGGCGGCGAGCTGCGCGATCAGCTCGATCAGCGGCGTCAGCGCCACCAGGATGTCCACCATCGGCGGCAGCAGCCCTACGATCGTCGGGATCAGCGGCATCAGCGCCTCGACGACCTGGACGATCAGCGGTCCCAGCGCGGACAAGATCGGCGCGAGGGCCGTGCCGAGGGCGGCGACGACCTTGCCGAGCGGCGGACCGAGCTTCGCAAACAGCTCGGCCAGCAGCCCGGCGACCGGTCCGAGGACCGCGGTCAGGGTCTGCCCGATCTGGAGCAGCACCGGGCCGAGCGCCGATACGATCGGCGCGAGCAGCGGAGCCAACGCGGTCAGGGCCTGCGCCAGTGGCCCGACCAGCAGCGTCACCAGCTCCCCGATCACCGGCAGGACCGGGGCGACAGCGACCAGCAGCGACGCGAGCAGCTGACCGATCGGCCCCAGCGCCGGAGCGAGCGCCTGGATGCCCTGCGACAGCGCGGAGAACACCGGCCCGAGGGCCGGGCCAAGGGCACCGATAGCCGGCACCAGCGCCGACGCCAGCGCCTGCAACGCCGGCACGATGGCCTGCGCGATCGGCATGAGGGCCGGCACCAGCGAGTCGCCGATGATCCCCATCAGCGTCATGAACACCGGCGACAGCCCGGCCGCGACCGCGCCCAGCGCTCCGAACACGCCACTCAGGGCGGCCCCGCCCTCCGCCGTGGCGAAGAACTCCCGCAGCGTGCCGGTCGCCTGGACCAGGCCGGCGAGCAGCCCGCCGGTCGCCGCCTCGCTGGCGGCCAGGAGGACGCGGTGGAGGATCGCGCCGACGTTCGCCGTCAGCTGGCCCAGCTGCGACAGCACTCCGCCCGCGCGTTCGATCGCCGCGACGGCAGTGCCGCTGGCCGCCATCGCCGACAGCCATTCCCCGAACTTTGCCGTCGCCCCGCCGGCCAGTTCGGACACCCGCGCGATCGACGGCAGGGCGACCGCCGTGATGTCCCGGAACCCGGTCAGCAGGGGTCCGAGCGACGTGGCCAGGTTCCCCACCGACAGTCGGGCCGTGTCCAGAACCCCGGAGAGCACCTGAACGCTGGTCGTCTCGCGGAAGAACTCCAGGGCGCCCCGCGCCGCCCGCCCCCACTCGGCAGCGACACCGGCCAGGCCGGAGCGCAGCGGTCCCGCCAGCACCGACGCCGTTGCGGACAGCTGCCCCACCAGCTGTCCGGTGAATGCGTCCTGCGCGGCATTTCGCACGTCCATCAGCGCCGGGAAGATGTCGCGGAACTCCCGGGCGAGGCGCTGCGCCTGCGGGGACAGCTCCGCAATCGCTTCCTCGAACTTCGCGATGTCGTCGCCGGCTGCGGCACCGAACGCTTCCCCGAGCCCGATGGTGGCGACCTTCAGCGCGCTGATCGCCGCTTGGCCCACCAGCGCCGCCGCCGGGAGGGCGAACATCGCGCCGCCGACCGACGCCAGAGAGCCGGCCAGGCCGAGGAGGCTTCCCGACGCGCTCGCCGCGATCGTGCCGATCGAGGCGATCTTGAACGCCTGCGTCAGCCCCTTGCGTAACTCCGGCGCGAACCGCTTTACGTCGCCGATGATCTCGATGTACGCACGCCCCAGCGCCACACCCTCAACGTAGGCCGTCTGATACGGCCGCAGTCTGCTATTGCGGCCGTATAGCTACCTGCCGCGCTCGTCCCGGTATGCACGTCGCCGGAGACGGCAGCAGCCCGCTACCGTAAGAGCCGTCCCCCGACAGCCGATCGACGCTGCCGGGAGGACAACCAGTGGACATCATCAGCCGCGCCGAATGGGGCGCTCGACCACCTGAGGGCCGGGACGTCACCACCTGGTCGAAGCGGACCGCCTTCATGGGCCACTACTCGGCCGCCAGCGCCACCCAAACCCCCCGCCAAATCCAGGACTTCCACATGCGGGAGCGGGGCTGGGCGGACATCGGTTACAACTTCCTCATCTCGTCGACCAGCGGCGCGATCTTCGAGGGTCGAGGCTGGCTGACAGTCGGCGCGCACTGCGCCGGCCACAACACCCCGGCGATCGGCGTCTGCATCATCGGCGCCGACAAGCCCAACGTCCAGGACGTCTCGGACGCCGCCCGCCGCTCCTTCAAGTGGCTCTACGAGGAGGCCAACCGGCGCAAGGGCAGCAAGCTGACCCTCCTCGGCCACAAGGACCGAGGAGCGACCGCCTGTCCCGGCGACGAGATCTACTCGTGGCTCAAGGCCGGTCTGCCCATCGTCGGGCAGCCGACCCCGGCACCGAAGCCGCCTGCCGGCAGCAAGCCCGCACCCGGCACCCCGATCCCGTTCCCCTTGCCCGCCGGCTGGTACTTCGGCCCCGCCTCCGGCCCCGACTACTCGGTGTCCGGCCTGTACGAGCGCTACTTCCGGGGCCGCACCGACCGGGCCTGGCTGCGCGAGTGGGCCACCCAGCTCGGCCGGCGCGGCTGGTCGGTCGGCAAGGGCCGCCGCTGGCTCGGCGAGCACGGCAACGACGGCATCTACGGGCCCGAGTACCGCGCCCTGGCCCTGGCGTTCCAGCGCGACCAGCGTCTCCGCCAGGACGCGCTCATCGGCGTCAACACCTGGACGGCCGCCTTCACCAACCCGGTCACCTGATCGGCCGCCGATGACTCCCGAGCTGATCGTCTTGCTGCTCGGCGGCGGGTCGATCGTGGGCGTCGTCGTCGACCGTCTCGTGACGTGGCTGTTCGGCCGGCGCAAGGAACGCATCACGCTGGCCGACCAGTCGACCCAGATGGCGGAGCGTCTGCTGGTCCGCATGGACGCCCAGCTGGCCGGAGCCGAAACGAAGCTCCAGCTCGCCGAGACCCAGATGGCGGCCGCGAACCTGACCATCGCCCAGCTCCGGGAGGAGCTGGCCCGAACCAAGGGCGAGGTAGCCCAGCTGCGCGCCGAGCTGCGCACCCGCAAGGACGTGTCCGCTGAGCGTGACCGGCTCCTGGTCGAGAACGCCCAGCTCAAAGCCCAGGTCATCTCTCTTGGAGGGCAGCCATGACCCCTACGACCCAGACCCGCCACCCGTGGCGGGCCACCGTCCGCACCATCTTCGCTGTCACCGTGGCGCTGCTGTCGCTGCTGCCGACCATCGCCGTCGCCGGCGGCATCGACGACGTGCCGGCCGTCGCCCAGGTTCTCGGCGTCGCCGCCGCCATCACCCGCGTCCTCGCGCTGCCCGGCGTCGAGGCGTTCCTCCAGCGGTTCCTGCCGTGGCTGGCCAGCGCGCCGGCCGGCGAGGAGCCGGCCCCGACGTCGACGCAGCGGACCCCGCTGCCGCCGCCGCGCACCACCTTCCGCGACAGCGACTTCCGCTGACACCCCGAGGGCGACCCCGCTCGGGGTCGCCCTCGCGCGCTATCCGCGTACCGCCCGCCGCATCCCGCCCAGCGCCCGCGCGAACGACTCGTCGGTCTCCTCGTCCGACCACTCCTCGCGGCCTTCCAGCTCCGCGACGCTCGGCGGGGCCTCCAGGTTCTGCCGGAACTTGGCGACGTCCTTCTCGGTGCCGCCCTCCACCCACCAGGCGTAGATCACGTCCAGCAGCGACGGCAGCGGCAGGTCCAGCGGCTCCCGGCCGGTGCGCAGCAGCATCGTGCCGTGGAACTCGGGCCAGCGTCTGACCGCCAGGGTCAGGAGTCGCTGCCCGACCCAGTAGGGCGGCCCGACCACTCCTCGCACACGTACTCGAAGATCGTCATGGCGTCGGAGAAGTCGAAACTGTCCGTCGTGGCCAACAGCCGCCGCCGGAACACAGCCAGGCTGGCCGGGTCGAGGGTCTGCTCGAAGAAGTCGAGCACCGCCGCCACCTGGTCGGCCTCGGTGCGGGACGACGACGCCGCCGCCATCAGGTACGCCAGCTGGGCGTCCTTCGGCGCCCGGCAGACCATCTCCACGTCGTCGAGCTTGAATGGGACGTCCGGTAGCTTCTTGCCGTCGCTGGTGGCCTGCGCCGTCTTGGCGCTGGTCGTGAACTCCCTCATCGTGTCCTCCCTATCTGCGGACGAGCCGGAACCCCTCGGCTCTCGCCACGTCTTCCATCGCTTCCCGCAGCCACGGCTGCGCCCGAGTGCCCGGGTGGTTCACCAACGTCGTGAACACCACCTGGCCGCCCGTCACAAACCGCAACACCCCACCCGGCCGCCGGGGCCGGATCACATGCGCCGCGGTGCCGTCGTGCACGGCCGCCGCGTACTCGGCCGTGTTCTCCACGAACCCGTACACCCGGCCGGCCCGCACCCCAACCTCCTCGCGGTGCGCCGTCCGCAGCCGGCCGGTGTCCACCGGGCAGGTCAGGACCGCCCTGGTCCGTACCTTCCGCGCCACGCTGCGGATGAACCGCACCACCGGACCGACCGGCCCGTACAGCAGCCGGCGGATCTCCCCCGCGTTCAGGTCGATCCGCACGTCAGTGCGTACCGCCATCAGCGCCGCCGGGACCGCTTCGGAGGCCGCGTCCCGTTGTCGGCCGGCAGCTCGGCGACGTCACCGGCCGGCGGGACGAGCGGGACGTCCTCGATGGCGGCCGCCGCGCTCGCCGGCGGCTTCCCGCTGTCGAGGACCTCGTACCGGCCGGCGTCGACCAGCGTCGCCAGCTGCGGCGTCCACTCCACACCGTGGCGCACCTGCCCGTCGGCGACGCCGGGCATCGCCGTCAACGCCCGCACCGTCACCGTCTGCCCGTCCCGCATCGGTTACGCCTCCTCGCACACGCAGATGTTCGTCATCACCGCGACCAGCACCTCCTGGCCGACGCAGCCGCCGGACGGGCCGACGCTGGACTGCTCGCCGATCCACACCGACTCGACCTGCTCGACGTTCGGCAGCTCGCACAGCACCGCCCGGCGGATCCGGCCGGCGTCGTCGGCCAGCTCTCCCGCCGACCGCTCCAACTCGACTCCGGTCGGCGGGTTCCCGGTGTCGTCGATGGTCGGCGCGCACCGGGCGGTACCCGCACCAAGCTCCACCGCCCAGAACGCGCCCGGGTCCGCGCCGTCGTCGAGGGGGGTGCCCCGCCCGCCGGGGAACTCGCCGGGCAGCACCGGGTAGGTGCGAACGATCCGCACCCACGCCTGACCGTCGCAGCACGAGTCGATCGCCACGTCCCGGCCCGGCACCACCGCACACACCGCCGGGGCGCCGCCGAGCGCGTCGGCCAGCGCCTCGTCGACAAGCTCACGCAGCCGCACCGCGACCGGCCACGCCACCTCGTCGGCGACGGTCAGCTCCGGCTGCGTCACGACGTTCGCCTCCTGCCCCGATCCAGGTCCGGTGACCACACCACCGAATCGCGGGGCAACCGGTACGGGTTCACGACCCGCAACCACTGGTCGACCTCCGGCAGCCCGGTCATGCCGTCCCTCAACAGCTGCGACGGGTCCACGAACGACGCCTGCACACCTTGCCGCACCACCGACTGCACCCGCCTCGGCAGCCGGCAGGAGCTGTCGTTCGTCAACGCCTTCGCCACCTCGCAGGCGTACTGGCCGGCCGCGATCCGCCCGCCCGGTGGCACCAGCACGCCCCTCCGGTACGTGACCGCCCAGGTTCCCGGCTCGTCGTCGCCGAGGGTCAGGTCCTGCGTCCACGGCCAGCTCTCACCGTCGACGCGGACCAGCCACCGCCGGTCCTGCACCACGTACGCCTCGGCTGGCACCACCTCGCCGTCCACCACCACCCGGGTGACGTCGTTGACCGGGCCGGGTAGCGACAGCTCAGCCGCCGCCGGCACGCACTCGCAGCTGCCGTACCCGACGCAGCCGCACCAGGTCACTGCCAGGCTGCCGTACGGCAGCGTCAGCCACGGCTCCCGCCGCAGCCACGCGTCGTAGGTGCCGCGCCGGCACGGCCGCACCGTCGACGAGCACAGCCCGTACCGGCGGCCGGATAGTGACCACAGCACCTCTTTGGCGAGGTCCGTGGCCGCCATCCTGGCCGCCTCGTCGATCGTGTCCCAACCCTTGCAGTACGCCGTGTTCAGCGTCCATTCGCACGGGCCGGTCCGCGCCGGCTGCGTCACCGCGACCTCAGGCAGCCGGGGCGATGAACGACAGGAACCGCTGCGCACCGGACGCCGTGTGCGTCACCGTCACCAGGTAGGTTCCCGGGTTCGGGTACTGGTGGCTCACCGACGCCGCCTCGGCCGGCCCAGCCGCCGACGTGCCGTCACCCCAATCCACCGTGTACTCGTCGCCGGGCGGGGCCGGCACGTACGTCGCGGTGAACTCGGCGGTCATGCCCGTCGCGTCGTCCGCGTCGGCGGCCAGGGTGCCGTCCGGCGGCCGCGGCGTCAGCCCACACGTCGGCGCCGGGGGCGGCAGCATCGTCCAATCCATGTGCAGCAGGTCGGCGTCGCCCATCGGGTCCGTCAGCGGTTCGACACCCGTCGATCGCAGGTACACGTTGTACGGGCCGACACCCCAGCCCGCGTTCTCGATCGCCTTGCCGGTCAGCGTGAAGTTCGCCGCCCCGTTCTCGATCGTGAAGTCCCCGATCATCCCGTCGATGATCTGCGGCAGCAGGAAGTACCCGAACCGTGGCCGCTGCACCGCGCCGGGCTGGCACTTCTTGAGCTGGGTGCCCGACCACAGCTCCAGGGCTACCGCCGAGGCGAGGTTCACCTTGCTGGTGATTCGCAGGCCGGTCGCGTTGCCGTCCTCGTCGAGCACGACCGGCATCCCGGTGAACAGCGTGTACAGCTCCGGGTCGACCCGCCCGCAGGTGACGGTCACGTTGTACAGCTTGATCCGCCGCCGCGCCGGCTCGTACACAAGCGGATCACCGTTGGCGTCCTTCTGGTCGATCTCCTCGCCCTCGTCGACCTCACCGGCGTACTCGACGCTGATGAAGCCCTTCGACGTGACGTGGACCGGCCACCCTCCGGCACCCAGAATCGGGTCTCCGCACACCCCGAGCTTGGTGGCCCGGAGCATCTTCCCCTTCACGGGGGTGTCGCACACCGCGGACATCGGCACATCCTCACCAGGAGAGTCCCATGCCCGGCCCGCAGCCAGCGGCGAATACCCCGCCAGCGTAGCCGAGAGGGCGCTGGCCCCGGGTGGGACACAGCGCCCTCTCGGCGTTGCCTGCGCGCGGCTACTGCCGCACGGCCGGGTGGGTGCCGAGCACCAGGTCGCGGATCAGCGCCTCGATCTGCGGGGCGGCGTCGTGCGGCACCCGGAACGAGATCGTCGACGCGCCCGCGACCACCGCCACCGCTGTGTGCAGGCCGTCCCGCTGCGCCGCGACCGACTGCACCGACCGCATGGCGAGCATCTGCCGGCCCTGCTCCTTGAACCGAGGCCGGCACGCCCGGAACAACAGCGAGATCCCGATCGTGTAGATCGCGAGGATTACCAGCAGGACGTTCGCCACCGTCGTGCGGCCAGGCTGGCTCCACTCAATCCGGTCGGGCCATACCGCGACCCGCGCGTTTCGTCCGGCTACGTGGCTCTCGAACCGCGCCAACGCCTCCATGTTGGTCCCTCCACAGTGAACGGGGCCGCACCCTGGCTGGTGCGGCCCCGATCCTAAACCGGCCGGCACGGTGCCAGCCGTACCGTCAGGTCAGCTGGCGGCCGTCGATCACCTCCAGCGTCGCGCCGATCTCCGCGACCTTGGCGCGCACGACGTCGGCCACCTCGTCCCACGCCGCGCCCGTCAGGACCGACGCGCTGCGCTGCTCGCCCTTGATCCAGGTCACCAGCACCGCCGTGTCGACGTCGAGGACCCGACCCGTCCGCTCGCACGTGATCCGCCGCTGCACCGCGTACAGCAACGTCTCCCGGTCGAGGTGCCTCTGACGTTCTTCCTCGCTGTCGGCTATCAACGCCTTGAGCACGTTGTCCATCAGCGCCTCACCGGGGTCAGCCACGGGCCGACCGGCTTGACCGTCCGCGCCCGGCAGCCCACGCACAGCGGCTGCTCGTTCACACCCACCGCCACGTCGACGCGCACCGGCGTCGTCGTCGGGCAGCCGGCGCAGCGCAGCTGGAGCGTCCGCTCCAGACGCAAGCCCATCAGCAGCATGCCTCGCGGCACGAGGGTTTCCCTCGGCTGCCCGCCGTCGGCCGGTCGGACCACCAGGTTGACCGTCGTCGGGAAGTCCCGCACCGACTGCACGTCGACGATCTCGACCAGCTTCCCGAACAGCAGCACCTGGTCGCGGCGGACCAGCTCCTCGGTCCGGATCGGCTGACCCTGCCTCGGCTCGCTCATGCCACCTTCTCCTCTCCCCGGGCCAGCCAGCACCAGCGGGCCTCCACATCGACCACCAGCTGCTCCGTCATCTCGGCCCACACGTCGGCCGGCAGCGTCGCCAGGTGGTGCCACCTGCCGCCCCGGGCCGCGTAGACGTGCAGCGCCCCCAGCTCCTGCTCCCACAGGTACGCCCACGCGTCGTCGACGGGCGGCGGAGCCGCGATACCCGCGACGAGCGCCCGGCCGCACTGCCAGTGGTGCAGGCCCCGGCCGACGCCCGACACGTACCGCCACTCGTGCGGGTTGTGCTCGGTCACCGACGCCGGCCACTCCGTGGCGGCCAGCACCGACCAGTCGCGGCGCAGCAGCGTCGTCACCATCCGGTCCGTGTTCCGCTGGAACCGGCGGTCCCACATCGCCCGCATCTGCGCGAGGGTCCAGCTGGGCTGGCCCTCCAACTCGACCGGCCGGGCCCGGAACCACCTTCCGCCGGGCGCCAGCCGTCCCACCAGCGCGTTCATCGCGCCGCCACCTCCTTCATGCGTTCCCGAATCGCCTCGGCGTACTTGCGGTGGTCGGCCGCCAGCCACTGCGTCGAGTAGCCCCGCCTCTGCACCGTCAGCACCTCGTCCAGGCGCACAGTCGGCAGCTCGTTCACCGACCAGCACGCCCACGGCTGCCACCGCTTCGGCCCGACCTCGGGGAACACCCCCAGGTAGACGTGCAGCCGGTGACCGCCGAACAGGTAGGCCCACTCCCGGTCGCCCGCGTTCGCGGTTGCGATGTGGCCGCACAGCGGTTCGCCGTCGTTGGGGCTCGGCACACCGACCAGGTGCCCGGCGACGCCGGTTCCCGGCAGGGCGTACAGCCGCGACCAGTCGGAGCGCATCAGCTCGGCGACGGCCGCCTGGGCGTCGTGCCCCATCAGGTCGTGCACCAGCGCCGACAGGGCGGGCACGATCATCGTCGGGCAGGCGTCGTGCTGGACGTGCCGCGCCCGGTAGAACCCACCGGCACCCTCGGTGCCAATGAGCGCGCGTAGACCCATGTCAACCTCCACGTGAACGGGTCTTGCTCGGACAGTTACCTTGCGCTGTCCGGCCGCAATCGTCAATAGCGGCCGGGCAGCAGGAGACCCGACTAGGGACTCCGCACCGGGGCCGGGCGACCAGCCCGGCCCCGCCTACGCAGCCACTAGGCGCGCTTCGGGACCGTCACCACACCGATCCACTCGCCCCACCCCTGCGTGTGGTCCGTGTCCGACTTCCGGAACACCGCCACGGACGGGCCGCGCACGTCGAAGCCCTCGCGCAGCAGCACCTCCACCGCCCGGCGCACCTCCTCGACGCCGTTGTCCTCGCTGCGCAGCTCGATCACCGCCTGGGACACCACCAGCGGCCGCGAGTCGCACTCGTCGGCCGGCTCGTCGGCGTGCGGGCAGTCCGGCTGGTGCAGGTCCGCGATGTGCTCGCCGCAGTGCACGCACCTGTTCTCACTGTCGTGGCAGGAGCCGTTCGGTCGGCACTCCGCGGCCCGCAGGCCCCTCTTGATCGTGTGCTTGCCCATGTTGACCTCCACGTGAACTGGGCTCTGCTCTGGATACGTACGGCCGCCTTCGCGGTTTGCGGCCGTACTGCTTGAAGCCCGGCTAGGGACTCCGCACCGGAGCCGGACACCCGCCCGGCTCCGCCTACGCAGCCACCAGACGGCCGCTACGCCGCCTTGGCCACGCCCTCGAACTCGGCCGGGCCGTGCTCCTTCTTCCGCCACACGCCGGCCACGTCTCGGTGGAGCTCGAAGCCGGCCTGCTCCAGGACCGCGAGGATTTGGCTGGCGGTGGCCATGCCGTCGGCCGCGCGCACCTCGACGTGCACCTCGAACACCTCGCCGGGCCTTGCGTCGCTCATCTCAACCTCCACGTAGGGGACTTCATGGCGTACATATACATTGTATGCGATCGGACCCCGAGCGTACACATAATATGTACGCTCGGGCTGTGTAGCAGGTCACACATCCGCAGGTCAGAACAGGCGACCCTGCCGGTACGCCGCCTCGGCGTCGAATGTGGACGAGGGCGGCGGCGCAGGCGGCGGCGGGGGCGGCGGCTTCGGCCGCGCCTTCCGCATGTGCCGCTCCAACGCGCCCTCAGGCGTCGGCAGGTCGAGGACGTACCGCACCGCCGCGATCTGCCGGGCCATCCGCCACGCCCGCTGCACCTCGTCGATCGCCATCTGCCGGTGCTCCAGGGCCTCGTGCATCCACTGGTCCAGCAGCCCGTCACCGCAGCCGACGACGACCCGCCAGCCCAGCCCCCACAGGTGCAGGTTCACCGCGCACAGCGCCGACGCCAGCGGGTCGATGTCGTTCGCCCACCACTCGCACCTGGTCGGGTCGAGCCCGTTCTCCCGCATCGCCTGCGCCGCGCCGAGCAGCATCGTGCCCGTGCCGGCGCACGGCTCCAGAATCCGCGCGCCCTCGTCGGGCGCAACCATCCTGCCCAGCAACAGCGTCACGCTCTCCGGCGTCAGGAACTGGCCGATGCCCTTGCGCCCGCCGTGGCTCTTCATCGTCTGGAGCAGCATCCCGAGCAGGTCCGTCTCGCCCCACCCGTCCGGCCCGAACCGCGCCAGCACCCCCTTGCGGATCGCCGCCTGGCCGACGGCCTGCACGGCGTGCAGCACCGTCTCGTCCGGCTCCTCGTCGGTCCACGACCACAGGTGCTTCGTCCGCGGGTTCAGGTCCGGCCGCAGCATCGCGAACTCGCACCACAGCCGCTGCACCAGCAGCCCGAACCCCTCGTGGCCCAGGCGCTCCATCGTCTCGCCGAGCGCCGCGAGTTGGTCAGGGTCCTCGGCTTCCCGGGCCACCAGGGCGAGGGCGGCCACCACGCTCATCGGCACCTCGATCCGCGAGCCGCCGTACCGGCTGTGCCACGCGTAGTCGACCGCCTCCGCAATCGCCCGCGCGTGCTCCCGCGGGTCGGTCGGCGCGGCGTTCGCGCGCCGGGCCACCGTCTTCGTCATCTCTCCTCCACGTGAACGCCGCCGGCTCCCGCCGGCGGGAACGGCAGCGCCCCCGCAGCCAGGTCGGCTACGGGGGCGCTCGGTGCGGCTCAGCGCAGCCGCAGCACCTGCATCTCGGGCACGCCCACCACCGTGGGGTGCGTCAGGTCGTAGAAGCACAGCCGCACGCTCTCGCCCAGGTCCTCCTTCACCGCCACGGCGTGCGCGTCGGCGTACACCTCGGACCAGTCGACGCGCGGCACGCTCTCGCGGCGGCGCTCGCTCAGCGCCGCCAGGTCGAACGACACCACGTCGCCGTCCTCCACCTCGGACAGCGCGACCGGCTTCCACTCGTCGGCGGTCGGGATCTGCTCGAACAGCTCGGCTCGCATGGTCGTGGTCATCTCGTCTCCCTCTCCCGTCTCGCGGTCAGCGATTGTCGCGGCGCGCCGGCCGGGGCTTCCCCCGGCCGGCCCGCGTCGCATCACTCAGCTCGCCCGGTTGGCCTTCACGCTCTCCGCGACGAACGCCAGGGCCGTCCGCCGCTCGGCCACCTTCATGAGCGCCGCGTCGACCGCCGCCGCCTTGTCGCTCACGGCGGCCAGCAGGTCGCCGCGCACCGACGTCCGCAGGTCGCCCGCCGTCGCGGTCGCCACGGCGCTCGCGGTCGCCCCGGTGAGCTCGGCGGCGTGCCGCTCCAGCTCCCGCTCGGCCTCGACCAGCCGCACGGTCAGCTGGAAGACCAGGCCGCCCCGCTCGGCTCCCTCAGCCTCGACTCCGAACTCCGCGAGCAGTTCGTTGATCCGCTTCTCCATCTCAGTCCCTCCTAGTGGGGTGGCGCGTCGCGTACATATTCATTGTATGCGCTAGGCGCTCCGCCAGTACATAGTTTTTGTATGGATGAGCTGTGGAGCGAGTCACACAAGACGCCGCCCCGCCCGGCCCGGGAAGGGACCAGACGGGGCGGCGAGCCCGAGGCGTTGGGGTCAGCCGGTCAGCGACTCCGCGAGGACCGCGACCGGGCCGCCTTTCCCGGCGGCGGGGAGGAACCGTCCACCGGCTTGGCGTCCACCTCGGACACGTCGGCCCCGGCGACGACCGACGCGCCTCCCTCACCGACTTCGGCCGGCGCACTCTCCTCACCGGCTACCGCCGGCGCGGTTTCCTCACCGGAATCCGCTGGCGCACTCTCCCCGCCGACCTCAGCCAGCGCACTCTCCTCGCCGCCCTCAGTCGACGCGTTGTCCGCTTCGGCGCCAGCCAGCGCGTCCAGGCTCGGCTGCACCACCCGGCCCTCACCGGTGCCGAGAACCGCGTCCGCGATGTCGTCCGGCACATCGAACGCCAGGCCCAACGCCCCATCCGTGTTCGTCCGCACCTCGTCGTGCCGCTCCGGCCCCGCCGCGTCAAGCAACTGCCGCGCCAGCCGCCCAGCGTCCTCCCGGTCCGTCGGGTAGATCAGCGTCATCTCATCCTCCTACGCCGGCACGCCCGGCAGCTTGACCTTCACCGCCGCCACCGTGCAGCTCCACCCCACCGTGTAGAACCGCCCAGCGACCGCGAACACCTCGTTGCTCTTGCGGTCCAGGGCCTCCGGCAGCCGCGGCACGAACACCGCCGACCTGCGCACCATCACCGGCCCCGTCGCATACAGCCACGCCTCGCCCGGCTCCGGCACCGCATCGCCCGGCCCGACGCCGGTCGTCTGCGCGAACACCACCGGGTTGCCCAGCGGCCCGACAAGCCGCGGACCCTCCAGCCGCGTCAGCGACATCGACACGAACCAGCCGGCCGTCCACCGCGGAGCCCACAGCACACCGAGCACCCCCGCCTTCTCAGCGAGGTGCGCCTCCAGCAGCCCCACGCCCGTCTCCAGGGCGACCGGGGCCACCTCCGAGCCCGCGAGCACCGGCGTGCTGGCCGCCGCCAGGTGCGGCGTCGTGCCGTCATCGCCGGTCCACACGTAGTGCTCCAGCGACTGCTGCTCGACCAGGCCGACCGCACGCCGGGCCCGGTCCAGCAGGTCCGGCCTGCCCGGCAGCACCCCGGCTAGGCCCGTGTACAGCCGGATCACCTGGGACTGCACCAGCGGCACCCCGTCGGGCAGTTCCATCGCCGCCCGGTCCGGGTCGGACGCCGCCGCCGTGTTCGTCGGCGCAGGCGCGTCAACGCACTGCGGCTCCCACTCCACACCGGCCTGGAACTCGCGCTGGTCCACCGAGTCGACCACGGCCGCCGCCGAGAACAGGCCGTACCGGTACGGCGTCGCCGCAGGGGCGTCGACGTACACGAAGGGCTGAGTCACCCCGTCACCTCCCTGTGAAACCGGGGCCCGCACCCGGTCGGGCGCGGCCCCGTGTGCGGGTTGCTCAGCTCTCGGACGCCGCGCAGGAGAACGCGACGGTCTGCCCGGTAACGCCGGCCGGACACAACGGCACGGTCAGCTTGTACGACACGAAGCACCGCTTCACCAGCAGCGTCGCCTGCTCGGTAAACAGCGCGATGTACTCGTTGTCCCTCAGCTTCATGCTGTCGTAGACCGCCGACAGGTCGATGATCGGTTTCGTGCCCTTCACCCAGGTACCGGGCGCGTAGATCAGGAAGTCAACCGTGGCCGGCCACTGGCCCGGCGGGGTGGTGCCGCCGAACCCGACGCCGCCCGCGTTGACGTACCCGTCCTGCCAGTCGTAGATGAACTGCGGCCGCAGATGCCTCCGCGTGAACCAGGCAGTGATCTGCTCGTCGGTCACGTCGAAGTAGTTCACCCCGGCTCGGCGCGCCATGTCGGCCCGGATCCAGTCGAGCAGCCACATCGGCACGACGCACTCCAGCAGGGCCCGCCGGCTCATCCGGTACCGGTACCGGTAGTCGGTCGCCGCGAGCGACAGCGCACCAAGCACCGCCGTGGTCGTCTCGTCGCCGCCGATGTCGCCGCCGAGGGTGAGCGTGAACTGCGTCGACTGCGACGGAGCGGTGGCCATGCGTTGCACCATCCGCGCGTTGATCTTGTGCTCGTGGGCGGTCATGGCCCGCCGAACCACGTCACGGGTCAGCTCCGGCCACACCGCGTTCTGCACGATGTCCTGCTCAATCTGCACGCCGTCGATCTCCAGGCGGGTCTCAACGAAGGCGACCGTGGGCACCCGGTAGCTCGGCTTTTCGATGCCGGCGGCCGAGTCGGCCTCCGTCTGCACGAACCCGGTCGCCGAGTACAGCGTCGCGAAGTCCAGGTTCGCCGGCACCTTGATGCCGCCGCCGCGCGGAATCGAGATGCCGGGCAGGTCGAGGATGCCCTCGGTCGTCTCCAGCCCTTCGCACAGCTCCCACAGCGTCTCCGACGGCGCACCCCAGCCACCTGCCGCGACGAGGTTCCCGCCAGCCAGACGCGACTCGCTGCCAGCCAAGTCGATCAGTCCCAGGTCGACCAGGCCGCTGCCCCCTGCGACGAGGGCCTGGTCGACGGGCAGCTCCACCCGAGCCACATTCTGCTTGATGCGCGTCTGCACCTGCGAGCCCACGCCACGTGGGAACCCCGCGAACTTGTCATCGAACGCCGCCGCGACCTCGGTCACCGACGAGAACACGTGCCCGTGCGGCACGTTCGGCACATCCGCCGCCGCCTTGATGATCGCCGATCGGCTGCTCTGCGTTACCTTCGGCTTCGGCTGCCTGCGGGCTGCCCGCCGCGCCAGCGACGCCACGACCGGCGTCGGCTGCTGCGCCGCGGCCTGCTCGTCGGCCGGCGGATCCTCGACCGGGCCGCCCTCGCTTTCGCCACCGCCCGGCTCGGCGTCGCCGCCCTCGCTCTCGGGCTCCTCCGGGTTGCCGTGAACGGCGGCGTCCAGGTCGTCCAACTCCGACGCGACGGCCGCCGCGTCCTGCTCGATCTGCTCCTGCTGGGCACGAACCGACGCGACGAACGTAGCCAGCTCCCGCAGCCGGGCCAAGCCGGCGGCGTTCAGCTCCGGGTCGTCGCGGAGGGCGTCGAATGCCGCGACGGCCTCAGTTTCCAGGCGACCCAACTCATCGAGGTCGAGCCCGTCCAGGCTCGCGGGGATCTCAAACACCGTCGGCTCCTCAGCACGGTAGGGAACTCGTCCCGACCGGCCCGCAGCCAGCATCGGCGGTACAGCGCCCAGACTAACGCAGGGCAGGATACGCAGGCTCAAGGCAGGCTGGTGTCCCAGCCCTTCGAGAGCGCTACGTCATCAGCAAGTGACGAGAAAGCTCATCCAGTTCCGGCTTTCGACCGGCAGGGATGCGCGTGGTTAGCTCGGCCGTGAGGTCGCGGGCAAGTCGGTGGTATCGGATCCACTCGGGTGTCAGCCGGCGCGTCTTGTGCAGAGTCTCTGTTGCTGGGATGTCTTGACCGAGTTCGACCTGTGCCTGTGCCAGGGCAAGGAGATACCGCGACTCCCAGGTTACCGGTACACGGCTACGTGTGGCTTCCACCTCGGCGGAGAGGCGGACGGCGGTGTCGAAGTCGCCGAGTTCGGTGGCGTTGATGACCGCGCTTTGCGCGACCAGGCGGGGTCCGAACACGCTCCATCTGTCAACTCGGTCTTGGCCGAGGCGGACGGCCGCGGTACGCGCGAAGGCAAGTAGGTCGGTGGCGGTGCCGGCGCGGTCATCGCGGGCGGCGGCTCCTGCGGCGTTGATCAGTAGGCCACCCCACACGGTGAGTTGTGCCGGGGTCGCGCGGGTCATTCGAGGTTCGTGGGTTTCGGCTGCCCGGGTGGCGGCGGTGAGGCTTTCTCGGAATCGGCCTTGCCTGCGGAGGATCCATGCGGCCCAGTACACGGCAGATGCCTTGGTGACTTCGTCGGCGCAGTGTTCGGATGCTGCGACGGCGCGTTCGGTACTGAGCCAGGCAAGGTCTTCGTGTCCGAGCATGACGGTGACGCCAGCGGCGAGTTCGAAGACGGTCGCGAGGAGCGAGTAGGCGTGTTCCTGGTCGGCGCCGGTGGATTCCTTGCTGGCGTGGCGGGCTTCGGCGATGAGGTCGGGCAGGAGCCGGCCGAGGATGCTGTACTCGCCGCGCTGCCAAATGTGCCAGGCGCTGTCGACCGAGGTGGCCAGTCGCGTGAGGTCGATGTCTGCATCGCTCTCCGCAAGGCCACCGAGCTGGTCGACGGTGGAGCTGGTGATCGCTTCGCGGATTGCGGGGATGCCACGGTCGGGCTCGGGCGCGAACGTGGTTCGCGGGGCGATGATCACGGACAGTTCGGCGCCGAGGGCGGTTGCGATCTTCGTCAGTGTGTTGAGGCGTGCGGAGTGGCGGACACCTTGTTCGAGGCGTCGGATCACGTCGACGGAGATCCCGGCCCGTTCGGCAAGCTGGTCTTGGGTCAGGTGCGCGGCGCTTCGTAGCCGGGCGATCTGTTCACCAATCACGATGATCCTCCCGCTTGACCGTCTCCTTGCACCGTACGTGCCCACAACGGACCATGGGGACCACGCGAGGCGACTTCTTCGGTGAATAGAGCCAATCTCGACTTCGGCTATGCCGTCTCGGCATACCTGCTACGTCAGGGCGTGAGCCGGTGTGCCACAACGGCCTAGTCGAGCAGGGCCACGCAACGTGACCTATGACCTCCTGGCACTTCACGTTAAGCCACCGACTAGGCACCCTGGGTTGCATCGAAACTGTCCGAACTCACCGACAGATCGTCCATCGACGCCGACGGCTCGGAACACAGGCGGACAGCCTTCATCCCTCGTGCAACGGAGTCGCCATGCGAGTTCTGGCTATTGCACCGCACCCCAACGACGAAACCATCGGACCCGGCGGGTCCATCGCCCTGCACACCGACGCCGGACACCAGCTGACGATCGGGCACCTGACCAACGGCGAACGCGGCAGCCGGACCGTCACCGCCGACGAGCTGAGCCGCACCCGCCAGGCCGAAGCGGTCCGCGCTGCCGCCGTCCTGGGCGTGCCTGAGACGCAGGTGCGATTCCTCGGCCTGCCCGACGGCGGGATCAACCCCTACGACACCAGCCAGTTCACCGCCGTGATCCGATTGCTGCGGCAGGTCCGCCCAGACCTGCTCTACGTGCCCCACCCTCATGATGGGGCGTTCGACCACGAGGCAGCGTTCGCCCTGTGCTGGCGGGCCGCCGGCATGGCCGGTAGCAGCAACTTCGGCGACTACGGTCCGCCGCATTGGGTACCGACCGTCCTCGGGTACGAGGTGTGGCAACCTATCGCCTCTCCCGCCTACCTGTGCGACATCACCACCGTTGTTGACCGCAAGGTCACCGCGCTGGAGTGCTACGACAGCCAAGCGCCCGCCGCCAAGGGCGCCGGCCAGTCCAGCCAGGTCGGGCCGGGCGGCGCGCTCCTGTCCGCGTGGCGGGGCGTCACCACCACCGGCGGACACCGGGAAGCGTTCGCCGTCCTGCGTCTCGGAGCCCTGCCGTGACCGCCCGCCACGCCGCCGCCCTCTGCTGGGCCGCCACCGCCGCCGTCGCAGTCCGCGGCATCACCGGCGCCGCCCAGACCGCCGCCTCGCTGCGCTGGCTACGCCGGCACCGGCCGGCAGCCGACGCCACTGCCGCAGACAAGGCCAACCATGGGCGGCATGTGCTGCTGATCCTGCCGATGCTGCGCGAGCAAACCGTGATCGCGCCGACGGTGGACTACTTCACTGCCCTCGCGCAGTCCTGGGGCTCGGCGACCATTGTGCTGGCCACCACCGAGCGCGAACACCACGACCGACACGGGGCCGCCGGCCGGCTCGGTGAATTGGCCGCGGCACTGCGGCGGCGACGCACCGTGGCGTACCTCTCCCGCCGGTTCGCTGGAGTTCTGCCCGCCGACCTGCTCGGACAACTCGCCGAGGCATCGGGCGACCCGACGGTCGACTACCGCAGCCGTGTCGAGGCCGCGTTCCAGGAGCTGCCGTCCACACCAGAGCTGGCGGCGAAACTCGCCGCCGACAGCAACGGGCGGGTGCGCCACCATCATCACCCCGATGCGGGCGCGGTGATGGTCCACCAGATCAATCACGCCGGCGACGCCGAGCTGCGGCGCCTCGCCTCCGCTGGGGTGGCACCCGAGGCGGTGTGGATCGGCGTCTACAACGCCGACTCGCGCCCCCACCCCGACACCCTCGACGCGCTGGCTGCCGCGCCACCCGCCGCCCGGGTGGTGCAGCAGTCCGCCCTGCACACTCTCACCCTCGGCGGCGGCAGTGGCCTCGGCGGCGCGGTGGCCGATGGGGCGGCACTGTTGCAGTCGCGGTGGAGCCTTGCCCGCGAGATTCCCCGCCTCCGCGCCCAGGCCGCTCAGGCCCAGCGACGGTCAGCCCGGTGGCCTCGGCTCGGGCACTGCACCGGCCACGGCCTGTTCGTCCGCGGCGACCTCTGGCACGACGTCAACGGGCTGCCGACCGCGACGATGAACGAAGACCTCGCGTTCGGCTACCAGCTCTCCGCCGCCCGGGAACCCATCCATGTCCTGCCCCTGCTGGAAATCGCCGATTCCCCTACGACCGTCGCTGCTCTGGTCCGCCAACACCGCCAGTGGTTCTTCTCCTACCCGCAGTACCCCGCCGCCGCGCGCCTCGCGGCAGCCGCCCAGCGAAGCGACAGCCGCACCCGGGCATGGCTGACCGCACAGGGCTTGGCCCGGGGCGCGCTGTGGCTGGGGCAATCCCCGGCCATCGCCGCCACCCTCCTCCTGCCCGCCATCGCCCGCCGCCACCGGCTCGCCGCGGCATCGGCGACCGCCGCCCTGTCCGCCTACCTCATCGCACCCGCCGCCCTGCTGGCCCGATCCGGTCAGCCCGGCGCACCACGCCGGTTCGGTACCCGGGAAGCCGCCGGGATCCTCACCGCAGCGTTGATCTCCAGCGCCGGCCCGTGGCGATGCCTGCTCGATCTGGCCCGTGCCGCCATGGGCGGTGACCACCTCGTTCACGACAAGACCGAACGGTGACCACGATGACAAAGATCCCCGCCCTGGCCGCCGATTCTGGGTTCACCGCCGCCCTGCACCAGGCGCCCGCCCACAGCGTCTCGGCGGTACTGGCCACCTACAACCGATGCCCGTTCGACCCCGCCGTTCGGCTGCGCGACAACCCGCTCACCTGGGCCCTCGACACGCTGCGCGGGCAGGCGGGCGACGTCCTGGCGGAGATCGTCGTCGTCGACGATGGTTCCACCGACTACACCCCCGATGTCCTCGACCTCTACCGGGCAACCCCCGGCGTCCCGGTACGGGTCATCCGGCTGGCCGCGCACGCTGGCGCCCACACCGCGCGCAACGCCGCGGTAGCGGCGGCAGGCTGCCGATGGCAGCTGTTCGGCGACGACGACTGCGTCTTCACTCCGTACGTCGCCGCCGGCGCCGCGCACACCATGCACATCCTGCACGAGCAGGATCCGGCCAACGGGGCCGTGATGCTGCCCTTCTACTACCGGGCACTGCGTCCGCATCAAAGCCACCCACAGGCACAGATCGGCCGGCTTGACCCCGCCCGAGCCCGGTTCAGTACGCACTTCCACACCTGGCCGGCCGAGTACGGCAGCAACCCGCCACGGCTGGACTCCCCTGCCGGGATCGTCGCGCCGCTGCCGGTCGAGCTGATCGGTGGCACCGCGCTGCTCGACGCCGACGCGCTCCGTCGCATTGGAGGGTTCGTGGACCTGTCGGGCTGGGCCAGTTCGTACTCCGACCACCTGCACCTGTCCGCCGACCTGACCGACACCGGCACGCGGCTGTGGCACTGCCCCGACCCCCGCCTCAGCGCAGCTCACCTCAAGTGGGGAGCCATCGGCCGGTACCCGATGCACGCCGAGGACCTGACCACACCGCTGCCGATACTCGATAGGCCGCTCGCCGACCTCATCACGCTCGCCGCCAAGCCGCGCACTGGCACCGGCTGCCGCGTACCGGAGCACCTGTTCCACGAGGAGATGATCGGCAGCTTCTTCGCGTTCTTCGCCGGCCGCAGCCTGCCCGGCGCGAGCACCTGGGCGGCACGCTGCTGGCACGACTTCGTCACCCACGGCCAGGTGTACTCCGCGGCCGTCGCCGAGACACCACCGCCCGAGCAGCGAGTGGCCGCCTGGCGGGCCGGGTTGGCGCGGGGCGCCCGCGCCGCCGCCACCGGCCCGACCGCGCGCACCGCCGCCGAGCTGGCGACGGTGCTCGACCGCGTATGCGCTGACGTGGGGCAGCCCCCGATCAACCTGTGAACGCCGCCGCAACCTGCGGGCGATGCGCGGTCCACCAGCCCAACAGCGCCTCAGCCGACCGGAACAAGTGATCACAGGAGGTGTCGGCGTGCTCGTAGCGGCGACGCAACTGCCACGTGTCGCACACTCGCTCCCACCACAGCCGGTGTACCGCATCCGTCAGCGCCTCATCCGGCAACTTCCGCCGCGACCGGTAGCCGGCGGTGAACGCCTGCACCCTCGCCAGATCCAGTCCCCGATCGTCGCCGAAGCCGAACAGCAGCGTCGCCGAGCGCACAACCTCCGCCGCCAGCGGACGTGGCTTGAGGCGATCCCAGTCCAGGACCGCGCTGACCTCGCCGTCGGCGTAGAGCACGTTCAGGTGCTGGAAGTCCCCATGCACCCAGCCGCACGGGCCGACATCGACATCGTCGTCCGGGCGCAGGTGCCCAACCTGCGCCAGCAGGTGCCGGCGCACCCGCAACCGGTCCAGCACGAACTCGTCCATCCCGTCTCGGACCGGCCGGGCCGCCGCTGCCGCCGCGTAGCGGTCGATCTTGTCCTTGGTGGTGGCCGGCTCGGTGACCGGCTCCCGCATCGTCTCCGGCACCATCGGCATAACCTGCGCCAAGTCGGCGTGCAGATCTGCCAACACAGCGCCCAGCGCCGCTGCCTCGGGCAGCGACAGGTCCAAGCCCTCGCGGTGCGCTCCCCGCGCCCACGTCGCCGCCGCGTAGATGTGTCCGGCGTGCTCCAGCAGGGTGTCACCATCCGCCGTGGTCAGCGGTGCCGGGACGGGCCGGCCGCGTTCGGCCAGCGCCCGCGTCGCGGCGTGCTGACAGCGGGCGGCGGTCGCGTCGATGTCGAGGATCTGCTTGACCGCGAACACCCCGCGAACAGTCCACACTCGCCAGTTGCGATTCATCAAACCCGCGTCGATCACCTCGACGTTCTCGACCAGGCCGAGCCCGAACGCCGCAGCCACGACATCGAGGACGCGCGCATCAGCGGTCTCACTGGCCACACCAGCCTCTTCTGTCACCACGGTCTATTCCTACCGCCCCTCAAAACCCGGATCCGGGAGGCACGCCGTGACAACCTCCGCCCCTACTCACCCACACGAGACCGCACCCGTGATCGTCGCTGTCGAAGGACTCTGCTACTCGGGAAAGAGCACCCTCGTCCGCCACCTGGCCCCGCGACTCGACGCGATCATCGCCCCCGAATACACCGACCTCGCCCCACTGCCGCCATGGCCACCCACCGACCACACCCAGGTCAACACCGCGTTGCGGCAACTCCTCGACCTCGAACGACACCGCACCCGCCATGTCCGCACGAGGATAGCCGCCCGCACCCACGCGACCGGCAGCCGGCGCAGCCATGTCGTCCTGCTGGACCGAAGCCCACTGACGCTGATCGCGCACGAGTACGGCATGCAGGCCCTCGGCGTCCCCGCCGACCCGAGCGGCGCTGCCACCCTCTACGCCGACGCCGCAGCCGCCGGACAGATCCTCACACCGAGCGCCTACCTCTACCTGAGCATCCCCGAACCGGTCACCGACACCCGCCGCACCGCCCGCGGACCCGTCGCCAACCACCTCGACGACCCCGCCGTCCGCGCCCGCATCGACCAGACCTGCCGCACCTGGCTACGGCTGCTCCCACCCCGACGGCAGCTAATCCTCGACGGCACCGTGCCGCCCGCGCTGCTCGCCACTGCTGCCGCCGCGTTCATCCGCAGTCTCGCCGGGCCACCCGTCCCCTCGTGGCGGCTCCTAGCAGAGGCGGGAGTACCGGCATGAACGGCATCGCCCTCGCCAAGCACCTTCAGACCGCCTGCCCCGGTTTCACGCCCACCGGCAGTCCGATCCGCACCGGCACCTCGCTCCTGCAACACGGCCTCCTGCACGGGCGGCAGGTCATCGCCAAGCAGCCCACCGACCCCCGCCGGTGGTGGCACGACCGCTGCCGTCACGAAATCGGCATTTACCAGACCTTCCGGAGAATCGGAGGTCCACCCGTTCCGGTCGCGAACCTCGTCGCGGCTGACCCGCACCTGCCGCTGCTCGTCGTGACCGCACTGCCCGGCACCCCACTACACCCGGACCGCTACCCCCCGGCCGGCAGCGTCAGCGTCACGACCACACGACGCATGCTCACCGCGCTCACCGCCCTGCACCAATGGCAGCCCACCTCCCCGGCAGCCATTCCGGACGACACCGACTATCCCGCCCAGCTCGCACCGTTCGCCGGCAGCATCCTCGACGCTGCCGACGCGCGCCTGCTCAGCGACCTGGCCACCCTCGCCCACCCACCGGTCGAGGTGAGCCACGGGGACGCGCACCTGGGCAACACCCTCGCCACCGCCGACCAGGTCGCACTGCTCGACCTGGAGTTCACCGCCTGGCGACCCGTCGGCTACGACCACGCCAAGCTGTTCATCTTCCTCGCCGACAACCCCGCCGCCCGTCGCACCGTCCTGCACGACATCACCGCCTCATCCGGCGCGCACGTCGGGCTCTGGCTGGCGGTGGCTCTCGTCGCCTGCCGTGAACTCGCCTCGCATCATCGGCACGCAGACCTGCCGGACCGAGACCGGCGCGTCCACCAGCTCACCAGCGACCTTCAGCGAGCCCTCGCCCACGCCCACCACCTGCACGCCCAACTCCCGACCTCAGGAGGTGCCCGGTGACCCTGCCTCTCCACCCGCTGTCGGACTGCTACGGCTACGACCGAGGAACACCCGTCGACCGCCTCTACATCGACGTTTTCCTCACCCACCACCGCGAGTTGGTCCACGGCGACGCAGCCGAAATCAAAGACGACACCTACCTACGCCGATACGGCGCTGACCGGCTCACCTCCACCACCATCATCGACATCGACCCCACCAACGTCCGCGTCACACTCCAGGCTGACCTCACCGCGCCCGGCAGCCTCCCGCCCGCCGCGTTCGACTGCCTCATCCTCACCCAAACCCTGCAACTGCTGTCCGACCCGACCGCCGCGCTCAGCACCTGCCACTCCGCGCTGCGTCCCGGTGGCACCCTTCTGCTCACCGTCCCGAGCCTCGCCCGGATCAGCCCCAGCGGTGGCCCCGCCGACCGTTGGCGATTCACCCCTGCCGGCCTGCGCCACCTATTCACCGCATGGCCTGGCCCCACCCAAGTCACCGGCTACGGCAACCTGCGCACCTGCCTCGCCGCCCTCCTCGGCGAAGCCGCCGAAGAACTCACCGAAACCGAACGCACGCACCACGACCCCCGTTTCCCCCTCCTCGCCGCCGCCACCGCCCACCGAGCCGCAGAGGAAGCATGACCATGACCGACACCTTGCCGCGCAGGGCCCGCCCTCTACCGACCGGTCCCGTGATCTTCGACTGCGACGGCACCCTCGTCGCCACCGAAGGGGTCTGGGACGACGCCTACGCCACCCTCTTCGCCCGCTACAACGCCACCCTCAGCCGCCCGGACCGACACCGCCTGCTCGGTCTCACCCTCACCGGCCTCGGCCACGAACTCGGCCGTCTCCTCCACCAACCCGAGCGGCACCACGAACTCGCCGCCGAAGTCCTCAACCTCGTCACCACCAACCTCGGCCGCGGAGTGTCCCCCATGCCGGGCGCGGTCGAACTCGTCACCACCCTCGCCCGATCCCGCCCCATCGGCGTCGCGTCGAACACCCTGCACGACGCAGTCGTCGAGTACCTCACCGCGATCGGAATCATCGACCTGGTCGACGTCGTCGTCGGTAGCGACGACGTCCCCGCACCCAAGCCCGCACCGGACGTCTACCTCGCCGCGTGCCACCGCCTCCAGGCCGACCCACACACCGCGATCGCGGTCGAAGACTCCGCCGCCGGAACACTCGCCGCCCACACCGCCGGCCTCTACGTCATCGGCGTACCGTCACAGCCGGACCTGCTCCTACCTGCCGCCCACGTCGTCTACCCGGGCCTGAACGACCCCCGACTGCGGCACCTACTACAACCGCCATTGCCCCGACGCTTGACCGCATGACCTGTCCAGGAGGCCGCGTGGTGCGACTCGTGCTCATCCGACACGCCCAAGCCCACTGCAACATCGCCGGGATCGTCGGCGGACCACAATCCTGCACCGGTCTCACCGACCACGGCCGCCAACAGGCCGCACTCCTCGCGCAACGCCTTCAACACGACCTCAGCAACGAGGACTTGCCCGCCGCCATCTTCAGCAGCCCTCGCCGCCGTGCGATCGAAACTGCCGCCGCAGTCGCCGACGCCCTGGGCCTCCCCAATACCGAACTTCACGACTTGCGAGATCCGGACTACGGCCCGGCCGCAGACGGCCAGCCCTGGACCACGGTGACCGCACGAGCCCGGCAGTCTTCGAGCACTTCCGACATGACGGTGCCGCTCGCGCCAGGCGGCGAGCCCTGGAGCCACTACATCACCCGCACCGCAGACCTGATCAAGCGCCTGACCAAGCAGCAGCCAAGGGCACACATCATTCTCATCGGCCACGCCGAGACAGTCCAAGCAGCGCACCAGATCTTCGCCGGCCTACCACCAATGCAGAAACCACCCGTCAGGTACGAGGTGGAGAACACGAGCATCACCCTGTGGCGGCAACGTGCCGCCACGCCGATCCCCTGCTGGACGCTGGTGACCCACAACGACCACCACCACCTACCGCGACGCAGGCCCTGATACACCCCGTCCGATACACCCCGTCCCGCCCCGGTTACCGGCCGGCAGGAGGCTACGGGGGCGACGCAGCGCGCAGCATGGACGTCGCGCAGCGACACCCCGGCCAGCGCCTCGCAAATCGGTCAGGCCCTCGGACCGCGCGCACCCCTTCTGAGTCGCGCGGTGGGCGAACGTCGGACACCGTTGGAACCTCAATCTCGGACGGCCCCTGCCGGCCACACGATAGACACGGGAACATTCCTCGCTCGCGCGTATTGAACGACGTCTGCCGTTCCACCGAATGCGCGAGCCGGTTCACCATCCCACACGGCGATCAAATGGTCGGCACGATCAATCATAATGCGGCTTGCATCCATATGCGCCTCGGACGTCGACTCGCGGTGGTCGCATTCATGAACGGCGGCAGCAATGGACATCAGTTCATCATACGTGGGCTTCGCGTCGTCTGGCAGTCCGTCACGGTATTCGTCGGCGGGCACGATCACCTCAAGGGTTCCGCCGACTGCCAGAATTTCTCTAGCGAATATCTGGTCCGCACCATCGGCCAAGCAAGATAGTCCGATCAGGCCAGGGCTCGCGGCGGCTAGCTTTTTAAGCTCCTGTCTGATCCCGGATTCAACCAGTGCCGTAACCTCTGGCGATAGTCCACGGTGGCCACTTACTGCTACCCGCATCAAATTTCCTCCCGGTATGTGGCGTACAAGCGTTCGTCGAGTTCGGTCGCGGCGCGTCCTGACTGCGGGCCGAGCTTGTTGCGGAAGGCGGCGACGGCCCGCGCGACTCGCTCGGAGCCGTAGGTTTGCCCAATGTCAAAGGCGTCCGCCGCGATCTTGCACGCTTCGTCCACCTTGCCCGTCTGCGCCAGGATCCCGGCCCGCAGCACTTCCATAACGGCGCGCGGCTTGGGGGCCTGGTGTGGGTCGCTGGCAATTCGCAACGCAGCGTCGGCAACCCTCACTTGCCCGAGCTTTCCGGCGACCTGTGCACGGAATCCCGCCAGCTTTCGTTCGTCGAATCGGAATATCCATGGCCAGACTGGCTCGTCGGTAGGCGCACGGGAAAGCCGTCGCTCGGCGTTGTCCAGCTTCACGAGGGCATTTCCGTCCTTGACTTGGGCCAAGGCGAGGGACTCGATGGCATCCATCCAGATGCCGGCGATCGTCGGCGCTGACCGTGGAAGCCGATGGCGCGCATCAGCAACAAGGCGGACGCTTTCAATCGCATCTCCACAGTTCGCGGCGAACTGGCTCATGCTTGCCTGCATGTAGGCCGGCAGCAGCGGATGCCCGGAACGCTCGGCTGCCCGAACCGCGAGCTGGTAGTGACGGCGGGCGTTGGCACGATCCTCGACGTCGACGTACAGCCATGCGGCGAGCCCGGCTGTCTCACTGAGAACGGCGAACAGTCGGCGCGTATGCGCTGGGGAGTGTCCGTTGCGGGTGGCGAGCTGGCGGACGAGCGCCAGGTGAGCGGTGACCGGCGCGATCAGGCTACGCGAAGGTAGTCGCTGCTCAAGCCGGCGGTAGGTGGCGGATGGGACCGTCAGGAGGCGTTCTTCATCCTGGGACTCGACGGGAATGTCACCTTCGACGGTGCCGATCATCGCGAGCCCCGCGGCACCTGCGGTGCCTGCTAGGAACTGGCGGCGGTTCGTGTCGTCCTCCTGATCATCGAGTAAGCCCGCAAGCGACCTCGGAATCCCCAGGCCGTCGCAGAGCGCTCGCACGGTACGGATGCCCGGCTCCCTGCTGTGGCCGTTCACGAGCCGGGATACGTGCGGTTGTGAGACGCCAACCGCGACTGCGATATCTGTCTGTGATGCTCCGGTCTCCTGAATGAGGACTTGCAGCACTGTGGACCAGTCACCGGATCGGAGCGCTCGCCTGACCTCGGCCCGGTCAAGCATCTCTGCCGGCGCCCTGGTCACCATGATGCGCCCTTGACGTGCGAATACGTCTCGGACATAGCACTTAGAACCAGTCTGTTCGCTGCTCCCAGCTCGAAGGAACGTCGGGCTCTTAACTGGTCCAACTATGCCTCGACCTCCCACGTTCGGCATACGCATAGGTATAGCGACCGATCTCTATACCCCTAGGAGTAGCGATGACGAGCCGTTACCACCACGCTTCGCATTGTCGCCGAGATCGCGTCGACGGGAAAGCGCCCTGCGCTTGAGCCGACAGGTAACGGCAGCCAGGCCAAGCGCTTGGAGCACGGACGGCCGTCGCCGTGCTCGGTCATGGAGGTACAGCGGTGCGCGTCAAGTGGTTCGTCCCCAGCGGTGAGCAGTCGTTCAAGCCTTTCGGCCTCGACTGCGAACGGGCGGCGCTGCACCCCCGCTGCGGCGGGCCGACGCTCAACCGCTGGCGGGAGGGCGCCGCCGTGCCAGCCGATCTCGGGTGGCGCGGCCAGACGTGCCGGGCGAGCCCAAGCCGGCCAGCGCCGGACAGTGGCCTGTGTCAGGGTCCGGGGCCGGGAAGGACTCGGCCGTGAATCGGAATCCGCAGGCGCTCCCTGAGGTCGCGGCCGGAACGCTGCTGCGACTCGATGCGAACGATTGGTCCTACGGCCGTGACCTGACCCCCGGTACGTCCGTGGCCGTCACCGTTGCAGGCGTCCGTGACCTGCCGAACCGTAGCGACGAGTGGGTCTGGGTCTTGGGCCACCGTCCGGAGTGCGATTACCCGCACGTGGACCGGCATCCGCCATGTATGGAGGTGCGGGTCAACGTTGCCGCGCTCCACCGCCGGCTGTCCGGCGGATGACCGGCACCGACGACAGCGATCGCCCCGTCGATCGCTTCGAGTCGGCGCGTAACACCGCGCTCCAGCATCGCAACGGCGGCACCTGCTTCCACTGCCAGCACGGCCGCTGCGGGCAACACGTCTGGGCGATCGAGGAGCTGGCCCGCCACCCCGGCGGCCGGAAGCTCCTTCGGCAGCTCGGGCTTCCCATCATCTGTGACGAATCGACCGAGGAAGGCCAGCCGCGGTGAACACCACGCCCCCCGCCGCATCCGACGAGTATGTTCCGCCGCCCGGCGTGTACGCCGAGCCGGTAGCGGCGAGCCGGCCGGTGCGGGCCGTTGGCAGCGCCGCCGCGCAGAGCACCATGCGTCTCGCTGACGAGTTCTTCTATCTGGCGCACGACGACCAGACCGGCCGCCCTCGGTTGTTCGAGTCCGCGACGGCGCACGGCCTGGCCGCCGCGCTGCTGGCCGAGCTGCACAACGAGGGCCGGATCACCTTCGTAGGCCGGCAGGTACGGGTGATCAACGCTGCCCCGCCGAAGGACTGGCTGCAACATCTGGTCCTGGACCGTCTGGTGGCGGAGCCAGGTCACACCGCGACCCGGACGTGGTTGGCGTTTCTCAGCACGACCGCGTACGAGCAGGTGGCCACCCGGATGTGGCAGCTCGGACTCCTTCAACAGCGGCAGGTCGGCCGGTTGTGGCGGCAACGCACCGTCTACGTCCCCACGGACGTAAACACGGCCGCTTGGTCGTGGGCCCGGCTGTCCTACCAGCTGCGCAACTACCAGCCGCTCAACTCCTTTGACCTGGCCCTCGCCGGCCTGGCGCTGCACACCCAACTCGACCCGATCCTGCTCGACGGCACACCCCCGGCCGCCCGCGCGCTCCTGCGGCAGCAGATCGAACACGCCCTGCCGCTGCGCGAGCTCCTTGCCGACCTCGGTGCCGTCGTCGGCGGTGCCGTACTGAGCCACCGCACCTCCTGAGTGCGGCCCATCCGCCCATCCATCCCTCCGCGCTGAGAGAGAACTGATGTCTCACTCGAAACCCGACACCGTCTCCGCCGTCCTCGCCAGGGGGCGGCTCGGTATCCCCTCGGTGGTGTTCTTCGTGATCGCCGCCGCCGCGCCGCTGACCGTCGTCGCGGGCGGCGCGACCACCGGGTACGCGGTCACCGGAGTCACCGGTATCCCCGTGTCCTATCTGGTGGTCGCGGCGGTGCTCGCGTTGTTCGCGGTCGGCTACGTGGCCATGTCCCGGCGAATCGTCAACGCGGGAGCCTTCTACACCTACGTCACCCGAGGACTCGGTCGCCCGGCCGGCGTCGGCGCCGCCATGGTCGCCCTGCTCGCCTACAACGCCATGCAGATCGGACTGTACGGCGGGGCGGGTGCGGTCACGGCGCAGTTCCTCAACGACCGGTACGGCCTCGACCTGACCTGGTGGATGTGCGCCCTCGCGGTTTGGGCGATCGTGGCCGGGCTCGGGGTCGCGCGGATCGACCTCAATGGCCGCGTGCTCGCCGTCGTCCTGGTCGCCGAATGTGTCGTCGCGTTGACCTTCGACGCGATCATGGTCACCCATCCGGCCGACGGTCAGCTCAGCTTCGACACCCTCGCCCCGTCGCACGTGTTCGCCGCCGGCATCGGCGCGGCCCTGGTCACCGCTATCACGGGTTTCGTGGGCTTCGAGGGCACGGTGGTGTTCTCCGAGGAGACGAAGGACCCACGGCGCACCATCGCCCGTGCCACCTACCTCGCGGTCGCCGTGACCGGCCTGCTCTACGGGCTGTCCGCGTGGGCGATGTCGGTGGCCACCGGCCCGGACCGCATCGTCGACGCGGCCCGCACCGAGGGCACGGACCTGATCTTCAACCTGGTGTCGCCGTACCTCGCCGAGAGTGTCATCACCGTGGCCCGGGTCCTGTTCATCACCAGCCTGTTCGCCGCCCTGCTGTCGTTTCATCACACCGTGGCCCGGTACCTGTTCGCCCTCGGCCGGGAACGGGTGCTGCCCGCCGTGTTCGGCCGCACCAGTCGCCGTACCGGCGCCCCGAAAGTCGGCTCCCTCGTGCAGAGTGGGCTCGCGCTCTGCGTGCTGGTCAGCTACGCGCTCGCGGGGGCGGATCCGATCGTGCACCTGTTCTTCTGGGTCACCGTGACCGGTGGGCTCGGGGTGCTGATCCTGATGACGGTCACCTCCGCCGCCGTGATCGGCTTCTTCGCCCGCACCACGCACACCGAGGGACAGTGGCGATCCCTCATCGCGCCGGGAGCCGCGACGGTCGCGCTCGCCGGGATCCTCACCGTGACCCTGCGCGAGTTCGCCACGCTGCTCGGCGTGGCGCCGGACTCGCCGCTGCGGTGGGCGTTCCCCGCCGCGTACGCCGCCGCCGCGCTTGTCGGCATCGCCTGGGCGCTGATCCTGCGCGCCACCAACCCCGACGTGTACGCCGCCGTCGGCCTGGGCGCGGACAGCGACACCGGACCCCTGCGCGCCCCCGACCTCGCCCGCCAACCCGCCTGACCAGGGAGAACGCCGTGACCATCACCAACAACGACCTGCTTGTCCGCCTTGCCACCGAAGCCGACGCCGGACCGCTGATCGGCGTCCTCGCCGAGGCGTTCCACCAAGGCCCGCTCGCCGACTGGCTCATCCCCGACCCGGCCGACCGGCGGACCGTCTACTACCGGTACTTCAAGGACACCTTCTATCACGGCCTGGCATACGGGCAGGTGTACACCACCTCCGACCAGACGGCTGTGGCGATCTGGTATCCCCGCCTCGAACCCGCCCCCACCGACACCCGCAACCGGCTGGAGGCCCTGGAGCACATCGCGGGCGCGTACGCCCCGAAGTTCGTGCTGCTGGAGGAGATGTTCGACGCCTTCCACCCCGACGACCCGCACCACCACCTCGCCTACCTCGCCGTCGACCCGACCCGGCAGAACCGGGGCATCGGCGCCGCCCTGCTCGCCGACCACCACCGTCGCCTCGACCAGCTCGGCCTGCCGGCGTATCTGGAAGCCAGCAACATGCGTAACCGGCGGCTTTACCTCCGCCTCGGCTACACCGCCGGCCCCACGATCGTGCTGCCCACCGACGGGCCGATCATCTGGCGGATGTGGCGCGGCGCCCCCACCACCAGCGGCGGCCGGACCTCGTTCCCGCGCACCCGGCCACGCCGGCGGTCCCTGTGACCACCCCGGCCGTGACCGCGCCACCTATCCGACCCGCGCGGGCCGGCGACGTGGCCACCATCACCGCGCTACTCACCGACACCGTCGCCACCGACCCAGTAGCGCAACGGCTCGTCCCCGACCCGGCCGAGCGGCAACACGTCCTCCACGGCCTGCTCGCCGATCACTGACACCTACGAGGTCACCCGAATGCGTTTCGTCACCTACAACATGCTCGACCTGACCCTCAGCCCCAACAGTGTCCGAGAGGCCAACCGGCAGCGGCGGGTCATCGACACCATCCGCAGCCTGGATCCGGACGTCATCGCCGTCCAGGAACTCAAGTGCCCACCCGCGAGCGCCGCCCGTCTCGCCGCAGAGTTGGCCGAGCGCACCGGCCTGACCAGCACCGTGCCCACCAACGGGAACGCCCGCAGCGTGCACGCCGTCGCCGTCGGCGATAACACCGTCCACACCGCGCTGCTCTGGCGGCCCGGCCTCACCCCGCTACCGCACACCTTCCGCACCTACAGCCCTGCCGTCCACCACCACGGCGGGTGGCGCGGCATCGGCTACGGCTCCATGGTCCGGCTCGCCTTCCAGATCGACGGCCGCCCGATCACGTTCGCCTCCTACCACGCCCCCGCCTACGGCCGGCACCGCCGCATCGACCAGGCCGAAGCCGTCCTCGCCGCCCTCACCCGCCCGCACGAACCGGCCCTGATCGGCTCCGACTTCAACTCCGTCGGCGCCGCCCGCGCCAACGGCGCCGACTACGACCCCGACCCCTACACCGGCCGACCCTGGTGGCCAGACCTCGTCCACCAATGCCACGAACCCACCCAACCCAGCCAACGCCACCGCGCCGACCGCCGACCCGCACAGGTCTGGGAAGCCGGCGGCCTCCACGACGTGGCAGCCGCCACCCGCAGCCCCTGGAAACCCACCACCGGGCACTGGCCCACCTGCCCCTACAGCGCCCGAGGCATCGCCCGCCGCATCGACACCATCCACGCCACCGACCCGATCCTCCCGGCGGTCACGACCCTCACGGTCATCGACACCCCTGTCACCCGCGCGGCCAGCGACCACCTACCCGTGGCCATCGACCTCGACCCCCGCAAGCTACCCACCACCCCGAGCAACCCCGCACAGCCGTAACGACCAGCGGCACAGGCACACAAGGAACTCGACAGCATGACGGACACACCCGACGGGCCAGGACCGGCCACCGTCCGCAGACGGCTATGGCGCCTCCTAGACCAGCTCCGACGCGAGCACGGACATACCCAGGAAGACATCCGTGCGGCGATGGAGTCGTCACAGAGCAAGGCTCAACGCATCGTCAACGGCACGTCGAGCATCTCGCCGAACGAACTTCGAGTTCTGCTCGGCTACTACCAGATCACGCCTCCCGACCAGGTGCGACACCTGCTCGACATGGCCCACACGGCCCGAAAGCGCCACTGGACCAGCGCCTACCACACGGTAGCCACCACCTCCTACCGAGACCTGCTCGGCTACGAAGACGACGCCCAACGCATCACCCAATACCACCCCTACCTCGTGCCGAGCCTGCTCCAGACCGCCGACTACGCACGCCTCCTGATGAACATCAACCCCTGCCACCGGGCCGACCCACAGGCCACCGACGCCCAGGTCGAACTCTTGCGCGAACGGCAGGACCGCCTCATCAACACCCCGCGACAGCCCACCATCCGCATCGTTCTCGACGAACGCGCCCTCACCCCCACCTCGGACCGCGGCGTCATGCGCCGCCAGATCACACGCATACAGAACCTGGTCCCACGCCTGGACCTCGCCGTCCTCACCTACGACACCGCCACCAACGCCAGGCTGGTCGGCCCGTTCACGGCACACGAGTTCCACAACGACCTCGACCCCGACCTCGTGTACGTCGACACCCCACTTGGCGACGTGGCCCTCATCGAGGACCCCGAGATCGTCGCCGGCTACCAGGCCGCTGCGGACACCCTGTACGGCCGAGCTGCGCGTGGGGAAGCGGCCTGGCGACTTCTAGAGAAGTTCGCTGACGCGGATCTACCTGTTGCCGTCGCGGGGGGCAGCCGCTAGATCGGCGATCGAAGTGCCCATCCGTCAAGCCGTCCCAACGGCGACAGGACGCGCAGAGGCGCTGATCCGCAGCAGGTGCCCTAAGGGTGAGTGGCCGCTCCCCATAGCACGAGAAGTCAAGATCAGGGCGATATCCACAAGCCGTCGCGTCATCCACAGGAAGCCAGATGCGGCCTCCCTCGACGGGAAACGGCGCTCACACTGGACCGGTCGGCGAGGTCACCGGCCTGGCTGCTGGCCACGGCCACGCGCAGGTGGAGCAAGGCCCGGCCCGCAGGCCACCGACAACTCACCCCCGCGTCGGGCGCCGGCACCGGCGCGGGGGCCTGTCTCACGGGAGGCCCCCGCTTCAAGCTCTACTACCTCAGGTAGCGCTCACCGGGCTATCGACTGCCGCCCGTGACATTCGGTGACGACGACCAGCAACGTCCTAGATTTGAAACAGTTGAGCCAGACTCTTTGGGGGCCAGAATCGCCAGTCTGACCAACGAGGGTAGTGCGATCCGACCGCAACCGGCACGTGGCACGAAAGGCTGTCCCCATGAGACGCTGTCCATGCAGAAAACGCCGATCCAATACATCGGTTCGGGCAGTTACATCAACTCACCATGGGAGGCCCACTTGGCACTACCTAACGCTCCAACCGAGCCTCAGGAGCCCAACTCTAGGGACGGCGACGCCGAGGCGCTGATCAGCCTGAGCTTCGCATCCGCGCTGGTAGAGCTGCTCAACAACCTCACTGCAATCCCAACGGGCAGGGCTCCCACCCTGACGTGGCTGGGAGCCCTGCCCGCAGCCGGAATCTTGATCGCGCTTTGGCGGAAGCACAACGATCGCTAGTTCCAGCCTACTTACAACTAGTTCCTCCTGAAGGGGTCGCTCTAATTGAGCGGCCCCTTCGCTATTTGTACCATAAGCTCGCCAAAAACACCAGACGATAGTTCTTGCTTTCCGGGGTGACGCCATACGTGCATCCCTCAACTTCTGCATCCCCCGGATATCTGGCGACATTCCTCTGGCCGGGTTCTGTTTGTCGGGAGACGTTCGATATCGGATGGAAGCCAGGCATAGAAGCAAGTGCTCAGCAGAAACGGGGTGCCCTTGAGTCAGTCGCTGTGGACACTTCTCCGGGAGCGGCCGTGGTCCTGCGGTATGGGGGGCGGGTGGTAGAGGGTGGTCGTTCGCCGGGATGGCTGCCGGGCTCTCGTCACCGTCATCGTCACCCTGACCGGTCGTCACCGTCACCCTGACCGGTCACCGTCACCCTGACCGGTCGTCACCGTCACCCTGACCGGTCACCGTCACCCTGACCCGTCGCCGTATTGACGGGCAAGCGGTGACGAAGTCGCCGGAGACCGAAGCGGAGGACGGGTCGGAACCTCGCGGAGGCCGAGACCGGAGCGGAGACAGTACGGCGGACACAACCGGGGCGGGGCGGAGACAACCGGGGCGGGGCGGAGCGGAGACAGCGGAGCGGAGACAGCGGAGCGGAGACAGCGGAGCGGAGACAGCGGAGCGGAGACAGCGGAGCGGAGACAGCGGAGCGGAGACAGCGGAGCGGCCGCGGGCAGCGCGGGTCCAGCACGCGAGTCGGTCGGTCCTGAGTCGGTGAGCCAGCGCGCGGGCAGCGCGGATCCGGCGCGCGGGCAGCGCGGATCCAACACGCGAGTCGGTCGGTCCTGAGTCGGTGAGCCAGCGCGCGGGCAGCGCGGATCCAACACGCGAGTCGGTCGGTCCTGAGTCGGTGAGCCAGCGCGCGGGCAGCGCGGATCCAACACGCGAGTCGGTCGGTCCTGAGTCGGTGAGCCAGCGCGCGGGCAGC
>NZ_JAETXL010000016.1:0-62105 GCF_016774385.1 Micromonospora fiedleri
CCCGCACCCCCGCACCCCCGCACCCCCGCACACCCGCACACCCGCACACCCGCACACCCGCACACCCGCACACCCGCACACCCGCACACCCGCACACCCGCACACCCGCACACCCGCACACCCGCGATCTTGCACTTCGTGTCGCCTTTATGCGTTATTCATCCCGCTATGTGACGACCAAAAGTGCAAGATCGCCGTGCACAAGGCCCACGCGCGTAGTCCCCTCGGGCGCGCGTACCGCCCGTACGCGTGGATCTTGCACTTTTGGTCGCCGTTACGCGGCATTCATCCCGGTACGCGGCGACCGAAAGTGCAAGATCCACACGTGAAAGGGGCCGCGCGTGCAGGCCCGGGGCAGGTTCCCGCGCACGGCACAGCCCACGCACAGCACAGCCCGCGCGCGGGCGTCGGCCCACGCAGGGCAGCCCCACGCAGGGCCCCCCGCACAGGGCATGCCCGCGCAGGGCACCCCCGGCGCGGGGCCCACGTGTGCGAGCCCGCGCAGGGCATTCCCCCGCAGGGGCCGCGTGTGCGAGCCCTGCTGCGGGGTGTGAGGGCGTGGGGAGGGGTGGGGTTAGGAGCCGGAGGTTACGCGGTAGGCGTCGAAGACGCCGTCGACCTTGCGGACGGCGGCGAGGAGGTGGCCCAGGTGTTTCGGGTCGGCCATCTCGAAGCTGAACCGGCTGACCGCCACCCGGTCGCGGGTGGTGGTGACGGTGGCGGAGAGGATGTTGACCCGCTCTTCGGAGAGCACCCGGGTGACGTCGGCGAGCAGCTTGTGCCGGTCGAGGGCCTCCACCTGGATGGCGACCAGGAAGGTCGAGGCGGAGGTGAGCTTCCAACTCACCTCGACCACCCGTTCGCCCTGGGCGCGCAGGTCCTCGGCGTTGGCGCAGTCGTCGCGGTGCACGCTGACCCCGCCGGAGCGGGTCACGAAGCCGAAGACCGAGTCCGGGGGTACCGGGGTGCAGCAGCGGGCCAGCTTGATCCAGACGTCGCTGACGCCGCGTACGACCACACCGGGGTCGTGGCTGGAGACCCGGCTGCGCGGCGGCCGGGTGGCCACGGCGGTCTCGGCGATGTCCTCGGCCGCGCCCTCCTCGCCGCCGTAGGTGGCCATCAGCTTCTGCACCACCGACTGGGCGGAGACCTGACTGTCACCGACCGCGGCGTACAGCGACGCCACGTCGGCCAGGTGCAGGTCCCGGGCGATCGCCATCAGGTTGTCGGAGGTGAGCATCCGCTGCAACGGCATGCCCTGCTTACGCATCGCCTTGACGATCGCGTCCTTGCCCTCCTCGATCGCCTCCTCGCGACGCTCCTTGTTGAAGTACTGCCGGATCTTCGTGCGCGCCCGAGGGCTCTTGACGAAGCCGAGCCAGTCCTGCGTCGGACCGGCCGTGTCGGACTTCGAGGTGAAGATCTCGATCACGTCGCCGTTGGACAGCGTCGATTCCAACGGCACCAGTTTGCCGTTGACCCGCGCGCCGATGCACTTGTGCCCGACCTCGGTGTGCACCGCGTACGCGAAGTCCACCGGCGTCGACCCGGTCGGCAGGGGAATGACGTCACCCTTGGGGGTGAAGACGTACACCTCCTGGCTGGACAGGTCGAACCGCAACGCGTCGAGGAACTCGCTCGGGTCGGCGGCCTCCCGCTGCCAGTCCAGCAACTGCCGCAGCCAGGTCATCTCGTCGATGTGCGCCGGCGGACCGACGATCTGGGTGCCCTTGTGCTCCTTGTACTTCCAGTGCGCCGCGATGCCGAACTCCGCCGTACGGTGCATCGCGTACGTGCGGATCTGCATCTCCACCGGTTTGCCGGTTGGGCCGATCACCGTGGTGTGCAGGGACTGGTACATGTTGAACTTGGGCATCGCGATGTAGTCCTTGAACCGGCCCGGCACCGGCTGCCAGTTCGCGTGGATCACACCCAACGCCGCGTAGCAGTCCCGCACCGTGTCGACCAGGATCCGCACACCCACCAGGTCGTAGATGTCGTTGAAGTCCCGACCCCGCACGATCATCTTCTGGTAGATCGAGTACAGGTGCTTCGGCCGACCGGTGGTCTCCGCCTTGATCTTGGCGGCCTTCAGGTCGGTCTGCACCTTCTGCGTCACCTGCCGCAGCAACGCCTCCCGCTGCGGCTGGTGCTCCCCGATCAGCCGGTTGATCTCCTCGAACCGCTTCGGGAACAGCGTGCCGAAGGCCAGATCCTCCAGCTCCCACTTGATGGTGTTCATACCGAGGCGGTGCGCGAGCGGGGCGAGGATTTCCAGGGTCTCCTTGGCCTTCTGCTCCTGCTTGGGCCGGGGCAGGAAGGTCAGCGTACGCATGTTGTGCAGCCGGTCGGCCAGCTTGATCACCAGGACCCGCGGGTCCTTGGCCATGGCCACGACCATCTTGCGGATGGTCTCCGCCTTCGCCGCGTCCCCGAGCTTTACCTTGTCCAGCTTGGTGACGCCGTCGACCAGCAGGGCGACCTCGCCACCGAAGTCCGTCCGCATCTGGTCGAGGGTGTACTCGGTGTCCTCGATGGTGTCGTGCAGCAGCGCGGCGACCAGCGTGGTGGTGTCCATGCCCAGGTTGGCGAGGATGGTCGCCACCGCGAGCGGATGGGTGATGTACGGGTCACCGGACTTGCGGTACTGGCCGGAGTGCCAGCGCGCCGCCGTGTCGAAGGCCCGCTGCAACAGCCGCGCGTCAGCCTTGGGGTGATTCTCCCGGTGTGACGAGATCAGCGGCTCCAGCACCTCGCTGACCTGCGAGGACTGCCAGGGCGCGTTGAATCGGGCCAGCCGCGCCCGGACCCGGCGCCCGGTGGGCGCGTGGGACAACGCGAAGCCACTGCTTGGCGGGGAATCAGCGGCGGCCTCGACGGGTGCGACGTTGGCACCGGCACCCGTACGGGCCACATCGCCGGTGGGTAGCGCCGTACCCGGCCCGCCGCCCGGCGCCGTAGCGGCGCTGTTGCGGTTCACCGAGCCGTCCGCGTCGCCTGTCGGATGCACCGTGCCCTCCACCGGAGGGGCGACATCGTGGGACACCGGCCTCCTCACCGCTCGCCGGAAACGAACCGACCGTGCGTCGGCCGGCCTGGTCTCGTGCCGCTCGGACGGCTCACCGTCCGCTCAGCAATGGGCAATGCTACCCGCACCGACAGTGCCCTGCCGCTCCGCCGGACGTACCGTGCCGCCTCGTCCGGTGGCGGTCGGCGCTCAAACGGTCAACAGGGCATGGACGTCGCGCGGCGCCAGCCGCTCCCGCCCCTTGAGGAAGGCCAACTCCAGCAGCACGGTGAACCCGGTCACGGTGCCACCGGCGCGCTCGACCAGGTCCAGCGTCGCCGCGGCGGTGCCTCCGGTGGCCAGGACGTCGTCCACCACCAGGACCCGGTGTCCGGCGGTGAAGGCGTCCTGGTGCACCTCCAGGGTGGCCTCGCCGTACTCCAGGGCGTAGGAGGCGGCGTACGCGGGTCGGGGCAGCTTGCCGGCCTTGCGGACCGGCACCACACCGACCCCGGTGGCGTACGCGATGGCGGCGGCGACGACGAAGCCCCGCGCCTCGATGCCGACCACGGTGTCGAAGGACTCCCGCCCGTGGTACGCGACGATCCCGTCGATCACCTCACGGAAGGCGGCACCGTCGGCGAACAACGGCATGAGGTCCTTGAACATGACGCCAGGCTTGGGGAAGTCGGGCACGTCGAGCACCCGGCTGGCGACCAGTCGGGCGACATCCGGGCCGCTGTCTCCCCGTACCCCGCTGCTGTGGGTCTCCGTCACGGTAGCTCCGCTCCCCTTCCACGACGACGGCGGCGTCCGGCACGCTGCTCGCACAGCATGCCGGACGCCGCCGGATGAGTTCCTACCGGGTGGCCCCGGTGTCGCTCAGCGTCGCTTTCCGCCGCCCGGGCGGTTGCCGCCGCCGGGCCGCCCACCGCGGGCGCCGCCGGAGCGCTTGCCCGCCGGCCGGGCCCCCACCTTCGGGGCCGCCGCACCGGCCAGAGCCGCACCGGCCTCCGCCGGCACCGGCTCCTCGTCGTCCTGGTCGTCCCCGGCGGCCGTGGCCGCCTTGGTGCGGGCCTCCTTCGCCGGCACCGGGTTGGCCCGACGGGCCTCCACCCGCTTGTTGTGCGCCTGGATCCGCGGGTCGCGGTTCTTCAGCACCACCAGCAGCGGGGTGGCCAGCGTGATCGAGGTGATGAACGCCATGGCCATACCGACGAACAGCACCAGACCCAGGTCCTTCAGGGTGCCCGCACCGAGCAGACCGGCACCGATGAAGAGGATGCCGCCGACCGGCAGCAGGGCCACCACCGAGGTGTTGACCGACCGCATCAGGCTCTGGTTGACCGCCAGGTTGGCGGCCTCGCCGTAGGTCTGGTTGTTGTTCGCCGTGATGCCTCTGGCGTTCTCCTGCACCTTGTCGAAGACCACCACCACGTCATAGAGCGCGAAGCCCAGGATGGTGAGGAAACCGATGATCGTCGACGGAGTGACCTCGAAGCCGACGATCGAGTAGATGCCGGCGGTGAGCACCAGGTTCATCACCAGGGAGAAGATGGCCGCGACCGCCATCTGCCACTCGAAACGCAGCACCAGGTAGACCGTGACCAGGGCGATGAAGATGACCAGACCGAGCAGGGCCCGGTTGGTCACCTGGCTACCCCAGGCCTCGCTGACCCGGTTGGCGCTGATGTCGTTCGCGTCGATGCCGAACCGCTCGGCCATGTCGAGGCGTACGGTCTCGGCCTGCGACTGGTCGAGCTGGGTGGTCCGCAGCTCGTAGAACGAGCCGCCGGCCCCGCCGACCTGCTGGGCGGTGACCACGTGGGCGCCCGCGGTGCTCAGCGACTCACCTGCGGTCGCCTCGGCCTGCTGCATGGTGCCGACGCTGGTGGGGATCTGGAACGAGTTGCCACCGGCGAACTCGATGCCCGGGTTGAACCCCTTGATGAGGATGCTGGCCAACGCGATCAGCACCAGCACGGCCGCCGCGGTGAACCACATCTTGCGCTTGCCGACGACGTTGAGGCCGGCCTCGCCCCGGTAGAGGCGGCTTGCCAGAGAGTTCTCAGCAGCCATCTCAGGCCTCCTTGACACGCGGGTTGCGGGGCTGGGCCTGCTCCGACTTGGCCGGTAGCACCCGGCCGAGACCACTGACCCGCGGGGACAGGAACGCCCGGCTCCGGGCGAGCATCGTCATCATCGGGTGCCGGAAGAGGAAGACCACGACCAGGTCCAGCACGGTGGCCAGACCGAGGGCGAAGGCGAATCCCTTGACCGTACCGACCGAGACGACGTAGAGGACCACCGCCGACATGATCGTGATGGCGTTCGCCGAGATGATCGTACGGCGGGCGCGGACCCAGGCACGGGAGACCGCGCTACGCGGGCTGCGGCCCTCGCGGATCTCGTCCTTCAATCGCTCGAAGTAGATGACGAAGGAGTCCGCCGCCACACCGAGCGAGACGATGATGCCGGAGATGCCGGCGAGGGTGAGGGTGAAGCCGATCTGTCGGCCGAGCACCACCAGCGCGCCGAAGAGCAGCAACGCCGACAGCACCAGGCTCGCGAAGATCACCGTGCCGAGCAGCCGGTAGTAGAAGAACGAGTAGATGATGACCAGCAGCATGCCGATGCCGGCCGCGAGCAGACCGGCCCGCAGGTAGCTGGCGCCCAGGGTGGCGGTGACGTTCTGCTGCTCCTGCGCCTCGAAGGTGACGGGCAGGGCGCCGTAGTTCAGGTAGCCGGCCAGCTCGCTGGCCTCGGCGTTGCTGAAGTTGCCGGTGATCTGCGAGTTGCCGGTGAGCACGCCCTGGATCTGCGGCGACGAGATGATCTTGTTGTCCAGCACCACGGCGACGCGGCAGCGTCCCTCGTCACCGAGCGCGGAGGCGTCACACGCCTGACCCTCGTTGTTGAAGGCCTCGCGGGTCAGCGCGGTCCACTTCTCCTGGCCGTCGCGGGTGAAGTCCAGGCTGACCACCCACTGGCTGGTCTGGTCCCGCACCGCGGCGGCGGAGTCGACGTCGGTGCCGAGCACCTTCGCCTGGTCCAGCAGGTTCTTGGCGTAGCCGCCCTCACAGGCGACGACCTGCTGGTCCGCGGCGGAGATGGACGCCGGCGGCCGGTCGTCGAGCTGGAGGCAGCCGATGGTCGGCACGTTGAACTGCATCTGCGTGGGCAGCACCGCGACCTCGCGGCCGGTCAGCTCGGCGAAGGGCTTGAGCTTCTCGGCAAGCGTCGGGTCGGCGCTGAAGTCGGCCGGCGCCTGGAGGCCGCTCGCGGCGGCCCAGGCCTCCGCGCCGACCTTCGCCTCGACGGCCTTGCGCTGATCTTCGAGGCTCTGCGGCACCGGCTCCTCGCTGGCGCTCGGCGACGCGCTGGCGCTCGGCGACGGGGTCGCGCTCGGGGTCTCCGACGGGGCTCCACCGCCCTGACCGCCGGACGGCGATGCCGTGGCCTCGGCGTTCGGGGTGGGGGTGGCGCTGCCGGTCGGGCTCGGGGTGGCGGCCGGGTCGGCGGTGCCGCTCGGGCTGGGCGCCGGCGAGGGGATCGCACCGCTGCCGTCGACGATCTTCAGGACCTTGCGGAAGCGCAGCTCGGCGGCGCTACCGATCTCGGTCAGGTCCCGGTTCTCGCCGGGCAGGGAGACGACGATGTTGCGGTCGCCCTCGGTGACCACCTCGGCCTCGGCAACGCCGTACGCGTTGACCCGGCTCTCGATGATCTGGCGGGCCTGCTCGAGGTTGTCCGCCGTCGGTGCCCGGCCGTCGAGGGTGTTCGTCGCCTCCAGCGTGAGCCGGGTGCCACCGACAAGGTCAAGACCGAGGCGCGGTTCGAGCCGGTCCTTCCAGCCTCCGCTGGCACCGCCCGCGAAGAACACCAAAAGATAGAGGACGACAAGGATGCCGCCCAGTACGGCCAATTGCCGTCCCGGGCGCATCTGTCCCTGAGGTGGTGCCACGGCTGTCCTGTCTCCCTGTGCGGTCGCGCCGCCGCAGGCGCGACGGCGGGTCGGCCGGTCTGCCCGGCCGACGATCTGCCTTCCGACGGCGCCCGGGGCTGACGCCGCCGCCTCTGATGGTCGACGCGGGGGGCGCGTGGACCGGACCGAGCCGGCGCGCCGACGCCCGGCGTCGGCCTGCTATTCAGTTGTCACACCGCATCCGGCGGTGGGTGCCCGACGGGGACGCGTGCAGGCTGTCCCCCACCCCGGCCGCACCGGCGTACCGGCAGGCCAGGGCGGGTGTGGTGCTCACTCCTTGACGGCGTCGGTTTCCTCGGCCACCGGCTCCGTGGGACGCTCCGCCTTGGTCACCACGCGGGCGATCGCCGGTCGGGCGTAACGGGTCTGCACTCCGGGGGCGACCTCGAGCAGGACGCTGTCGTCCTCGACTCCGGAGACCGTGCCGTACAACCCGCCGATGGTCACCACCTCGTCGCCGATGGAGAGGCCGGACTGCATCGCCTCTGCCTCGCGGCGGCGCTTCTGCTGCGGGCGGATCATCATGAAGTACATGACGCCGAAGAGCAGCGCGATCATGAGGATCGGCGTGAAGCTACCCGCTCCGCTGCCTTCTGCTGCGTAAAACACGGTTGTCGACCTTCCCATTGGCCCCGAGCCGGCACATGGCACCGGAGCGGAGGCGGATTTTCACATCCTGTACAGACCGCGGCGAGTCTAGTCGCTGTATCTGGGAACGCCGAACGCGCCGCAGATCACGAACAGATCACGCCTCCCCCGTGTCCACGGAAAACAGATCGGGCGCCAGGGGAGCTTCAGCAGCAAATGTACCATTTGGCGGAGTACGGCCCAGGTGTCGCCAAGCGGCCTCCGTGGCCACCCGGCCCCGCGGCGTACGGGCCAGCAGCCCGGCCCGTACCAGGAACGGCTCGCACACCTCCTCGACCGTGTCCGGCTGCTCCCCCACCGCCACCGCGAGGGTGGACAGGCCGACCGGACCGCCCCGGAACGAGTCGACCAACGCAGTGAGCACCGCCCGGTCCAGCCGGTCCAGCCCGAGCGCATCCACATCGTAGACCGTCAATGCGGAACGGGCGGTGTCGAGGGTGACCACACCGTCGGCGCGTACCTCGGCGTAGTCACGCACCCGGCGCAGCAGCCGGTTGGCGATCCGGGGAGTGCCCCGGGACCGGCCGGCGATCTCGGCCGCGCCGTCGTCGGTGATCGGCACGCCGAGGATGCGGGCCGAGCGGTGCAGCAGCGTCTCCAGGTCGGCCGGGGCGTAGAAGTCCAGGTGCGCGACGAAGCCGAACCGGTCCCGCATCGGACCGGTCAGCAGACCGGACCGGGTGGTCGCGCCGACCAGGGTGAACGGCTCGACGTCCAGCGGGATGGCGGTGGCGCCGGGACCCTTGCCGACCACCACGTCGACCCGGAAGTCCTCCATCGCGCTGTAGAGGAGTTCCTCGGCCGGCTTGGCGATGCGGTGGATCTCGTCGATGAACAGCACGTCGCCCTCGGCGAGGCTGGTCAGGATCGCGGCCAGGTCACCGGAGCGCTCGATCGCCGGCCCGCTGGTCACCCGGATGCCCGCGCCCAGCTCCGCGGCGACGATGTTGGCCAGGGTGGTCTTGCCCAGGCCGGGCGGCCCCGAGAGCAGGATGTGATCCGGTGGCGAGCCGCGCCGCATCGCGCCCTGCAACAGCAGGTCGAGCTGGTCACGGACCCGATGCTGGGCGATGAACTCGTCGAGGCGCTTGGGCCGGACGCTGACCTCGGCGTCGCGCTCCGCATCGTTGACGTACGCCGAGACCAGGCCGCTGTCGGGGCCGGTCACGGGATCATCCTCATCGGCGACCGCAGACCCGACTCACACCGCGCGCTCATCGGGTCCGGCCCAGCAGCCGGATGGCCTGCTTGAGCAGCACCGGCACCGGCGGGGCGGCCCCGTCGACGGTCTCGGCGACCGCGGCGACCGCCTGGTCGGCCTGGCTCGCCGTCCAGCCGAGCCCGATCAACGCCTGACGGACCTGCTCCGGCCAGGCGCCCCCGGTGACCCCGGCCGCGCCGTCGGCGCCCACCGGGACCGGGCCGATCCGGTCACGCAACTCCAGCACCAGCCGTTCGGCGCCCTTCTTCCCGATACCGGGGACTCGGGTCAGCGCGGCGGTGTCGGCGTTGGCGATGGCCTTGCGTACCGCGTCGGGGGTGTGCACGGCCAGCACCGCCTGGGCCAGGCGCGGCCCGACCCCGCTCGCGGTCTGCAACAGCTCGAACAGCGCCTTCGCGTCGTCGTCGGCGAAGCCGTAGAGGGTCAGCGAATCCTCCCGGACGACCAGGCTGGTGGCCAGCCGCGCGGGCTGGCCGACCCGCAGGTCGGCGATGGTGCCGGGGGCACACTGCACGGCCAGGCCGACCCCGCCGACCTCGATGACCGCATGGTCCGGGCCGGTGGCGGTCACCACGCCACGCACACTGGCGATCATCTCGCTCCTCCTCGTCTCACCCGGTCCGCGGCGGCGGCCAGCTTGGACCTGGTCCCACCGCGCCACACGTGGCAGATGGCCAGCGCCAGGGCGTCCGCGGCGTCGGCCGGCCGGGGTGGCTCGGGCAGCCGCAACAGCCGGGTCACCATCGCGGTGATCTGCGCCTTGTCCGCCTGACCCGAGCCGGTCACCGCCGCCTTCACCTCACTCGGGGTGTACGTCTGCACCGGCAGCCCGGCCCGCGCCCCGGCGAGTACGGCGATCCCGCTGGCCTGGGCGGTGCCCATCACCGTCCGGACATTGTGCTGGCTGAACACCCGTTCCACGGCGACACTGTCCGGCCGGTGCTCGGCGACCAGGTCGGTGAGCGACCGGTCCAGGTGCAGCAGGCGGGTCGGCAGCTCGTCGGCCGGATCGGTGTAGATCACGTAGTAGGCGACGAGCGTGCAGGGGCGACCCGGCACTCCCTCGACCACACCCACCCCGCACCGGGTGAGCCCCGGGTCGACGCCGAGCACCCGCACGCCTCCCCCTCCCAGCCGTCGAGCAGTACGTGTGTTCGACACCCTACCGATGCTCCTGCGGGGCCGCGCCCGGGGACACGCCCGGGCGACGGCACCGCCGCCACACCGGTGACGTCAACGGCGACGGAATGTAGCCGGAGGCCACCTGCCACCGTAGGAGTATGTGCGCGTACGCCATGTGCGCCCGGCCACCCAGCTCGTAGTTTCATGCGCCATGACGGCAGAACCCGTGGCGCGCCCCCACGTCGTGAACGTCGACCTCACCGGCCGCACCGCTGTGGTGACCGGCGGCGGCAGCGGCATCGGTCGGGCCTGCGCCCTACGGCTGGCCGTGGCCGGCGCCCAGGTGCTGGTGGTCGACCGCAACGCCGAGGCGGCCGAGCAGGTGGCGGCGGAGGCCGGCGGTCGGGCCGTGGGGGTGGATCTGGCCGACGCCGCCGCGGTGGACCGGCTCGACGCCGGCGTGGACATCGTGGTCAACAACGCCGGTCTGCAGCACGTCGCCCCGATCCAGGACTTCCCGGTCGAACGCTTCGAGTACCTGCAGCGGGTGATGGTCGAGGCGCCGTTCCTGCTGATCCGGCGGGCGCTGCCGCACATGTACGCGCAGGGCTGGGGTCGGGTCGTCAACATCTCCTCGGTGCACGGGCTGCGCGCTTCGCCCTACAAGGCGGCGTACGTCGCGGCGAAACACGCCCTGGAAGGGCTGTCCAAGGTGGTGGCGCTGGAGGGCGCGGCGTACGGGGTGACGGCCAACTGCATCAACCCCGCGTACGTGCGCACCGCCCTGGTGGAGGGCCAGATCGCCGACCAGGCCGCCACCCACGGCATCCCGGAGACCGAGGTGATCGAGAAGATCATGCTGGCCCGGGCCGCGATCAAACGCCTGATCGAGCCGGACGAGGTGGCCGAACTGCTGGCCTACCTCTGCTCACCGCCGGCGGCGTTCATCACCGGCGCGTCGATCGCGCTCGACGGGGGCTGGACGGCGAACTAGTGTCCCCCCGCACAATGTCGGTCATGTCGTCGCCGCTGGAGTTCCTGGAACTGCTCGCCCGGGAAGCCGCTGCGGTCGAGTTCGAGGGTCCGCTGGTCGCCGCCCGCTCGGCCGGGCTGCCCGCCGACCAGATCGCCGAGCTGGAGCAGGCCAAGACGGTGGCGCTGCGGGTCCGCGCGCTGCTGGAGCGCCGCCGCCGCCGGGAGAGCGAACTGCTCAGCCTGTACGACACGGTCAGCGACCTGGCCGGGCTGCGTGACCTGGACGACGTGCTGCGGGCCATCGTGCACCGGGCCCGCCACCTGCTCGGCGCGGACGTCGCCTACATGACCCTCAACGACGCCGAACGCGGCGACACCTACATGCGCGTCACCGACGGCTCGGTGTCGGCCCGCTTCCAGCAGCTGCGGCTGCCGATGGGCGCCGGCCTCGGCGGGCTGGTGGCCCAGTCGGGCGCCCCGTACGTGACCGCGAACTACCCGCAGGACGAGCGCTTCCACCACACCCGGGAGATCGACGCCGGGGTGGGCGAGGAGGGGCTGGTGGCGATCCTCGGGGTGCCGCTGCGGCTCGGCTCCACCAGCATCGGCGTGCTCTACGCGGCGAACCGTTCGGCCCGGCCGTTCGTCCGCGAGGAGGTGGCGTTGCTGCTCTCGCTGGCCGCGCATGCCGCGGTGGCGATCGACACCGCGCGGCTGCTGGCCGAGACCCGGGCGGCGTTGGCGGAGCTGTCGTCGGCCAACACCACGATCCGGGCGCACAGCAGTTCCGTCGAGCGTGCCGCGGCGGCCCACGACCGGATGACCGCGCTGGTGCTGCGCGGGGGCGGGGTGGAGGACGTCGCCGCGGCGGTCACCGAGGTGCTGGGCGGGACGCTGCTGGCGTTGGACGCCGAGGGCCGGCTGCTGGCCCGGGTCGGTGCGCTCGACGAGCCGGACCGCGCCGACCTCGTGGAGGCGGTGGCCGCGTCCCGGACCGAGGGACGCAGCGTACGCCGGGGCGAGGTGTGGTACGCCGCCGTGGTGGCCGGTGCGGAGAACCTGGGTGCGCTGGTGTTGCACCCGGAGGGCGAACTGGCCGACGCCGACCAGCGGATCCTGGAACGCGCGGCGCTGGTCACCGCGTTGCTGCTGCTGTTCCGACGCACCGTGGCCGAGGCCGAGGGCCGGGTCCGGGGTGAACTGCTCGACGACCTGATCGCCCGGCCGTTGCGCGACACCGACGCGCTGCGCAGCCGCGCCCGCCGCCTCGGGGTGGACCTGGACGCCCCGCACGTGCTGGTGGCGGTCGACGACGACGCGATCGCGGCCACCGGATCGGCCCGCCAGCGGGTGCTCTCCTGGGCCACCACGTACGCCTCGACCCGCGGCGGGCTGGCCGCGGCGCGCGACGGCCGGGTGGTGCTGATGCTGCCCGGGCAGGATGCCGGGGGCAGCGCCCGGGCCGTGTCACGGGACCTGTCCCGGATCACCGGCCGGCCGGTGACCGCCGGAGCGAGCGGCCCGGTCGCCGGGCCGACGTCGCTGGCCGCCGCCTTCCGGGAGGCCGACCGCTGCCTGGCCGCGCTGGGCGCGTTGGGCCGGGCCGGGCAGGGTGCGAGCACCGCCGAGCTGGGCTTCGTCGGACTGCTGCTGGGCACGGTCTCCGGCGACGGTGACGCCGACGTCAGTCAGTTCCTCGCCACCACCATCGGCCCGGTCGTGGACTACGACGCCCGCCGGGGCACCGCCCTGGTGCGGACGCTGGAGGCCTACTTCGGCGTCGGCGGCAGCCTGGCCCGGGCCGCCGAACTGCTGCACGTGCACGTCAACACGGTGACCCAGCGGCTGGAGCGGGTCGGGCAACTGCTCGGCGCGGACTGGCAGAAACCGGAGCAGGCGCTTCAGGTGCAGCTCGCGCTGCGGCTGCACCGGCTGCGTACCCCCGGGGGCTGACCCGGCTGCTCATCCCCTGGCCGCCGGCCTGCGACGACCGCGCGCGGCTCAGTGCTTGCCGTAATGCTGTCGGGTTTCCCGGATCGCCTCCTCGGCGGCGGCCCGCTCCTGCGGGGTGGTTCCCCGCCGGGCGGCCAACCAGGCCCGCAGCAGCTCCACCGCGATCGGCAGGACCGAGATCCCCACGATGCCGATCAGGATGAACTCGATGTTGGCCTTGACGAACGGGATCTGCCCGAGGAAGTAGCCCAGCACGGTCACCCCGGTGCCCCAGAGGATGCCGCCGATGACGTTGAAGATGACGAAGGTGCGGTAGTTCATCCGGCTCACCCCGGCCACGATCGGGGTGAACGTCCGCACGATCGGCACGAACCGGGCCAGCACGATGGAGCGCGCGCCGTACTTCTCGAAGAAGTCATGCGCCTTGAGCAGGTTCTCCTGCTTGAACAGGCGTGAGTTGGGTCGCCGGAACAGCGCCGGGCCGACCTTGCGACCGAACAGGTAGCCGACCTGGTCACCGGCGATCGCGGCGACGGTGATGAGCAGACACACCAGCCACAGCGGATATTTGAGGTACTGCCCGTCGGCGACCAGCAACCCGGTGGTGAACAGCAGCGAGTCACCCGGCAGGAAGAAGCCGATCAGCAGCCCGGACTCGGCGAAGACGATCACCAGGATGCCGATCAGCCCGAAGGTCGAGATCAGCCACTCCGGATCGAGCCAGTCCGGCCCGAGGGCCAGGTCGGTGACGGGCGAGGGCACAAAGACCTCCGATGGCGGGAACGATCCCGACGGCTGTGGGACGCCCGTAGTCTAGGCCGCTCCCGGTCCGCCGGGGACCCGACACCGATTGACGCCGATGTCGTTGTTGCGCACCGGCTCGTCGTGGCAGACCGCCGTCCGAACCTGGGCTCAGCGGGCCTGGATGCCCGCCAGCACCTGGTCGACGACCCGCACGGGCAGCGTCGTCTCGTCGAGGTCCGGGTTCCAGTTCAGCATCCGTTGGATGAGCAGCGGGCCGGTGATCAGGGCCAGGGTGACCTCGATGTCGAGGTCGGGCCGGAGTTCGCCGTCGCGGATGCCGCGCCGCAGCACCTCACGCATCACCGCGCGGCGGGGCTCCACGATGCTCTGATACAGCGCGTAGTGCTCGGCGTTGCGTTTCACGTTTGGCACCAGACAGGGCATGATCTTCGCCGCGCGGGGGTCGATGTTCTGCCCGACCGCGCCGACCAGGGCGATGAGATCCTCCCGGACGGACCGGCCGGACGGCCGCGGCGGCTCACCCTTGAGGGTGCGCAGCGCGTCGTGCAGCAGCGCGTCCTTGCCCGCCCAGCGACGGTAGATGGTGGCCTTGCCGACCCCGGCCCGCGCGGCGATCGCCTCGACCGAGATCGCCTCGATCGTGCTGCCCTCGGCGAGGAGGTCCAGCGTGGCCTCAATGATCGCTTCGTCTGCGCGGACGCTCCGCGGCCGGCCGGGCGGCCGCGGAGCGTCTGCCGTGCTAGTCATGCCCGCATTGTTCCCGACGCTATGCGGTACCAGCCAACTCGGGTTCACCGACCGGCACCGGCGCGCCGGTGCCGGACCGGGTGGGCATCCAGCGCAGCGCCACCAGGATGCCGGCGGCCGTGACCAGCGCGGCCAGCGCCGCCGACCAGTGCATCGCCGAGATGAAGGCGTCGTTGGCCGCCGTGATCAGCTGCGGCGCCGTCGGCCCGAGCTGACCAGCCGCAGCGTACGCCCCGGAGATCGACTCGCCGGCCGCCTCCCGCACCTGCGGTGGCAGCTCGGTCAGGGCCGGGTCGATGCCGTTGCGGTAACCCGCGGCGAGCACCGAACCGAGCACCGCCACGCCCAGCGCGGCGGCCACCTGGCGGATGGTGTTGCTGACCGCGGAGCCGACACCGGCCTTCTCCCTCGGCAACGCCGACATGATCGACTCGGTGGCCGGCGGCATGATGTTTGCCATCCCGGCACCCTGGATGAAGAAGAACACCAGCACCACCCAGATGGGCGTGACCGCGTCGACGAAGGCGAACGCGCCCAGCGCCGCAGCGGCCAGCACCAGCCCCACCACCGCGACCGCCCGGGGGCCGTACCGGCGCACCATGGCGGCGCTGCGTGGGGCGAAGAAGAGTTGGGCGACCGCGAACGGCAGGAAGATCAGGCCGGTCTGCAACGGGCTGTAGCCGCGTACCAGTTGCAGGTAGAACGAACTGAAGAACATCACGCCCATGGCGGCGAAGAAGACCAGCCCGATCAGCGCCACCGGCACGGCGAAGCGCGGCTCCCGGAACAGACGTACGTCAAGTGAGGGATGGCTGCTGCGCCGTTCGTGGGCGATGAACCAGGCCAGCACCGCCAGCCCGCCGACGATGGCGGCCCAGACCAGCGGCCGACCGAAGCCGTGCTCACCGCCGTCGATGATGCCGTACGTCAACGTGACCAGGCCGACCACCGACAGCGCGACACCGAGCACGTCGATGCGCCCCGGGTTCGGGTCCCGTGACTCCGGCACCAGCAGCGCCACCAGGACGACGCCGAGCACGACGACCGGCACGTTGATCAGGAAGACCGAACCCCACCAGAAGTGCTCCAGCAGCAGACCGCCGAGGATCGGGCCGATCGCCATCGCCAACCCGACCGCGCCGGCCCATATCCCGATGGCCCGTCCCCGCTCCCGCGGGTCGAAGACGTTGGAGATGATCGACAGGGTGGCCGGCATGATGGCCGCACCGCCGACGCCCATCAGCGCGCGGGCCGCGATCAACTGCGCGGGGTTCTGCGCGTACGCGGACAGCAGCGACGCCAGACCGAACAGCACCAGGCCGATGAGCATCATCCGGCGGCGCCCGGCCCGGTCGCCGAGCACGCCGAAGGTGAACAGCAGTCCGGCGAAGACCAGCGTGTACGAGTTGATGAACCATTCGAGATCGCCGTGGCTGGCCCCGAGTCCGTGTACCGGATCGGCGAGCGTCCGCAGCGCGACGTTGAGGATGGTGTTGTCCAGGACGACCACGAGCAGGCTGATCACCAGCACCCCGAGGATCGCCCACCTCCTCGGATGCCCGGTGTTCGCATTCGGCGGCATTTCCCGCACCCCCCGCTTTTCGATACGGTCGCGTCCGTAATCGCATCTGAGCGTAGGCCCGACAGTATCGATACGGAACCGTTTCGTATCTAATGTGACTGCCGTCACACTGGCCGCCCGGCTGGCCCGCCACCACCCGCCTGCTCGCGCACCTGGCGACGCCCACCGCCGAGCGCCACCCACCTCCGCACGCGCACCCCAGCGACGCCCGTCGGGCGCGACACCCACCACTGCGGATGCATCCTGCGGCGCTTTGGGTGCAGTTGTTGCTGCCCTGGCAACAACTGCACCCAAAGCCGCTTCACTTGGCCAGCCGACCCGCCGCCAGGTGCCTATTTGGGGCCTTTGTCCGGAAATGACTGGCGCTCGGTGGCCCGTGGACGGAATCCCTGGCGGGTGGGTGGCGTTGTAACCCATGGCTGACGAAGTAGGGGCCATGTAGGCACCGATCCGAGAACCATCGGTGACCAGCGCGATCCTCCCCCACGGCCCCGACCGACCGGCCAGGGAATGGGCCGGCCCGCCCGGTCGTTACACCTGGACCCGGCACCGCCCGATCTGCCTCGCCCACCCGGTCGTACCTCGATCGGGGACCCGCGAGAAGCCGGGAATGCCGCTCCCCGCCTCGCCGCTACACCTCGACCCGGCACCACGACGGGCGTGCACCGTACGCGTCGGCGACGCTTCCCCCAGCGCATCGCAGAACGCCGTACCTGCGCTTCTGAACTCTTCGCGCCGCGCCCCCTGATCCTCCGCGCCCTTGCCGGCGCGCACCTCCCCGCGCCCATCCCCCGCGCGGACATCACCCCCGAATGGAGCTTTGATCATGAACACCATGCTGCGTAAGAGCGTCCTCGCCATCGCCGGCCTCACCGTCGCCGGCGGTCTCGCCGCCGGACCGCTCAACCACGCCACCACCGACACCACCACCACGAACACCACCACCACCGCCGTCGCGCAGGCCACCAAGCCCGACACCACCAAGCTCATCCCCCACGGCGTCCAGGGCAACCAGTCCCACATCGACCTCAACGACGAACAGACCGCCAACACCAAGGCCATCATCGCCGCCACGAAGAAGGCCGGTATGGACGAGCGTGCCGCGGTCGTGTCGATCGCTACCGCGTTGCAGGAGTCGAAGCTGGAGAACCTCGGCCACCTCGGCGACCGTAACGACCACGACTCCCAGGGCCTGTTCCAGCAGCGTCCGTCCAGTGGCTGGGGCACGGTGGAGCAGATCACCGACCCCGAGTACTCGACCACCGCGTTCCTGAAGGGCCTCAAGCAGGTCGACGGCTGGCAGAACATGCCCCTGACCGAAGCCGCCCAGACCGTCCAGGTCTCCGCCTACCCCTTCCACTACGCCCAGTGGGAGCAGCAGGCCGCCGACCTCGTCGCCGAACACTGGAACAGCTGACCCGAAGACCTTCCTCGTACAGGGGGAATGACCTTCCTCGTACAGGGGGAACAAGAAGCCGATGGCCGGCACCCGCATCCGGGTGCCGGCCATCGGTGTCTTCACCTTCCGCACGACGGCCCTCCGCACAACCGTCCGCACGATGGCCTGCTGCCCGACGGGCGTCTGCAACACGAGCGGGTGGCGGCGTGCAGGCGGGGGTTCCGAAGGGGGCTTGCGCAGGGCCGATAGGTTGATGATCCGCTCAGCAGGTCGCTCCGGAAGGTACGTAACCCATGCCCATCGGCTTCATCCTTGCGATCGTCGGCGCGGTCATCGCGGCCGTCGCCGTCGCCGTCGCACTGCTCGGCGGACACCGGAGCGTACGACAGGTCGGCGCCCTGACGGCGGTCTCCGCACTGGTCGCGACGCTCCTGCTCACCGTCGCGTCGAGCGCCCACTCGGTACCGATCCGCTCGGTCGGGATCGTCACCAGCTTCGGCAAGCCGACCGGTGAGGTCACCGGCTCCGGCCTGAAGTGGGTCGCGCCGTGGCAGCGGGTCGGCGAATGGGACGCCGGCCGGCAGAAGTACGACCACATCGGCAGCGACGCCTGCGTACGGGTGCGTACCGGCACGCTCGCCGACGCCTGCGTCGAGGTGCTGATCGAGTGGCAGGTCCAGCCGGAGAACGCGCCGCAGCAGTTCATGGATTACAAGGGCGACTTCGACAGCTTCCGCGGTCAGCGGGTCGGTGTGCAGCTCGACAGCGCGGTCAACGACGCCTTCGCCTCCTACAACCCGCTGGAGCGCATCGACGCGAAGACCGGCAACCTGAACGTCGACCTCAAGCCGTTCGCCGAGAGCATCAAGTCCAGCGCCGAGGGCCGGCTGGGCAGCGACGTCGACATCCTGTCGGTGACCATCACCCGGGTCAACCACGACGACAAGACCGAGGGCAACATCAAGGCCTTTCAGGACAAGCTGGCCCAGACCCGCAACCTCGAACAGGACCGCCGCAACGCCGAGATCCAGAAGGAGATCACCGAGACCAACGCCAAGGTCGACAAGGTGACCCGCTGCCTGGAGATCGCCGAGAAGAACGGCAGCTCGCCGGGCCTGTGCATCAACCCCGGCATCGTCACCGGCACCGCGAAGTGAGCTGACACCCCTCGCCGGACGGCCCACCGAACCGGACGGCGACCGGACCGGACGGCCCACCGAACCGGACGGCGACCGGACCGGACGGCCACCGGACCGGACGGCCACCGGACCGGACGGCCACCGAATCAGGCGGTGACCGGGCCGGGCGGTGATGAGTCGTGCGGGCAGTCCGGCGAGGGCGTGTGTGATCAGCTGGTCAAGGCGTCCAGGGCGAGGTCGACGTCGTGCTGGGTCGAGTACAGGTGGAAGGAGGCGCGGACGTTGCCGGCGCGGACCGCCGCCCGGACACCGGCCCGTTCGAGCTTCTTCTGCGCGCCTGCCACCTGGACGGTGACGATCGCGCTGTCGCCCGGCGGCTGACCCAGCCCGGTGAGGAACCGGTTGGCCAGCGCCACGTCGTGCGCGTGCACCGCCGACACCCCGATCTCCAGCAGCAACTCCAGTGTCGGGGCCGCACCGACCCAACTGAACCAGGCCGGTGAGATGTCGAACCGGCGGGCGTCGTCGGCCAGCCGCAGCGGTGGACCGTAGTAGGAGCCGTGCGGGTCCTGGCCGGCGTACCAACCGGCGGCGTCCGGGCGCAGCCGATCCCGCAGCTGCGGCGCGAGGTAGGCGAAGGCAGTGCCGCGCGGCCCCATCAGCCACTTGTAGCCGCCGACCACCACCGCGTCGGCGCGGGCCGCGTCGAACGGCAGCCAACCGCAGGCCTGGGTGGCGTCGACCGCGACCAGCGCACCGTGCGCCCGAGCCGCCGCGACGATCTCGTCGTACGCGGCCACCGCGCCGTTGGCGGACTGCACCAGGCTGAACGCCACCAGGTCGGTGCCCGCGTCGATCGAGGTGGCCAGGTCGGCCAGGGGCACCGTGCGTACCTCGACGCCGCGTTCCCGCTGCACCAGCCAGGGGAAGAGGTTGGAGGTGAACTCCACCTCGGGTACGACCACCCGGGCGCCGGCGGGCAGGGCGGCGGCGATCGGTGCCAGCAGCTGCGAGACGTTGACGCCGACCGCGACGTCGGCCACCGGCACCCCGGTGAGCTGGGCGAAGGCCGCCCGCGACCGGTCGGTCGCCATGCTCCAGCTTTCCCAGGAGGCGGTTCCTGCCCGCCACCCGGCGAGCGCCTCCTGCAACGCGTCCCAGGCCGGGTCGGGCGGTAGACCGTAGCTGGCGGTGTTCAGCCACCCGGGATGCGGTTGCCACAGCTTCTGTGCCTGCTCAAGCTCCACGCCGACCGACGCTAGTCGCCGGTCCCGGCGGGTGAGCAGCGCCAATCCGCACCCCCTGGCTCTCGCCCCCGGAGCCCACCGCCACCCCGACCCTCGACGCCGGCGAGGACCGACACCACCGCCCAGCCTGTCGACCCTGACGAAGATCGACACCGTTTCGGCGTAGTGGCGGCGTCCCGACCGGCTGGTGACCGCCACATCGCCGAAACGGCGCCCAGCCACCGAGCGGTGCGCAACCGCCGGGCGGGTCAGCTGACGTTGGCGGGGCCTAGGACGCTCTTGAGGTCGGCCATCAGGGCGGTGGTCGCCGCCACCCGGACCGGGCCGAGCCGCAGGAGGGTGGTCCGGCTGCCGTTGAGCAGCTTGACGTGCACCTCGGCGTCGCCCGGGTGCAGCACCAGCGTCTCCTTGAGCCGCTCCACCAGCGGCGGAGTACACCGGGTCACCGGGATGGTGAGGGTGACCGCCTTGTTGGTCGTGCTGGTGGAGATGTCGGGCAGGGACATGTCCATCGCCATGATGCGGGGGATGTCGTCGCGCCGGTCCACCCGACCCTTGACCACCACGATCGCGTCCTCGGCGATGTACTGGCCGATCACCTCGTAGGTGTTCGGGAAGAACAGTGTCTCCACCCCGCCGGCGAGGTCCTCCAGGGTGGCCGAGGCCCACGCCCGGCCCTGCTTGGTGACCCGCCGCTGCACGCCGGAGAGGATCCCGGCGAGGGTGACCACCGCACCGTCGGGCACGGTGCCCTCCTCGGACAGGGCGGAGATGGTGCAGTCGGCGGACGCGCCGAGGATGTGCTCCAGGCCGAACAGCGGGTGGTCGGAGACGTACAGGCCGAGCATCTCGCGCTCGAAGGCCAGCTTGTCGCGCTTGTCCCACTCCGCGTCGCCGATGGTCGGCATGACCGTGGTGTTGGTGGCGACCTCGGCTTCGCCGAAGCCCGCACCGAACAGGTCGTACTGGCCGACGGCCTCCTTGCGCTTGACGTCGGCGTACGCGTCGATGGCGTCGGCGTGCACGGTGAGCAGGCCCTTGCGGGAGTGCCCCATCGAGTCGAACGCGCCGGCCTTGATCAGCGATTCGATGGTCTTCTTGTTGCAGACCACCGCGTCCACCTTGGACAGGAAGTCGTAGAAGTCGGCGTACGCGCCCTTCTCCTCCCGGCACCGCATGATCGAGGTGACCACGTTCGCGCCGACGTTGCGGATCGCGCCGAGACCGAAGCGGATCTCCTTGCCGACCGGGGTGAACGGACCGGCTGAGGTGTTCACGTCCGGCGGCAGCACCTGGATGCCCATCCGGCGGCACTCCGACAGGTAGAGCGCCATCTTGTCCTTGTCGTCGCCGACCGAGGTGAGCAGCGCCGCCATGTACTCGGCCGGGTAGTGCGCCTTCAGGTACGCCGTCCAGTACGACACCAGCCCGTACGCGGCGGAGTGCGCCTTGTTGAAGGCGTACCCGGCGAACGGGACCAGCACGTCCCAGACCTTCTGGATGGCGTCGTCGGAGTAGCCGCGTTCACGGCAGCCGTCCCGGAACGGGATGAACTCCTTGTCCAGGATCTCCTTCTTCTTCTTGCCCATCGCCCGGCGCAGCAGGTCGGCCTGACCCAGCGTGTAGCCGGCGAGGATCTGCGCGGCGCGCTGCACCTGCTCCTGGTAGACGATCAGGCCGTAGGTGGGGGCGAGGATCTCCTTGAGCGGCTCCTCCAACTCCGGGTGGATCGGAGTGATCTCCTGGAGGCCGTTCTTGCGCAGCGCGTAGTTGGTGTGCGAGTCCACGCCCATCGGGCCGGGCCGGTACAACGCGAGGACGGCGGAGATGTCCTCGAAGTTGTCCGGCTTCATCATCCGCAGCAGCGACCGCATCGGCCCGCCGTCGAGCTGGAACACGCCCAGGGTGTCGCCTCGGGCCAGCAGTTCGTACGCGCCCTTGTCGTCCAGCGGCAGACCCAGCAGGTCCAGCTCCTTGCCGTGGTTGAGCTGGATGTTCTTCACCGCGTCGTCGATGATGGTCAGGTTCCGCAGGCCGAGGAAGTCCATCTTCAACAGCCCGAGCGACTCGCACGTCGGGTAGTCGAACTGGGTGATGATCACCCCGTCGGAGTCCCGGCGCATCAGCGGGATGTGGTCGATGATCGGCTCGGCGGACATGATGACGCCGGCGGCGTGCACACCGGTCTGCCGGATCAGCCCCTCGATGCCCCGCGCGGTGTCGATGACCTTCTTGACGTCGGCCTCCGACTCGTACATGCCGCGGATCTCGCCGGCCTCGGCGTAGCGCGGATGCTTCGGGTCGAAGATGCCTTCGAGGGGAATGTCCTTGCCCATCACCGCCGGCGGCATGGCCTTGGTGATCCGGTCACCGACCGCGTACGGGTAGCCGAGCACCCGGGCCGAGTCCTTGATCGCGGCCTTGGCCTTGATGGTGCCGAAGGTGGCGATCTGGGCGACCTTGTCCTCACCCCACTTGTCGGTGACGTACTTGATCACCTCACCGCGCCGACGCTCGTCGAAGTCGATGTCGACATCCGGCATGGAGACCCGCTCGGGGTTCAGGAACCGCTCGAAGATCAGCCCGTGCGGGATCGGGTCCAGGTCCGTGATGCCCAGGGCGTACGCGACCAGGGAACCGGCCGCCGAGCCACGGCCCGGACCGACGGCGATGCCCTGGTTCTTTGCCCACTGGATGAAGTCGGCGACCACGAGGAAGTACGACGGGAAACCCATCTGGATGATGACGCCGAGTTCGTACTCGGCCTGCACCACGTGCCCCTCGGGGATGCCGTTCGGGAAGCGGCGGGCCAGGCCGGCGAAGGTCTCCTTGCGGAACCACGACTCCTCGGTCTCCCCCTCGGGCACCGGGAAACGCGGCATCAGGTTGTGGAACTCGAACATGCCCGCCGGGTCGACCTTCTCGGCCACCAGCAGCGTGTTGCGGCAACCCTCCAGCCAGAGCTCCGAGGAGTTGACCTCGCGCATCTGGTCGGCCGACTTGATGTAGTAGCCGCCGCCCTCCAGGCGGAACCGGTTGGGGTCGTTGATGTTGCTGGCCGTCTGCACGCAGAGCAGCACGTCGTGCGCCTCGGCCTGCTCCTCGCGGGTGTAGTGCGAGTCGTTGGTGACCACCGGCGGGATGTTGAGCTTGCGACCGATCTCGATGAGCCCGTCCCGGACCCGCTTCTCGATGTCCAGGCCGTGGTCCATCAGCTCCAGGAAGTAGTTCTCCTTGCCGAAGATGTCCTGGTACGCCCCGGCGACCTTGAGCGCCTCGTCCATCTGGCCGAGCCGGATGCGGGTCTGCACCGCGCCGGACGGGCAACCGGTGGTCGCCATGATCCCCTCGGCGTACTCGGCGATCAACTCCATGTCCATCCGTGGCCACTTGATGTAGTGGCCCTCCATGGAGGCGCGCGAGTTCAGCTTGAACAGGTTGTGCAGGCCGTTCTTGTTCTGCGCCCACATGGTCATGTGGGTGATCGCTCCGTTACCGGAGACGTCGTCGCTCTTCTGCTCCGGGCGGCCCCACTTGACCCGCTGCTTGTGGAAGCGCGACTCCGGCGCCACGTACGCCTCCACGCCCAGGATCGGCGTCACCCCGGCGGCCATGGCCTGCTTGTAGAAGTCGTTCGCGCCGTGCATGTTGCCGTGGTCGGTCATCGCGACCGCCGGCATTCCCTGCCGCTTGACCTCGGCGAACAGGTCCTTGAGCCGGGCCGCTCCGTCGAGCATCGAGTACTCCGTGTGCACGTGCAGATGCGCGAACGAATCGCCCATGCGAAGGCCCCCCGGGTCGGATGATCGAGTCGGTCGGCCCACCCTATCCCGCCACCGAAGGGCCTTTCGCGCGGCGCGCAGAGGCGTACCGCAGACCACTCGAACCATCACACAGAGTCACCGGCCAGCGACGCTGGCCGTGTTCGGCGCAGCCGCCCTACCCCGACCCGACCCCGACCCGGCACAGCGCGGCCCGACCGACCCCGGCGCGGCGATCTTGCACTTTCGGTCGCCGCACAACTGTTCATAAGCCACAAATCAGCGACCAAAAGTGCAAGATCGCGGGGTGGTCAAGGGTGGGCGGACTGGTGGGGAGACGAGGGAGGTAGGAACTCGGGCGGCTCCCGTCGGGTACGGGGGCCGCCCGGCCTCGGCGTCAGTGTGCGATGGGCAGGTTCGCCTCTTGGCGGGCCCGCTCGTCGCCGCTGAGGGTGTGCAGCGGCTTCTCCCGGATGAACAGCACCGCCAGCAGGGCGAGGAACGCGATCGGCGCGCCGATCAGGAACAGCTCCGAGGTGGCGGTGGCGTACGCGTTCTGCACGATCCGTAGCACCGGCTCGGGCAGGGTGGACAGGTCTGGTACCTCGGTGGTGCCGCCGTCGGTGGCACCGGCGGCCGGTCCGAGTTGCGCGGTCATCAGGCCGGTGACCCGGTTGGCCAGCACCGCGCCGAGGGCGCTGACGCCGATCGCGCCGCCCATGCTGCGGAAGAAGGTGAGCACCGAGGTGGCGGCACCCAGTTCGTGGGCGGGTACGTCGTTCTGTGCCGCCAGCACCAGGTTCTGCATGAGCATGCCGACCCCGATGCCGAGCAGCGCCATGTAGCTGAACAGCAGCGGCAGCGGGGTGTCGATGTCGATGGTCGACAGCAGCAGCATCGCGGCGACCATGACGGCGGCCCCGGCCACCAGATACGCCTTCCAGCGACCGTACTTCGTGATGAGCTGGCCGGCGATCGTGGAGGAGACCAGCAGACCGAGGATCATCGGCAGGCTCATCAGGCCGGCGATGGTCGGCGACTTGCCCAGGGAGGTCTGGAAGTACTGGGACAGGAAGACCGTCCCGCCGAACAGGGCGACGCCGACCAGCATGCTGGCGACGGTGGTCAGCGTGACCGTACGGCTGCGGAAGATCTCCAGCGGAATGATCGGCTCGGCGGCGCGGGACTCGACCCAGACGGCCACCACCAGCAGCGTCAGGCCACCGACGACCATCAGCGCGGTCCAGCCGGAGGCCCAGGCGAACTTGTGCCCGGCCAGCGAGGACCAGATCAGCAGGGTGCTCACACCGGCGGTGATCAGGGCCGCGCCGGCCCAGTCGATGCGGGCCTTGCGGCGGATGATCGGCAGGTGCAGGGTGCGCTGGAGCAGGAAGATCGAGAGGAAACTGAACGGCACCCCGATCAGGAAGCACCAGCGCCAGCCCAGCCACGAGGTGTCCACGAGGACGCCGCCGATCAGCGGGCCGGCGATGGTGCCGACACCGAACACCGCGCCGAAGATGCCGGCGTAGCGGCCCAGCTCACGCGGCGGGATCATGGCCGCCATCACGATCATCGCCAGGGCGGTCATGCCACCCGCGCCGATGCCCTGGATCACCCGGCTGACCAGCAGCACCTCGACATTCGGGGTGAGACCGGCGACCAGCGAGCCGAGCACGAACAGCCCGAGGGAGAGCTGGATCAGCAGCTTCTTGCTGTAGAGGTCGGCCATCTTGCCCCACAACGGCACGGTGGCGGTCATGGCCAGCAGTTCGCTGGTGACGATCCAGGTGTAGACGGTCTGGCTGCCGTTGAGGTCGGCGATGATGCGCGGCAGCGCGTTCGCGACCACCGTCGAGGCGAGGATCGCCACGAACATTCCCACCATCAGCCCGGAGAGGGCTTGGAGGATCTCCCGGCGGGACATCCGGCCGTCGTCCGCCCCTGCGGCGTCGACCGGCTCGATCGCAGTCGTCATGACACTTCTTCCTCACGCATGGTTCAGTCCTCGACGCGGTCGCGCCGGAGATGTGGTCCTGGTCTGGGTGCCGCGGCCAGGCTCGGCAGAAGCCAGGCTCGGCAGGCGGCGGATTCGGTGGGTGACGGGCTCGGTAGGCGGCCGGCCCGGCAGGCGGCAGGTGCGGCGGGCCCGGTGGTCAGCCGGTGCGGGGGTCGGGCAGGCCGGCGGCGACGGTGGCGAACGACTCGTCCAGCAGCGCGGCCAGGCGGTGGGCATCGCCGGTCGCCCACCGGATCATCGCGGCACGCAGGGCAGCGCCCGCGACCGCCACGACCAGCGCCGGGTACGCGTCGTCGGCCGGCAGTCCGGTACGCGCGGCGATCGCCTCGACGAGGGCCCGTTCGGTGGTGGCGTTGCCGGTGACCAGGCGGCCCAGCAGCACCGGGTGCTGGGTCACCACCCGCAACCGCAGCTGCCACAGTTCGGCGTCGCCCTGTGCCTCCTCGACGGCCCCGATGAAGGCGCGGCGCAGCGCCTCCAGCGCGGGCTGCTCGGCGGGTACGGCGGCCAGCGCCCGCAGCACCCGCTCGCGGTCGCCCTCGCTGTCGCCCACCAGGGCGTCGTCCTTGGTCGGGAAGTAGTTGAAGAAGGTCCGGGTGGACACGTCCGCCGCCTCGCTGATGTCCTCGACCGTCACCTGGTCGAGGCCACGCTCGGCGACCAGCCGCAGCGCGGCGGTGGCCAGGGCGGCCCGGGTCTGCCGCTTCTTGCGGTCCCGCCGCCCCAGCGTCGTCAGCTCGTCCACCTGCACGGCAGAAACCGTAGAGCCAAAGGTGCACTCGCTGCAAAGTTTTAGCGTGTGACACGAATTTCCCTGACTGACACCATATCGGGCGACCGACACCATTGGCGGTCTAACACCAATGGCCGACCACCATCATTGCTGGCTGGACAACAGTGTGTGCCACACAGTATGGTGTGACGCATGGGCAGTGACGACGTGTTGCGGACGCATCTGCAGGAGTTACGCCGGGGGACGGTGGTGGTGGCCAGCCTGGTGGCGCTGCGCCAACCCGGCTACGGGTACGCGCTGCTGCAACGGCTCACCGGGCACGGCTTTCCGGTGGACGCCAACACCCTCTACCCGCTGTTGCGCCGGCTCGAGGAGCAGGGGCTGCTGACCAGCGAGTGGAACACCGAGGAAAGCCGGCCGCGCAAGTTCTACCGCACCAGCGAGGCGGGCGAGCAGGTGCTGGACCGCCTGCTCACCGACCTCGCCGCCGTGCAGACCTCTCTGACCGCCCTGATCGAAGGAGCCCCCCGATGACGACCTCCCTGACCGACAGATACCTCGCCGCCACCCTGCGCTCGGTGCCGACGGCGCGCCGCGAGGAGATCGCCGACGAACTGCGCGCCTCGATCGCCGACATGGTCGACGGCCGGACGGCCGAAGGGGTCGACGCCGCGACGGCCGAGCGCGAGGTGCTCACCGAGCTGGGCAACCCCGCCGAGCTCGCCGCCCGGTACGCCGACCGACGACTGCAACTCATCGGCCCGACGTACTACCTGGCCTGGCAACGGCTGATGATCGGACTGCTGAGCACCATCCCGGCCATCATCGGCGTGCTGATGGGTGTGCTGGAGGCCACCGTCTCCGACAACGCCGGCGGCGCGATCGGCAAGGGCATCGTCGCGGCGTTCAACGTCGCGGTGCAGATCGCCTTCTGGGTGACCCTGATCTTCGCGGTCATGGAGCGGGTGGGCACCCCGCTCAACCAGCCACAGTGGAGCGTCGACCAGCTCCCCGACGAGCCCGTCGAGCGGGACGTCAGCCTCACCGACGTGTGCGCCTCGATCGTGTTCCTGGTCCTGTTCATCGCCGCCCTGCCGTGGCAGCACTTCCAGACGGTCGTCGGCGACGGCGACCGGTTGCCGATCCTCGACCCCGCGCTCTGGAGCTTCTGGCTGCCGGCGCTGCTCGTCGTCCTGGTCGCCACCATCGGACTGGAGGTCGCCAAGTACCGGGCCCGCCGGTGGACCTGGCCGCTGGTCGCCGTCAACGCCGTCCTCAACCTGGCGTACGCGGCGCCGGTGATCTGGCTGCTGTCCAACGACAAGCTGTTCAACCCCGAGTTCGTAGCCCGCTTCACCTGGCTGCGCGAGGGCGGCATCGACACCGTCGCCCAGATCAGCATCGTGGTCATCGTCGCCACCACCCTCTGGGACATCACCGACAGCGCCCTCAAGGCCCGCCGCGCCACCTCCTGACCCCCGCCCCAGCTCTGTTGATCATGAGGTTGACGGCAACGTGGAGATCCACCACCGCCGCCAACCTCATGATCAACGCTGCAGGGGCGGTTGCTGTGGGCGCTGATCAACGCTGCGAGGGCGGCGGTCGGGTGGGGGGCGGGGGTGGTGGGGCGTCAGTAGGGTGGGGTTGACGGAACTGGTGCGGACCTGGGAGTTGCCGTGGAATTGATCATCGGTTTGGTGTGCCTGGTCCTGATCGTCGTGGCGGTGCTCGGTTTCGGGGTGTCGATCTACAACGGGTTGGTTCGGGCCCGCAACACGTACCGCAACGCCTTCGCCCAGATCGACGTGCAGCTGGTACGCCGGCACGATCTGATCCCCAACCTGGTGGAGACCGCCAAGGGTTACCTCAAGCACGAGCGGGAGACCCTGGAGGCGGTGATCAAGGCCCGCAACGCGGCGGTCAACGCGCAGGCCACGGCCGCCGCAGCGCCGGGCGACCCGGCGGCGATGCAGCAGCTCAGCGGCGCGGAGAACGCGCTCACCGCCACGCTGGGTCGGCTGTTCGCGCTCTCCGAGGCGTACCCGGACCTGAAGGCCAACCAGAACATGATGCAGCTGTCGGAGGAGTTGACCTCGACGGAGAACCGGGTCGCCTTCGCCCGGCAGGCGTACAACGACGCGGTGATGGCCTACAACAACAAGCGTGAGGTCTTCCCGTCCAGCCTGATCGCGGGGATGTTCTCGTTCGGGCCGGCCGCGCTGTTCGAGCCGGACGACCCGCAGCAGCGTCAGGCCCCGCAGGTCTCCTTCTGATGAACTTCTTCGAACGGCAGCGCCAGGTACGCCGGCTGTCGACCCGGCTGGTGCTGCTGTTCGTGCTGGCCGTGATCGGCATCGTGGTGGTGGTGAACGTCGCGGCGATCTTCGCGTTCAACGCCACCGCCGCCGACCCCGGGCAGCTGGCCGGCTTCGTGGCCATGGTGACCGTGGCGACCGTCGCGGCGATCGGGCTGGCCGCGCTGGTGCGTACCCTCGCGTTGCGCGGCGGTGGCGGGAAGGTGGCCCGTGAGCTGGGCGGGGTGCCGGTGCCGCCGGACACCACCGACCCGGAGCTGCGCCGGCTGCGCAACGTCGTGGAGGAGATGGCGCTGGCCTCCGGCGTACCGGTGCCCGAGGTCTACGTTCTGCCGGAGGAGACGGCGATCAACGCCTTCGCCGCCGGTTGGGGCCCGTCGGACGCGGCCGTCGCGGTCACCCGGGGCGCGTTGCAGCGTCTCAACCGCGACGAACTGCAAGGGGTCATCGCGCACGAGTTCGCCCACGTGGTCAACGGGGACATGCGGCTCAACATCCGGCTGATGGGCCTGCTGTTCGGCATCCTGTTCCTGACCGTGATCGGCCGGGGCCTGTCCCGTTCCGGCCTGATCAGCGGCGGTAACCGGCAACGCGGCAACAGTGGCGGTGGAGTCAACCCGCTGCTGCTGGTGGGGCTGGCGCTGCTGGTCGCCGGGTACGTCGGCGTGCTCGCCGGGCGACTCATCCAGGCCTCGGTGTCGCGGCAACGGGAGTACCTCGCCGACGCCTCGGCCGTGCAGTACACCCGGCAGACCCGGGGCATCGCGGGGGCGCTGAAGAAGATCGGCGGTCTGGCCGACGGCTCGGAACTGAAGTCGCCCAAGCGCGACGAGGTCGGGCACATGCTCTTCGGCGAGGCGGCCCGGACCTCCTGGTTCGCCACCCACCCGCCGCTGGCCGACCGGATCCGCGCGTTGGAGCCGTCCTTCGACCCGGCCGAGCTGCAACGGCTGTCCCAGCAGTGGGCGGCGGCGCCACCGTCGGGCCGGCAGGAGGACGTCGCGCTGGGCCTGGCCCCGGCCACCCCGGCGCAACCCGCGCCCGGCCAGACCCCAACCGACCAGACCGCGGTGGCGCAGGCAGCCGGTGGGGTACGCCCGGAAGCGTCGCCGTTGCCGGTGCCGGGAACCCGGGTACGCCTCGCGCCGACCGAGGTGCTCGGGCGGGTGGCCGCACCGACGGAGAACGCCTACCAGCACGCCGCAGCCCTGCTCGACCAGATCCCGGCCCCGCTGCTCGACCGGGCCCGCAACCGCGACACCGCCGTGCCGCTGCTGCTGGGCCTGCTGCTCAGCGCCGAGCCGCAGGTCCGGCAACACCAGCACGCCGCCCTGACCCAGCAGCACGGCCGCGAGCTGGCCGACGCCGCGCTCGGTCAGGCACAGGCTCTCACCGGGCTGCATCCGATGCTCGTGCTGCCGCTGGCCGAGCTGACCTTCCCGGCCCTGCGTGACCGGCCGGCAGCGGAGCTGGAGTCGATCGTGGCAGCGGTGTTCACGCTGATCCACGCCGACGGCGCGATAAACGTCTCCGAGTACTGCCTGTCCCGGCTGATGCTGGCCGAGATCCAGGAATCGCTGCGGCCGGACTCGCGCTGGCGCACCGACCGGCGCACGCTCACCGACGCCCGCTCCGCGGCGGGCTTCCTGCTGGCCACGCTCGCCCAGGTGGGGCACACCGAGCCCGCCGACGCGCAACGCGCCTTCCAGGCCGGCGTCGACCTCCTGCTGCCCGGCACCACCTGGGCGTACGCGCCGCCGGAGAACGGGGTGCTGGCCCTGGAGACCGCCTGGCCGGTGCTCGACGGGCTCCGCCCGGCGGACAAGGAGCGTCTGGTCGCGGCCGTGGTGGCGGTGATCAGCCACGACCAGATGATGACGGTGGCCGAGATCGAACTGCTGCGGACGATCTGCGGTCTGCTGCACTGCCCGCTGCCGCCGATGGTCGGCGCCGGTATCGGCTGACCGCACCACCCGCCGCGAGCAGCCACCTGCTCGGCCGACATCACCTGCGCGCAGGTTGGGACACCGGTCGCCGGGCTGGCATCCTGGCCCTCGTGACCAGCGAGACAGCCGACGGGTGGCGGCGGCCCGGACCCACCCCCGAGCAGCAGCGGGTGGATCTCTACGCCGGCCTGGCGGCCACCGTCCTGGCCCTGCTCAGCCTCACCCTGGCGCACAGCACCGGGACGTTCCTGTTCGGGCCACCCCCGTCCGGTTTCGAGCAGCTCGTCTGGACTGTCGCCGTACCGCTGCCGCTGATCTGGCGGCGCCGCTACCCCGCCGTCACCACGCTGCTCATCTCCGCCGCGTTCATCGGGTCGCAGGTGCGGGCCGTACCCGAGTGGCAGCTCTCCCAGTGGGCGCTGTTCGCCGCGATCTTCACCCTCGGCGCGTGGGGACGCGACCGCCGGCTGTCCCGCCGGGTACGCGTCGGCGTGATCGTCGCCATGTTCCTGTGGCTGGCGATCTCCTACGCGATCAACCTCAGCAGCCTGCCCCCGGACGCCTTCGCCGACGCGATCGGGCCGGTGCCGCCGCTCATCGCGGCGATCGTGACCGGCATCCTGGTCAACGCGCTGTTCCTCGGTTTCGCGTACTTCTTCGGCGAGATCGCGTGGATCGCCGCCCGACGGCAGCACGAGCTGGTCGAGCAGGCCGAAGCGCTGCGCCGGTCGCAGGCCGAGGCGCGCGAGCACGCGGTGGTCGGCGAGCGGGTCCGGATCGCCCGTGAGCTGCACGACGTGGTCGCCCACCACGTGTCGGTGATGGGTGTGCAGGCGGCTGCCTGCCGGCGGGTCTTCGACAAGGACCCGGACAAGGCCCGGACCGCCCTGAGCGCCATCGAGGAGTCCGCCCGCACGGCGGTGGACGAGCTGCGCCGGATGCTCGGCGTGCTGCGGGCCCGCGACAGCGAACCGGCCGACGCCGCCCAGCAGGTCGCCGGGATCGCGCAGGTCGAGGCGGTGGTCACCCGGGCACGCGAGGCCGGCCTGCAGGCCACCCTCGGGGTGTACGGTGACCCGACACCGCTGCCCGAGTCGGTCTCCCAGGCCGCGTACCGGGTCGTGCAGGAGGCGGTCACCAACGTGTTGAAGCACGCCACCGGGGCGCGGATGCTCGACGTGCGGATCCGCTATCTGACGCAGGATGTGGAGATCGAAGTGACCGACGACGGCCGGGGCAGCCGGGAGTCGAACGCCGACGGCCTGGGCCTGATCGGGATGCGGGAACGGGTCGCCACCCACGGCGGCGAACTGGAGGTCGGTCCACGGGCCGGCGGTGGCTGGCGGGTACGGGTGCGGTTCCCGCTGCCGGTGCCGGCGGGACGGGCGACATGAGCGCCGCTGCGGGCGACGCCGGGTCCGGGAGCGACCGGCCGATCCGGGTGCTGCTGGCCGACGATCACCACCTGGTGCGTACCGGTTTCCGGGTGATCCTGGAGATCGAGGACGACATCGAGGTGGTCGGCGAGGCGGCCGACGGGCACCGGGCCGTCAGCATGACCCGCGCCCTGCGCCCGGACGTGGTGCTGATGGACGTGGAGATGCCCGACGTCGACGGGTTGGAGGCGACCCGGCGGATCCGCGCCGAGCAGGACCAGGCGGGGCCGGCCGTGCTGATCCTCACCACCTTCGACCGTGACGACTACCTGTTCGCCGCGTTGCGTGCCGGGGCCAGCGGCTTCCTGCTCAAGAACGGCACACCGGAGGCGTTGATCGAGGCGATCCGGGTGGTGGCCCGGGGTGACGGTCTGCTCGCCCCGGAGATCACCCGCCGGGTGATCGCCACCTTCGCCCGGCCGGGCGGGCCGAGCACCGGCGGGGCAGATCCGCAGGCGGCCCTGCGTGACCTCACCCCCCGGGAACGGGAGGTCCTGGTCCTGGTCGCCGGTGGTGCCAGCAACGCCGAGATCGCCACCGCGCTGCACCTCGGCGAGGCGACCGTCAAGTCGCACGTCAGCCGGGTGCTGGCCAAGTTGGAGCTGCGGGACCGGGTGCAGGCGGTGGTCTTCGCCTACGAGCAGGGGGTGGTCCGCCCCGGCGGGTGAACGGACTCCACCGCGAGGAGGAGCCGTGATTTCCGTCGCCGGGCGGACGGCAGTCGATCATCAAGGATCTAGCGTGGACGCCGTGACCACAGTCCTCCGCCTCGACGGCGTCGACCGTAGCTTCGGCGACCGCCAAGTGCTCAAGAACGTGTCCTTCGAGGTCGCCGCCGGCCGGATGACCGGCTTCGTCGGCGGCAACGGCGCCGGCAAGACCACCACCATGCGGATCATCCTCGGCGTACTGGCGGCCGACGCGGGACAGGTGACCTGGGGCGGTCGGCCGTTGAACCGCTCGATCCGGGGACGCTTCGGCTACATGCCGGAGGAGCGCGGCCTCTACCCGAAGATGAGCGTCCGCGAACAGGTGGTCTACCTGGGGCGGCTGCACGGGATGACCGCGGAGGGCGCGCGGCGCGCCACCGACACCCTGCTGGAGCGGATCGGGCTCGACGAGCGGGGCGACGACCTGCTGGAGACGCTGTCGCTGGGCAACCAGCAGCGCGCCCAGATCGCCGCCGCGCTGGTGCACGACCCCGAGGTGCTGGTGCTCGACGAGCCGTTCTCCGGGCTGGACCCGATGGCCGTGGACACCATCCTGACGGTGCTGCGGGAACGGGCCGCGGCCGGCGTACCGGTGCTGTTCTCCAGCCATCAACTCGACGTGGTCGAACGCCTCTGCGACGACCTGGTGATCATCGCCGACGGTACGATCCGCGCCGCCGGCAGCCGGGAGCTGCTGCGGTCCTCCGCCACCACCCGCCGCTTCGAGTTGGTGGTGGACACCGACGCGGGCTGGCTGCGGGACCAGGCCGGGGTCAGCCTGGTCGACCTGGACGGCCCCCGCGCCGTCTTCGACCTCGCCGCCGACACCGACGAGCAGCCGGTACTGCACGCCGCACTCGCCCGTGGCCCGGTGCGCGCCTTCCGTCCGGTCACCCCCTCCCTCGCCGAGATCTTCCGAGAGGTCAGCCAGTGAACACCTTCGAGGCCACCCGGCTGGTCGCCGCCCGGGAGATCCGGGTCAAGCTGCGCGACCGCACCTTCCTGATCAGTACGCTGTTCTTCCTGCTCATCGCGGTGGCGGCGACCGTCCTGCCGCCCCTGTTCGCCGGTGGGCCGTCCACCGTGGCGGTGACCGAGGCGGCGGCCGGCCCGCTGCGGGAGGCAGGGCTAGAGGTGCGGGTCGTGGCCGACGACGCCGCCGCCGAGCAGGCGGTCCGCGATGGCGACGCCGATGCCGCGGTGGTCGCCGGCCCGGCCGTGCTGGCCATGAACGACGCTCCCAGCGACGTGGTCTCCGCGTTGAGCAGCGCACCCCCGGTGCGGCTGCTGAACCCGGACGCGGTGGACCCGCTGGTCGCCTTCCTGGTGCCGTTCGCCTTCGCCTTCATCTTCTTCATCACCTCGCAGACCTTCGGCATGCAGATCGCGCAGAGCATCATCGAGGAGAAGCAGACCCGGATCGTGGAGATCCTCGTCGCCGCAGTGCCGGTGCGCGCCCTGCTGGCCGGCAAGATGCTCGCCGGCACCCTGCTCGCGCTGGGGCAGATCGGGTTGATCGCCGCCGTCGCGCTGGCCGGCATGGCCTTCGGCGACAGCAGCCAGCTGCTCTCCCTGCTCGGCCCGGCGATCGGCTGGTTCGTGCCGTTCTTCCTGCTCGGCTTCGTGCTGATCGCCTCGATGTGGGCGGCGGCCGGCGCACTGGTCAACCGGCTGGAGGACATCAGCGGGGTGTCCATGCCGGTGCAGCTCGCGGTGATGCTGCCGTTCTTCGCGGTGATCTTCCTCAACGACAACGCCGGTGCCATGCAGGTGCTGTCCTACCTGCCGTTCTCGTCGCCGACCGCGATGCCGCTGCGGCTGTTCAACGGTGACGCCGCCGTCTGGGAGCTGTTCGCCTCACTCGCCCTGCTGCTGGTCGCGGCGGTCGGGTTCGTGCTCGCCGGTTCCCGGGTGTACGAGGGTTCGCTGCTGCGCACCAACGGCCGCACCTCGATCCGTACCGCCTGGCGGGAGCGCGAGACGCTGAGCTGACAGGTGCGCGAGACGCTGGGCCGACGGCACCCGGCCCAGCAGAGCGTGCCGGCGTCCCCAGCGACGCCGGCACGCCACTAATCACCCGTTTTTGTGACTAAGCACCTCATACCGGTCATACCTCCACAAAAGCCCTAATGTCCTTCTGGACGGATGGACTATCGGAGGAGGTAGCTGGATGAGACGACGACTGGCGACAACAGCCCTGGCCGCAGTGACCGCACTGGCGGGCACGCTACTGGCCGCAGCGCCCGCGCAGGCCGAAACCTGCGAGGCCGGCGTCGACTGCGAGACGGACCTGACCTTTGAGGTCACCGCCGGGCCGCTGCAGATCACCGTGCCCGACGACGCGACGCTCAGCAGCGGCCCGCCGGGCGGATACGCCTCCGGCCAGATCGGCGACGTCCTGGTCGAGGACCTTCGGGCCGAGTCGGGAGTGGGTTGGGTCACCTCGGTCAGCAGCAGCGACTTCACCACCGGCACCGGCGTCGGCGCCGGCGAGACGATCACCAGCGACAACGTCTACTACTGCTCGGGCATTGCCGACACCACGGGAACCGGCACCTTCACCCCCGGCCAGGTGGGACCCTGCACCGCCCCGCCGCCTCCTGCCGGAGTCGCGCTGGACGCCGCCGTAACGGCCTACAGCCACGGCACCGACGGCTCCGGCAACAACACAGCGACCTGGGACCCGCTGGTCACCGTGTCGATTCCGCTGCAAAGCGTCGCCGGGACGTTCACGGGCACCATCACCCACAGCGTGAACTGAGTTCGATGCGCTCAGGGACAACCCGTTCGTGGGGCCTGCCGGTCGCGGCGCTCGCCATCCTGGTGGCGAGCGTCGTGATCGGCGCCCCCGCGGGCGCCACCGACCGGGACCGCGGCACCGGCGCGAGCCCCGCTCCGGCATCGGGCAGCATCGGCATCCGGCTGGTCGAGGCGTCGGTCGACCGGCGTGACGACCCCCGCGCCCGGGTCTACATCGTCGACCACGTCAAGCCGGGCAGCCGGATGACCCGACGGATCGAGATCAGCAACAGCTCCGCCTCGACCCATCAGATCACCATCGGGGTCGCCGCAGCCGAGATCAAGGACCACGAATTCGTGCCGGCTCCGGAGCCGGACGCCAACGAACTGTCCGAGTGGATCACCATCGACGAACCCACGATCGTGGCCCGGCCGTACAGCACCACGACGGTACGCGCCACCATCGCCGTACCGCCCTCGGCGTCCCGAGGTGAGCGTTACGGCACGATCTGGGCCACGGTCGGCGCCGCGGAACGCCGGGACGCGGCGATGCTGGTGCGCAAGGTCAACCAGGTCGGCATCCGGGTCTACCTCGACGTCGGCCCGGGCGGCGAACCGCCGTCGGACTTCCGGATCGAGGAACTGACCCCAGGCCGGACCGAGCAGGGTGCCCCGGTCGTACGGGCGCGGGTGCGCAACACCGGGGAACGGGCCCTCGACCTGACCGGCAAGCTGTGGCTCTCCGATGGTCCAGGCGGACTGTCGGCGGGACCATTCCCCGCGACCCTCGGTACGACTGTGCTACCCGGCGACACCACCGACCTTGAGGTGGTGCTGGACCAGCAGGTCCCCAACGGTCCGTGGCAGGCCCGACTGCGGGTGGAGAGCGGACGCCTCCACCGGGAGGTCACCGCGAAGATCACATTCCCGGACCAGAAGGGCTCCTGGGGGCTGCCGACCACCTTCTCCGAACAGCTACCGATGATCATCCTGATCAGCGGCGCGGTCGCCACCCTCGCCGGCCTGGTCATGGTCGTCGGCTACCGCCGCGCCCGACGCCGCAGGTACCAGTTCGTCCACTGACCCGCCGACCACCGAGTGCGGCACCGCGGCCCAGTCGGCCGGCAGGCGCGGCACCGGCCAGGTCGGATCCGGGTGCCAGGTCGCCCAGGACTCGTCCCACCAGCGCTCGCCCGCGTCGAGCAGGGCGGCGATCCGGTCACCCTCGGCCCGGATCGCCTCGGCCATGCCGGGATAACGCCCCTCCACCAGCCGCTGGGCGAACAGTTCCACATCCTTGAAGACGTACCGGTCGGCGTCCGCCGCCCACCACAGGTCAAGCTCGTGGTCGAGGGTGTCCACCCCGATCGGCGTACGCCGGAACGGGTCCTGGAGGTTGAAGTACCAGCCGGCGAAGGCGCGCTGCGGGCCGGACCAGAAGACGTCGACCGCGTGTGCCTCGCCGGGACGCTGGAGCATCAGCTTGCCGTGCCCGGTCCAGGCCCGGTGGCCCGCCACCTGCCAGGGGTGCCGGCCACACGGAAACCTGCCCTCGACCGGGAAGCCGAACTCCGCGCCCGGCGGCAGGTAGAGCGCCAGCAGGTCGGGGCTGTCCTCGACGCAGATCGTCGGGCAGGCGAACCAGGCCTCACCGTGCAGGATCTCTCGCCGGATCACCACGTCACCCGGCCTGAAGCGTTCGACCGCCACCACTCCCCCTGGTCAGTCCTGGGCCAACTCCGGCCGATACTCCCTGATCCAAGCCTCCACATCCGACTTCCGCCACACCTTGCCCATCGCCAGCACGGCGATCGGCTCGGGGAAGTTCCGCTGGTTGGCGATGACGGACGCGCGCTGCCGGGAGACGTTTCCCAGCATCTCCCGGATCTCCGACACGCCCACCAACTCCATGAGTTGACAATGACAGCGTCAACCCCACTCGACTCCGACAACTACGGAGTCTATTGACGTAGACAACACGGCGGGGCAGCATATATCTATGAGCGCACTGAACCTCTCACCCGATCAGGGGCAGCCGCTGGAGCGGTGGCATCCGGTGCACCGGCATCTGCCCGTACGCCCGGGGTGGTCTTGTGGGGTGTGCGCGGCGCCGTGGCCGTGCCCCCGGGCGCGGATGCTGCTGCGGGTCGAGTACGGCGCCGACCGGGTCGGCCTGTCGGTCCACCTGGCCGGGATGCTCTTCGACGCCACCGGCGACCTGCTGCGGCACGCCGAGGGCCCGCTGCCCACGCCGGAGGAACTGTTCGACCGCTTCCTGGCCTGGGCCGCTCCCCAACCCCGAGCCCGGCACCGGGCCGCAGTGTCGCAGCCCGGTGGTAGAACTCCGGGAACGACCTGCCCGAGGAGCATGATCATGGATGTACGGGACGCCGCGCAACGCTGGGCGGACGCCTGGGCGCACGGCTGGCCCACCAAGGACGTCGAGAGCATCGTCACGTTGCAGGCGACCGACGGCGTCCACTGGGCCTCCCTGTTCCGCCCCTGTCGCGGGCGTGACGGGCTGCGCGCCTATGTCGAGGAGTGTTTCGGTGAGGAGACCCGCCCGGCCGAGGTCTGGTTCGCCGCACCGCGCAGCGACGGCGACACGGCGACTGTCGAATACTGGGCGATCACCTACCCGTACGACGCGCCGCTGACCATCTCCGGCTGCACCCTGCTGCGCTTCGACGCCGACGCCCTGGTGGCCGAGTCGCGCGACTACTCCCACACCCGGGAGGGCAGGTTCCCGCCACCGGCCGGCCTCTTCGACTGACCCGACGGTGTCTGCCGATCGACAGCGCGCGAGGGCGGGGGCCTTGTCCGGACCGGTCTCGGCTCGCGGGGTGTCACTCTTCGGGGAGCCTGCGCATGCCCCCGCAGCGGTGAGAAGACGACCCAGAGCACCCCGAGCAGGGCGCCGATGCTGGCGATCCAGAGCGCGGGGCGTACCCCGATCGCGGCACCGAGTGTCCCGCCGACCAGGGCGCCGATCGGTCGGATGCCGTGGTTGACGGTGCGCCGGAAACCGGAGACCACGGCGAGCATGGCCACCGGGGTGGCCGCGATCTGCACCGAGCCGACCGCGATGTCGAGGACCATGACACCCAGCGCGGAGACGAACTCGGCGGCGAACAGCAACGCGAGCACCACCGGCTCCGGCCCCATGGCCAGCGGCACGAGGATCAGTGGGGCCGGGAAGACGACGAAACCGACGAGCACCGCGGGGCCGATGCCGATCCGGCGACTGACCGGGCCGGTCACCGCCGCACCGAGCAGTCCGCCGACTGCGCCGGCCCCGACGACCAGCCCCAGGATGCCGGGTGAGACGCCCAACTCGGTGGTCACGTACAGCACGAAGAGCGCCGCAAACATGTAGTTGAACAGGTTGAGCGTGGTGGTGCCGAGCAGGGTCGCCCGCAGGATCTCGGAGCGGGCCACGAACCGTACGCCCGCTGCCATGCCCAGGGCGGTGCCGGTGGTCACGGCGCGCTCCGTGACCCTTGTCCGGGCCAGGAAGACCGCCGACACCAGGTAGGTGAGCACGCCGGAGAGGAGCGCGACCGGTGCGGTGAGCACCTGCACGAGCACCCCACCGATGCTCGGACCGGCCACATGGGACATGGCGCGGCTGCCGTTGACCAGGCTGTTGGCGTCCACATAGTCCGGTCGACGGACCAGGGCGGCGAACAGGCTGCTGTGCGCCACCTCGAAGAACACCGAGAGACAACCGATCAGGAAGGCCACGGCGCACAGCAGCAGCAGGTTCAGGGCGCCGGCCCACCAGAGCAGCGGCACGGCCAGCAGCAGGCCCGCCCGGCCCAGGTCGGCGACGATCATCACCCGACGTCGGCGCGGGTGGCGGTCCACCCAGGCGCCGGCCGGCAGGGAGAGGAACAGGTTCGGCAGCAGCGAGGCCGCGGTCAGGTAGCCCATCTCGGCCGGTCCGGCACCGACCGCGAGCAGGGCGAGCAGCGGCACGGCGAGCATGGTTACCTGGTCGCCGAAGAGCGAGACGGTCTGCGCCGACCAGTAGCGGCGGAAGGCCGTCTGCCGCAGCAGGCGGGGGATGCGGGGCCGGCGCGGTGGCGCCGGGTCGGCCAGTACGACGGAGTCGGTCACGGTCCGTCGCCGCCCGCCGGCCCGCCCGGCGGTACGACTGCGCGCGGCAGGGCCATCTGGACGAAGGTGACCGGGCGAGAGCCGGGCGGACGCTTCGCCGGGTCGGTGATCCGTTCGTCGTACCGGGCGAGCAGCGCCTCGACCTGCTCGGTCAGCTCGCGCAACTCGGCGGCGGTGACATGCAGCAGCGTGTCGCCGAAGCCGGCGGCCACCCGCCACTCGACCGGCTCGTCGGCGCGGATCGCCAGGTAGTCCTGCCCGCGTTGCAGGTAGACGCCGAGCATCACGCTGTTGATCTGATCCGTCGCCGCCCTCATGTCCGGATCGTCGGAGTCGTCGTCCCAGGACGTGTACAGGGTGGTGGCCCGCCAGGGCCGTTCCCGGCCGTCCGCCCCGGGCACCCGTTCGGCGAACCCGTACTTGGCGAGTTGCCGCAGGTGGAAGGAGCAGTTAGGCACGTTGTCGTCGAGCCGGGCGGCCGCCTGTGTCGCGGTCATCGGGCCTTCGCCACGGAGCAACCCGATCAGACGCATCCGCAGCGGGTGCGCGTACGCCCGTAGGGCGCGGGGGTCGGTGACCTTGACGGCTCGGGGCGGCAACTCTTCGGACATACCCTAGAGAATGCTTTAGAAAGATGTCTCTAGCAACCCCTGGGGGGTCGTCGTCCCCGGTTGATGCGTCGTCGACCGGTGGTGTGCGGTGGTGTGCGGAACGGATCAGGGCGCGCACCCGAGCCCGAGGCTCGCGTACACGCCCTGACGTCGCGCCAGTGGTCGGGGTCGGCTCAGCCGACAGCCGCCATGATCTCGTCGCTGACGTCGAAGTTGGCGTAGACGTTCTGCACGTCGTCGCAGTCCTCCAGGACGTCGATCAGCTTGAAGACCTTCCGCGCGCCCTCCTCGTCCAACGGCACGTTGACGCTGGGGATGAGGGAGGACTCGGCCGACTCGTACTCGATGCCGGCGTCCTGCAACGCGGTGCGCACCGCGATCAGATCGGTCGGCTCGGAGACCACCTCGAACGCCTCGCCCAGGTCGTTGACCTCCTCGGCGCCCGCGTCCAGGACGGCCAGCATCACGTCGTCCTCGCTGGTGTCTGCCTTCGGCACGATCACCACGCCCTTGCGGGAGAACATGTACGACACCGAGCCGGCGTCGGCGAACGAACCGCCGTTGCGGGTCAGCGCGGTACGCACCTCGGTCGCGGCGCGGTTGCGGTTGTCGGTCAGGCACTCGATCAGCAGCGCGACGCCGTTCGGGCCGTACCCCTCGTACATGATCGTCTGGTAGTCGGCGCCGCCGGCCTCCAGGCCGGAGCCCCGCTTGACCGCGCGGTCGATGTTGTCGTTGGGGACCGAGTTCTTCTTGGCCTTCTGGATCGCGTCGTAGAGGGTGGGGTTGCCGGCGGGGTCGCCGCCGCCGGTCCGCGCCGCAACCTCGACGTTCTTGATCAGCTTGGCGAACATCTTGCCGCGCTTGGCGTCGATGACCGCCTTCTTGTGCTTGGTCGTCGCCCACTTTGAGTGGCCGGACATCTGTTACCTCCGTTGCTACCCGCCGTCTGCATCGACCGCACCGCGCACGCCCCGCTCCGCACCCGCGCACGCGGTGGTGCCGGTCTGTTCTGGTGGAAGCCGTGGCGGGCAGATGGCCCTGCCGAATCTCGACAATCCTACCGACGGACGGCGGGTAACCGTCACCCGCCGCACGCCCACAGCCTTGTCGATCAGCGCAGAACGCCGGATAGCGGGCGAAGCTACTCCCCCATGCCGTACGATCCCGACACGCTGACCTCCGACATCTCGAAATCCTCGCAACGCTCGTCGAACCCGGCCCGGTAGCGGACGAACGCCGGCAACGACGGCAGTGGTGCCGGCAGCCGCGGGCCGATCACCACGTCGATGAAGCGGTGCCCGTCGGCGAGCCGCAGCGACTGGTACCGCAGGTCGGCCGGGCGGGTGTCGGCCAGTTCCCGATAGACCTCATCGAGCAGGGCCAGGTGCTCGTCGAGCCGCTCCGGCCGGACCCGATAGGTGATCAACATCGTCGGCACGGTCAGCTCCTCTTCGCCGGGCGGCGGACCGCGCGTCGTCGCGACCGGATCACTGCGAGGGCAGGTCGTCTTCTCATGGGCTCATTCCAACCGCGGCCCGACGCGCCGGACAGACCGCCGTGAGGATGGCCCTGGCGGGGCCACCCTCACCCGCCGGTACGACGGCACACTGGACCACGTGATGGACGGGGAGTTGGGCGCCTTCCTGCGCAGCCGGCGAGAAGCGCTGCGACCCGAGCAGGTGGGGCTGCCCGCCGGCCCCCGACGGCGTACGCCCGGACTGCGCCGAGCCGAGGTCGCCACACTGGCCCAGGTCAGCGTCGAGTACCTGACCCGCCTCGAACAGCGACGCGACAACCGCCCGTCGCCGGAGATCCTCGCCGCGCTGGCCGACGCCCTGCGGCTCGACGACGCCGACCGGCGGCACCTTCAGCAACTCGCCTCGGTCGATCACCATCGGCACCTGTGCGCGGGCGAGCGACCGATGGTGTCGCGTACCGTCCGCCCGACGGTCCGAACACTGCTGGAGGCGCTGCGGGACCGGCCGGCGTACCTGCTCAACCGGCTCGCTGACGTGCTCGCCTGGAACGAACCGTTCGACCGGCTGGCCCGCCCGCTGGGGCTGCTGGACAGCGAACACCCCAATCTGATCTGGTACGTCCTCGTCGACGAACGCGCCCGGGAGCACTTCCCCGACTGGGCCGACCTCGCCGACCAGCAGGTGGCCGACCTGCACCGGCTACGCGACGGTGACCCGGCCACCGACGCGTTCGCCGAACGACTCGACCGTACCGTCGGGGAACCGTTCCGGTCCCGGTGGCAACGCCGCCCGGTCGCGGCCCAGTCCAGCGGCGTGCGCCGGCTGCGGCATCCGGAGGTCGGGCCATTGCGACTGGCGTACGAGACCCTGGAACTCGCCGGCGACCAGCGACTCGTGGTGGCGCAGCCCGCCGACGCGGACAGCGCAGCAGCACTGGACCGGCTGCTCGGCCGTCGCCCAGGCAGCCTGCGCTCCGTGGCCGGCTGCTAGCCCGACCCCCGCCTACCCCGCGCCGTGCGGCGGGGCTCGTCCAGGTCCTCGATCATGCTCCGCCGCCCTGCGGCGCTGCGGCCATGCGGCTACGCGACGCGGCCGGGCGGCGATGCGGCGATGCGGCGATGCGGCGATGCGGCGATGCGGCGATGCGGCGAGCAACTTCGGGGATGTTGCTGTCTGGCAGCTACCGAAGGCAGCAACATCCCCGAAGTTGCTACCGATACCCGCCGGGTTGTGCGGGTCCGGCCGGTTAGGTGGGTCATGCGGGCCTGGTGGGTTCGGCGGGTCCGGGCAGACCTGGATTCGGGTCGGCGGATCCGATGGATCCGCTGGGCCTGGTCGGTCCGGCAGGCCTGGGCCCGGGTCTAGTGGACCTGCGGATCCCGCAGGACTAATCGGTCCGGCGGGCCTGACGGTCCGGCGGGCCTCTTTGGCCGGTGGGAACTCTTGGGACCCGTGGGGCCGGTGGGACCGGGACCGGTGTGGCCGGTGGGGTCAGGTTGCGGTGCGGACCATGTCAACGAAGTGGGCGTGCAGGCGCAGGTCGCCGGTGAGTTCCGGGTGGAACGAGGTGGCCAGCAGGTTGCCCTGGCGTACCGCCACGATCCGGCCGGTGGCCGGCCCTTCGGCGACCGTGCCCAGGATCTCGACGCCTGCGCCGACGCGCTCGACCCAGGGGGCGCGGATGAAGACCGCGTGCAGCGGGCCACCGTCGATGCCGGTGATCTGCACGGGCGCCTCGAACGAGTCGACCTGGCGGCCGAAGGCGTTGCGCCGTACGGTCATCGCGATGCCGTCGAAGCCGCGCTGGTCCGGGCGGCCGTCGAGAACCTCGGCGGCGAGCATGATCATCCCGGCGCAGGAGCCGTAGACCGGCATCCCGTCAGAGATCCTTTTGTCGATCGGGCCGCGCAGCTCGAAGATGTCGACCAGCTTGCTGATCGTGGTGGACTCGCCGCCGGGGATGATCAGGCCGTCGACCGCGTCCAGTTCCGCGCTTCGGCGCACCGGGCGGGCTTGCGCGCCCGCGCCGCTCAGGGCGGTGAGGTGTTCACGGACGTCGCCCTGGAGGGCGAGCACGCCGATCACGGGTGCGGGCACTGTGCTCCTTCCGGGAAGCGTTAAGAAGGGACCCTTTCTCTACCGCAGGCGTTATTAAGGTGCCCTTCCTTGCACTTCACCAGCCGCGGTCGGCCAGGCGGTGGGGGACGGGGATGTCGTCGACGTTGATGCCGACCATCGCCTCGCCGAGGCCACGGGAGACCTTCGCCAGTACGTCCGGGTCGTCGTGGAAGGTGGTCGCCTTGACGATCGCGGCGGCCCGCTGGGCCGGGTTGCCGGACTTGAAGATGCCGGAGCCGACGAAGACGCCCTCCGCGCCGAGCTGCATCATCATCGCCGCGTCGGCCGGGGTGGCGATGCCACCGGCGGTGAACAGCACCACCGGCAGCTTGCCGGTCTCGGCGACCTCCTTGACCAGCTCGTACGGGGCCTGCAGCTCCTTGGCCGCGACGTAGAGCTCGTCCTCGGGCAGCGAGGAGAGCCGGCGGATCTCCTGGCGGATCTTGCGCATGTGGGTGGTGGCGTTGGAGACGTCCCCGGTGCCGGCCTCGCCCTTCGAGCGGATCATGGCGGCGCCCTCGGTGATCCGGCGCAGCGCCTCGCCGAGGTTGGTCGCCCCGCAGACGAACGGGACGGTGAAGGCCCACTTGTCGATGTGGTTGGCGTAGTCGGCCGGGGTGAGCACCTCGGACTCGTCGACGTAGTCGACGCCGAGCGCCTGGAGGATCTGCGCCTCGACGAAGTGACCGATGCGGGCCTTGGCCATCACCGGGATGGAGACGGCGTTGATGATCCCGTCGATCATGTCCGGGTCACTCATCCGGGACACCCCGCCCTGGGCGCGGATGTCGGCGGGCACCCGCTCCAGCGCCATCACCGCGACCGCGCCGGCGTCCTCAGCGATCTTGGCCTGCTCGGCGGTGACCACGTCCATGATCACGCCGCCCTTGAGCATCTCGGCCATCCCCCGCTTGACGCGGGCAGTGCCGACGACCGGGATGGTGCCGCTGGTGTTCGGGGAAGTCGTCTCGGACACGGCTCATCGCTCCTTGATGCGCACCGGTGGGGCAGCGACATGCTACGACCGGCGCGAGTGCCGTGCCGACAGCCAATCAGGGCCGTGGTGGCCTGCGGTGTGGCCGCCGTCACCGTACGCAGGGGCGGCGGGTCAGCGGGTGGTGACGTCGGCGGCGGGCGTGGTCAGGGTCGGGTCGTCGATGTCGAAGTAGCGCGGCCAGGTGTGTCGGCGACCCATCCGGAACAGGCGTACCAGGCGACGGCTGCGCGCCGTACGGGCGTCGCGGACCAGGTCGGTGTGCACCTGCCGGGCCAGGGCGAGCCGCCGGCTGGCCGCGATGACCGCCTCGCAGTCCGGGTCGGTGGGGTCGAGTTCGACCGCGCGCAGCTGCCGGGTCAGGTCGTTCTCGGCCGCCTCCCGCTCCTCCGGCTGCGCGTCGAGCGCGATGCGCGCCGCCGCGTACAGCTCCACGCCGTAGCGGCGTTCGGCCAGCACCGCCGCGGCGGCGGCCCGGCGCAGCAGGTGGGCGTCGAGGGCACGGGCCGCGAGCTGCGCGCGGGCCTGCAGCCGCTCGACCCGGCCGGCGGTCCAGATCAGGTACGCCGCCACCAGGCCGACGACCACCGTCGCGCCCACCACCCACCACATGCCCGGCATCGTAGTGCTGCTCCCGTTCCTCCCGGTCAGTCCGACCCCACCCACTCCTGGTCGATCACCCGCCCGTCGGTCGCCTCGATCGCAGCTGCGTATACCTCCAGAACCCGGCGGGCAACCACGGGCCAGTCGAAATTTGCCACCACCTGGTCGCCGCAGGCGGTCAGCTCCGCCCGGGCAGCCGGATCGTCGAGCAGGTCAGTGAGGGTCTGCGCCAGCGCCGCCGCGTCGCCGGTGCGAAACAGCCGCCCGGCCCGGCCGTTGTCCAGCACCCGGCGGAAGGCGTCCAGGTCGCTGGCGACCACGGTGGTGCCGGCGGCCAGCGCCTCGGTGAGGATCATGCCGAACGACTCGCCCCCGGTGTTCGGCGCGACGTAGAGGTGCACGCTGCGCAGCATCCGGGCCTTGTCCGCCTCGGGCACCAACCCCAGGAAGGTGACCCGATCCCGCAACTCGGGCGGAAAACGGTCGAACAGGTCGTCCGGGTCACCGGGGCCGGCGACCAGCAGACGCAGTCCGGGACGTCGGGCGGCCAGCTCGACGAACGCGTCGCGCAGGATCGGGAAGCCCTTACGCGGTTCGGTGAACCGGCCCAGGAAGCCGAGCGTGCCGCCGGTGCCCGGCCCGCACTCCCCCGGCCAGCCGGGCAGCGGCTGCATGCCGGCGAACTTGGCCACCGCCACCCCGTTGGGGATCTCCACCGCGCCGCCGTCGAGGTGTTCCACCTGGACCTTGCGGGCCAGCGCGCTCACCGCGATCCGGGCGGTGATCCGCTCCAGCACGATCTGCAGCGCCCCCTGAGCGGCGGAGAGCACCCGGGACCGGGTCATCGCGGTGTGGAAGGTAGCCACCACCGGTCCCCGGGCGGAGAGCACCGCGAGCATGGAGACGCTCAGCGTCAGCGGCTCGTGCACGTGCAGCACGTCGAAGTCGCCGCGGGTGATCCACCGGCGTACCCGGGCGGTGGAGACCGGGCCGAACGCGATCCGGGCCACCGAACCGTTGTACGGCAGCGGCACCGACCGGCCCGCCGACACCACGTACGACGGCAGGGGTGAGTCCTCGTCCGCCGGGGCGAGCACGCTCACCTCGTGGCCGAGCCCGATCAACGCCTCGGCGAGGTCCATGACGTGGTTCTGCACCCCGCCCGGCACGTCGAAGGAGTACGGACAGACGATGCCGATCCGCATTGCGCCCGTCCCCTCAGTCCAGCCACATCCGCTGCAACATGTGCCAGTCTTGCGGATGCCGGGCGATGCCCGCCGCGAGACCGTCCGCGATCAGCTGGGTCAGCGACCGAACTCGCTTGTCCAGCGTGCCGTCCTGGTGGCCCGGCACCGGCAGCGGACCCTCGAGCGAGGCACACGCCGCATCCGGTTCGTACCACATGGACGCCACGTACAGCGGCGCGCCGGTACGCAACGCGAGCAGCGCCGGACCGGCCGGCATCCGGGTCCGGCCGCCGAAGAACTCCACCTCCACCCCGCGGGCGGAGAGGTCCCGGTCGGCCAGCAGCGGCACCACCGCCCCGGCGTTCAGCCGGTCGGTCAGCACGTCCAGCGGCGGCCGGTGACCACCGGTGGTGGGCAGGATCTCCATGCCCAGGCCCTCCCGGAAGGCCATGAACCGCTGGTAGACGGCCTCCGGCTTGAGCCGCTCCGCGACGGTGGACAGCGGCCAGCCGTTGGCGACCACCCAGGCACCGGCCAGGTCCCAGTTACCGGCGTGCGGCAGCGCCACCACCGCACCCCGACCGGCCGCCACGTCGGCGGCGAGCAGCTCGGCACCGTCCAGCCGGAAGGTGGCGAGCACCTGATCGCGGCTCAGCGACGGCAGCCGGAAGGCTTCCATCCAGTAGCGGGCGTACGACCGCAGACCCGCGCGGACCAGCTCGTCCAGCTCGTCCTCGGGCAGGTCGGGGCCGACCACCCGGCGCAGGTTGGCGCGCAGCCGGGTGGCACCGGCGCCCCGACGACGGTGAGCCCGGTCGGCGCCGGCGGTGAACGCCGCCGCAGCCACCGGGCGGGGTAGGGCGCGGACCAGCCGCCAGCCGGCGACGTAACCGATTTCGGTGAGATTCACCGGCACCCCCGTCGCCGGGCTGTGCCGCTCACCCGCGGCCACCCGGCACGTCGACCTGCTGGGCCTGCCGGTAGACGTGCCGCATCCGCTGGCCGACGGTGAACAGCGACACCGCCGCGAGCAGCCAGAGCGCGATCGGCAGCGCCAGCGGGTGCACCAGGGCGGCGAGCAGACCACCGACACCGACGATCAGCAGGCGCTCCGTACGCTCGGCGACGCCGACGTTGGCGTTCATGCCCAGTCCCTCGGCGCGTGCCTTGACGTACGAGACGAGCCCGCCGGCGGCCAGGCAGATCAGCGCGGCGGCCATGCCCGCGTGGTCCCCCTCGGTGGCCAGGTAGTACGCGACCGCGCCGAACACCGCGCTGTCGGCGACCCGGTCCATGCTGGAGTCGAGGAACGCGCCGAACCGGGTCGACCCGCCGCTCATCCGGGCCATCGTTCCGTCGAGCAGATCGGTCAGCGCGAAGACCGTCACGATCAGCGCACCGGCGACCAGGTGGCCGCGGGCACCGAAGCCGAGAGCGCCGACGAGCACCCCGAGGGTGCCCGCGACGGTGACCGCGTTGGGGGACACGCCCGCGCGCAGCAGGCTGCGGGCAATCGGTTCGACGACGCGGGTCATCCCCGCGCGGACCGACACTTGGAAGATCTTCGCCATGGCGGTCCCACGATAACGGTCGGCCCGACCACGCCGACAACGCCGGTCCGAGCTGGGAGGGTTGTGTCGTGCGGCCATCGGGTGTGGGATCGGGTCGGGAGGGTGACCCAGCTCACCCGACCGCCCGTTGACTGCCCGGTCCGGGGCGATCCACCGGAGGATAGCGCCGCGGTACCCCGTCCGGGCCGCATCCCCGTCGCGCGCGGCGGTCGTCACCACCACCGGTTGAGGGAGGTGCGCCCGATGGCGCAGAGGAGTCAGGACAAGCACGCTGCCGGGGTACCGGTGGCGACCGATCCGGCGAAGATTCGCAACGTGGTGCTCGTCGGGCATTCCGGCGCGGGCAAGACGACCCTGGTCGAGGCGCTGCTCGCGGCGACCGGCACGATCGCCCGCGCCGGCTCGGTCACCGACGGCACCACCGTCTGCGACCACGATCCGGCGGCCGTACGCCAGCAGCGTTCGGTCTCGCTGGCCTGCGCGCCGCTGATGCACGACGGCATCAAGATCAACCTGCTGGACACGCCCGGCTACGCCGACTTCGTCGGCGAGTTGCGGGCCGGCCTGCGGGCCGCCGACGCCGCGCTGTTCGTGGTCTCCGCCGTGGACGGGATGGACGCCGCCACCGCCGCCCTGTGGGAGGAGTGCGCCGCCGTCGACATGCCCCGGGCGGTCGCCGTCGCCCGGCTGGATCACCCCCGCGCCGACTTCGACGAGGCGGTGGCGCTGTGCCAGCGGGTCTTCGGCGACAACGTGCTGCCGCTGTACCTGCCGATGCTCGGCGACGACGGGGTCTCCACCGCCGGTCTGCTCGGGCTGATCACCCGGCGGGTCTTCGACTACACCGGCGGGCTGCCGGCGCAGGTGCGCCAGCCCGACCCCGAGCACCTGCCGGCCATCACGGAGTCCCGCGACGAACTCATCGAGGGGATCATCGCCGAGAGCGAGGACGAGACCCTGATGGACCGGTACCTCGGCGGCGAGGAGATCGACGCCGAGATCCTGATCGAGGATCTGGAGAAGGCCGTCGCCCGGGGCCACTTCTATCCGGTGGTGCCGGTCTGCGCGGCCACCGGTGTCGGGGTGGACGTGCTGCTGGAGGTGCTCACCGCCGGCTTCCCGTCGCCGCCGGAACACGCGCTGCCCGCGGTCACCGGGGTGGACGGCTCCCCCCGCCCGCCGTTGACCTGCGACCCGGACGGTCCGCTGGTCGCCGAGGTGGTCAGGACCACCATCGACCGGCACGTCGGCCGGGTCTGCGTGGTCCGGGTCTTCTCCGGCACCCTGCGCCCCGACCAGACGGTGCACATCGCCGGGCACGGGCTGGCCGAACGCGGCCACCCCGACCACGACGCCGACGAACGGATCGCGCACCTGTACAGCCCGCTGGGCGCCACCTTGCGCGAGGTCGGTGTGGCGGTGGCCGGCGACATCTGCGCGATCACCAAGTCCGGCAGCGCGGAGACCGGCGACACCATCTCCGCCAAGGAGGATCCGCTCCTGATCGCCCCGTGGGAGATGCCGGAGCCGCTGCTGCCGGTGGCGATCGTCGCCCGGTCCCGCTCCGACGAGGACGCCCTGGCCCGCAACCTGGCCCGCCTGGTCGCGGGCGACCCGACGATGCGGCTGGAACGCAACCCGCAGACCCATCAGCTGGTGCTGTGGTGCATGGGCGAGGCGCACGCCGACGTGGTCCTCGACCGGCTGCGCGCCGGCGGGGTCGAGTTGGACACCGAACCGGTCAAGGTGGCGCTGCGGGAGACGCTGACCGCCCCGGCAACCGGGCACGGTCGGCACGTCAAGCAGTCCGGCGGGCACGGCCAGTACGCGGTCTGCGACATCGAGGTGGAGCCGCTGCCGCGCGGCGCCGGCTTCGAGTTCGTCGACCGGGTGGTCGGCGGGGCGGTCCCGCACAACTACATCCCGTCAGTGGAGAAGGGGGTACGCGCCCAGATGGAACGCGGCCTGCTCGCCGGGCACCCGGTCGTGGACCTGCGGGTGACCCTGGTCGACGGCAAGGCGCACAGCGTCGACTCCTCCGACGCGGCGTTCCAGACCGCCGGGGCGCTGGCCCTGCGCGACGCCGCCGCCAAAGGCCGCCCGGCGCTGCTGGAGCCGATCGACGAGGTGACCGTACGGGTCCCCGACGGCAGCGTGGGCACGGTGCTGGGTGACCTGTCCGGCCGGCGGGGCCGGGTGCTCGGCACCGAGTCGGACCCGGAGTCGGAGGGACGCACCCTGGTCCGGGCCGAGGTGCCCGCCACGGAGTTGCTGCGCTACGCCGTCGAGTTGCGGGCGATGACCGCCGGCGCCGGCACCTTCCGCCGCCACTTCGTGCGGTACGACCCGATGCCGGAGCACCTGGCCGACCAGATCCGCAAGGAGCACGCCTGACGGGAGCCCGGGTCCTGTCAGGGGCGGGCGGTGGGCAGCATCGGGCTCGGCCAGTAGGGGCGGTCGGCCTCGCGGAGGGCGGCGGTGCGCAGCGCGGCGAGTTGGCGTTCGACCTCGGCGAAGTGGTCGGGGGTGAGCGGGCCGAGGGTCAGCGCGGCGGCGTTCTCCTCGACCTGGGCGACGCTGCGGCAGCCCGGGATCGGGATGGTGCGGTCGCTGCGGGCCCAGATCCAGCCCAGCGCACCCTGGGCGAGGGTACGCCCGTCGGCGGTCAACGCCGCCCGGACCGCCTGTACCCGGCGCAGCCACTCCGGGGCGGGTCGGCCGCCCCGGAACCACTCCAACCAGCCCGAGGCCATCCCTCGGACGTCGTCGTGGGGCAGCGTCGAGTCGGGGTGGTACTTGCCGGTGAGCAGCCCCATGCCGAGCGGCCCCCGGTTGACGCTGGCCAGGTCGTACTTCTCGCAGACGCCGAGCAGTTCGGGGGCGTCCCGCAGCACCGACAGGCTGTGCTGCACGGCGGCGGCGTGCGGGGCGTCACCGAAGGCGGCAGCCCGGTCGGTGCGGTCGGTGCTCCAGCCGTACGTCCGGATCAGGCCGTCGGTGACCAGGTCCTCCAGGGTGCCGATCAGCGCCTGCGCCCGGGCGACCGGCAGGTCGGCCAGGTGCAGCTGGTAGAGGTCTATCCGGTCGGTGCCGAGCCGACGCAGCGAGGCCCGCACGGCCCGGTGCAGGTACGCCGGTGAGGCATCCGACCCGGTGGCCTGCCGGGTCTGCTCGTCGAAGGTGTAGCCCCACTTGGTGGCGATGATCGACACGTCCCGCCGCCCGGCCAGGGCCCGCCCGAGGATGCGCTCACCGTGCCCGGCCCCGTACGTGTCGGCGGTGTCGAACAGCGTCACACCGAGGTCGAGGGCGCGGCGGATGGCCCGTACCGACTCGGCGTCGTCGACCGCTCCCCAGCCCAGCGGGGTGCGGCCCTCCGCCCAGGGACCGGCGATCGCCCAGCAGCCCATGCCGAGGGCACTGACTTCGATGCCGCTGCGCCCCAGCGTCCGCGTCGACTGCACCATCGGCGCATCGTGCCATCCAGAGGGCGACGCCGGGCAGATATTCATCACGGTCATCCGTACGAGGGACCGGGCCACACGGATCAATCTTCCGCGGTAAGCACCCGGTTCGGCCACGGTGAGCGGCTGGCGTCGGACATCCGTCTTATGTAGATCTTCTGTGGACGGTCGTTTACTGTGCACCTTTGCCCGCCCGAGCACGTATCCGTTGCTGCGGATCGCTCGATGCATGACGGCCAGAGGAGCCCCTCCCGATGGTTCGAGCCGGATGATCACGACCACCGATACTGAGCCGCTGGCCGGTCAGCTCGTCACGGTACGCAATCGCCGATGGGTCATCGCCGACGTGAGTCGCAGCGAGGTGACCAGCGGAGATCCGCACGTCTTCACCGCACAGGCGCCACACCTGGTCACCCTGGTCAGCACGGAGGACGACGCCCGCGACGAGGAGCTGCGGGTGGTGTGGGAGTTGGAGCCGGGGCGGCGGGTGCATGACAGCGCCACCCTCCCGGACCCCCGTCACGGGTACGACGATCCGGCGCAGCTCGACGCCTTCCTCGACGCCGTACGGTGGGGCGCGATCGCCTCGGCGGACCGGACCGCCCTCCAGGCACCCTTCCGCTCCGGCATCGAGATCGAGGACTACCAGCTCGACCCGGTGGTCCGGGCGCTGTCGATGCCCCGCACCAACCTGCTGATCGCCGACGATGTCGGGCTCGGTAAGACCATCGAGGCCGGTCTGGTGATGCAGGAGCTGATGCTGCGGCACCGGGCCCGCACCATGATGATCGTCTGTCCGGCCGGGTTGACCCGGCAGTGGCGGGACGAGATGCGCGACAAGTTCGGCCTCGACTTCCGCATCGTCGACACCCGCCTGTTGCGGGAGCTGCGTCGCTCGCGTGGGCTCTACACCAACCCGTGGACGCACTACCCACGACTGATCGTGAGCGTGGACTGGCTCAAGCGGGAACGGCCGATGCGGCTCCTGCGCGAGGTGCTGCCGATGACACCGCGTTATCCGCGTGCGTTCGACCTGCTGGTGGTGGACGAGGTGCACACCTGCGCGCCGTCTGGCCGGGGCCGCTACGCCGTGGACTCGCAGCGCACGCGGGCGATCCGGGCCCTGGCCCCGCACTGCGAGCACCGGCTCTTCCTCTCCGCCACCCCGCACAACGGCTTCACCGAGTCCTTCACCGCGCTGCTGGAACTGCTCGACGATCAGCGCTTCGCCCGGGGGGTCAAGCCGAGCGACGAGCAACTGGCCCGGGTGATGGTGCGGCGGCTCAAGAACGAGCTGCCGCCCAGGTGGGACGGCACCCCCCGGTTCCCGGTACGCCATCTCGACTATCTGGAGGTCGACTACCCGCCCGCCGAACGGCAGGCCCACGACCGGCTGAACCGGTACGCGGCCAGCCGCCGGACGAACGCCGAGGGGCGGGCCGGTCAGGTCGCCGCCGACTTCGTCACGACCCTGCTCAAGCGGCGGCTCTTCTCCTCCCCCAAGGCCTTCGCCGAGACGGTCGACACCCACCTGGCCACCATGACGGCCCGGTCGGCGGGCCCGGCGTTGACGGTGGAACGGGCCGCCGGTGAGAAGGTCCTGCAACCGGTGATCGACCGGTTGGCGGAGACCGCCGAGGCCGACGAGGCCTACGGCAGCGCCGAGGCGGACGCCCTGACCACCGTCCGGCACTACGCGGCACCGCTGACCGCCGAGGAACGTCGGCTCCTGGAGGAGTTGCGGGACTGGGCCCGTACCGCGCAGGACCGGTCGGATGCCAAGTTCGACGCGATGCGCCGCTGGCTGGACCCAATCGTGCGGCCCGAGGGTGAGTGGCGACCCGAGCGGGTCATCATCTTCACCGAGTACCGCGACACCCAGCGCTGGCTGCACGAGCGGCTGATCAGTGCCGGGTACCCGGCCGACCGCATCGCCCTGCTGCACGGCGGGCAGGACCCGGAGGAACGCGAACGGGTCAAGAGCGTCTTCACCGAAGATCCCGATCTCGACCCGGTCCGCATCCTGCTTGCCACGGACGCGGCCAGCGAAGGCATCAACCTGCAACGGCACTGCCACCGGCTACTGCACTGGGAAATCCCCTGGAACCCCAACCGGCTGGAACAACGCAACGGCCGCATCGACCGGCACGGCCAGCGCGCCGCCCGGGTCGAGGTGTGGCATTTCGTACCGGCCGGCTGGCAGCAGGTCGACTACACCGATGGCTCGTTGGAGGACGAGCTGGCGTTCCTGCGGCTGGCGGTGGAGAAGGTCGAGGCGATCCGCACCGACCTGGGTAGCGCCGGTGAGGTTATCGCCACCCAGATCGAGCAGAAGATGACCGGCCGACGCTCCGACTGGCAGGTCACCGACGCCGAGATCGACCGGCGGGCCAGCCGGGCACGGCTGCGGGTGGAACGCGATCTGGCCCGCGACCTGCACCGGCTCACGGAGACGTTGAAGGGCAGCCGGACCGCGCTGAACCTGACCCCGGCCACCGTGGAGCGGGTGGTGCGTACCGGGTTACGGCTGGCCCACCGCCGGGATCTGCTCGACGCGCCGACCCCGCCTGACTCCGTCGGCCGCCGGTTCCGGCTGCCGGAGCTGCCCGGGGCGTGGGCCGCCGCCCGCAACGACGGTCTGCTGCATCCGGTCACCGGCAGGGAGCGACCGGTGACCTTCGACCCGGATGCGGCGGCCGGACGCACCGACGTGGTGCTGCTGCACCTCGGGCACCAGTTGGTGCAGATGTGTCTGCGGCTGCTGCGCGCCGAACTGTGGGCGCAGGCCCGGGGCGACGCCGGGTCCGGCGGAGCGAAGCTGCACCGGGTCACCGCCCGGGTGGTCCCCGGTGACCTGCTGCGTACTCCGGCGTTGGTCGCCCACGGCCGGGTGGTGATCACCGGCGCGGAGGGCCTCCGGCTGCATGAGGAGATCGTCACCGCCGGTGGCCCGATCGAGGGCGGGCGGCTCACCCGGGCCCGGCAGGAGGAGCTGGAGACGCTGCTGGCCGCCGCCACCGACGAGATGCCCGCCGAGCGGGTGCGGCAGCACCTGGCCGAGCTGTGGCCGACGCTGTCCGGGCCGCTCGCCCGCGCCCTGGGCACCCGCGCCGACCAGCGCGCCCGCAGCCTGCACGGGCTGCTCGCCCGACGCTGCGAGGAGGAGGTCACCGCGATCGAGGCGGTGCTGACCGAGTTGGCGGCCTCGATCCGGAGCAAGCTCACCGACGAGCCGCACTGGGAGCAGCCGACCCTGTTCGCCGTCGAGCGGGAACAGTTGCACGCCGACCGGGACGCGCTGAAGGCCCGGTTGCGGGACATCCCGGCGCAGCGGGAGCGGGAGACCGCCGCCCTGCGCCGCCGCTATGCCGACCCGACGGTCCGCTGGTTCCCGGCCGCCGTCACCTTCCTGATCCCCGCGTCCCTGGCCCGAGGTGTCCGCTGATGCCGCCCGCGATCCCCCGCCAGTCCCGAGGTGAGGCCGGCCGTCGGCCCGGCCGACCGCCCGCGCAGCGCATCGACGAGCAGCACGCCGAGTGGCTGGGTCTGCTGCGCCCGGAGGGCCCCTTCCTGACCGTGCCGGTGCTGGTGGAGGCGCTGCCGCACGGGTTGGACACGGTGCCCGAGGAGGTGCGCAACCGCATCCGGCAGGGCTGGGCGGAGGTGCAGGAGGCCCCGGATCTGCTCGGCCCGGCCTGGACCGAGCTGATCCTGGGCGAGTTGCTGAACTATCCCTCCAGCGCCCGCAGCGAGGGGGTCGCCGGGGGCAACGGCTTCCAGCCGGAGCTGGTGCTGTCCGGCCCGCGACTCGGCGGCGGACGGGCCGCCCGGCTGCACGTACACCGGCTGCCCTTCGGCATGTCGCTGACCTCCGGCCGAAGCGACCGGCCCGCCCCGGTCGACCAGGCCGCCCAGCTGTGCCGGGACGCCGACGTACCGCTGGCGTTGGTGACCAACGGGCAGCATTGGGCGCTGGTGCACGCCCGCCGGGGCGAGGCCACCGGGGTCGGGGTCTTCGACGCCGATCTGTGGCTGGAGGAGCCGACCCTGCTGCGGGCCTTCGCCACCCTGCTCGCCGCGTCCCGGGTGTTGCTGCCGCCGACCGACGCCGAGGGTCGTCCCTCCACCGGCCTGGCCGGGTTGTTCGCCCGCAGCGCGGAGGCCCTCACCCAGATCACCACCACCCTCGGCGACCAGGTCCGGCAGGCGGTGGAGCTTTTCGTGGCCGAGTTGGCCCGGCTCGATCGGGAGTCCGAGGGCCGGCTGCTCGGCAAGGTCAGCGACCGGGAGATCTACCAGGGTGCGTTGACCGTGCTGATGCGGCTGGTGTTCCTGCTCTACGCCGAGGAGCAGCGACTGTTGCCGGTGGCCGATCCGCTGTACGCGCAGGCGTACGCGGCGTCCACCCTGCACGGCCAGCTCGGCGCGGTGCGGGCGGTGCACGGCGACGAGGTGGGCGATCGGCGTACCGCTGCCTGGCCCCGGCTGGTCGCCCTCTTCGCCGCGGTGCACGGCGGCTGTGAGCATCCTGACCTGCGCATCCCCGCGCACGGCGGGTCGCTGTTCGACCCGAGGCGGTTTCCCTGGCTGGTCGACGCGGCGATCACCGACCGGGTGGTATTCGAGATGCTGGAAGCCTTGCTGGTGCTGCGGCACCGGGGTAGGGCGGCCGAGCAGCTCAGCTACTCCAGTCTCGGGGTGGAGCAGATCGGGCACGTCTACGAGGGCCTGCTGGACTTCTCCTGCGCGCGGGTGACGGAGCCGTACGTCGGTCTGCTCGGCAGGCGTGAGCCGGAGCTGCCGCTGGCGGAGTTGGAGGCGGCGGCCGCGCGGGGCGACGCGGAGCTGCGGGTGTGGCTGGTCGCCCGCTGCGACCTGACCGCCCGGCAGGTGGCGAAGGCCCTGGACACGACGCCAGCGCCGCACCAGCTCGCCGCGCTGCACGCGGCCTGCGACAACGACGCCGAGCTGGCCGATCGGGTACGCCCGTTCTGGGGTCTGCTCCGCACCGACCTGCGTGAGCTGCCCACCGTCTTCCCCGCCGGGTCGGTGCTGTTCACCCAGTTCGGCGACCGGCGCGCCACCGGCACCCACTACACGCCCCGCGAGCTGGCCGAGGAGGTCGTGCGGCACACCCTCGCCCCGGTCTGCTTCTCCCCCGGCCCGGCACAGGGGGTCACCGACGAGGGAGTGTGGCGGGCGAAGACCGCCGAGGAACTGCTGCGGTTGAAGGTGCTCGACCCGGCGATGGGTTCCGGCGCGTTCCTGGTGGCGGCCTGCCGCTACCTGGCCGAGGTGCTGGTGCGGGCCTGGGAACGCGACGGGCTCCCCGCCGAGCTGTCCGATCTGGCCAACGGCAACCCGGACCGGGAGGATCTGCTGCTCGCCGCCCGCCGCCTGGTGGCCGCCCGCTGCCTGTACGGGGTGGACCGCGACGACATGGCGGTGGAGCTGGCGAAACTGTCGCTGTGGCTGGTGACCCTGGCCAAGGGCAAGCCGTTCGGCTTCCTCGACCACGCGCTGCGCCACGGCGACTCGCTGGTCGGGATCACCTCACTGGATCAGCTCACCGCCTTCCACCTCGACCCGGAGACCGGCCGCTTCCAGCACAGCCGCTTCTTCGGCGACCTGGTCGGCCGGCTCGAACGCACGGTCGACAAGATGACCGCGTTACGCGACTCGATCGGCGCGACCGTGGTCGAGGACACCCGAGACGCCGCCGACAAGGCCGCCAAGCTCGCCGAGGTCGAGCACCTGGGGCGGCACCTGCGGCTGGCCGCCGACGCGGTGGTCGGCGCCGCCCTCTCCACCGCCGCCCGGGTCAGGCGCCGCCCGTGGGATCCGGAGGACGACGAAGACGACAACGAGACGTACGACGACCGCCTGCTCTCCCTCAACGACGAGGTGTACGGACTGCTCGACCGGCCGGACGACGCGGAGCTGGCGCAGCAGATCAGACTGACCGTGACTGACTGGCTGCGTGGCTCCCGCCCGGAACCGATCCGGCCCCTGCACTGGCCGTTGGAGTTCCCCGAGGTGGTCAACCGCGACGGCTTCGACGCCGTCATCGCCAACCCACCGTTCGTCGGCGGGCAGCGCCTCACCGGGGCGGTCGGGCCGGACGTGCGCGAGTACCTGGTCGAGCGGGTCGGCCGAGGCAAGCGCGGCAGCGCCGACCTCTGCTCCTACTTCCTGCTGCGCAACCTGAGCGTCACCGGCCAGGGCCGGGTGGGCATCATCGCCACCAACACCATCGGGCAGGGCGACACCCGCGAGGTCGGCCTCGACCAAGTCGTGGACATGGGCTGGACGGTTTACCGGGCGAACAAGTCCCAGCCGTGGCCGGGCACCGCCTCGTTGGAGGTGTCACTGCTCTGGGTGGGCCATGCCGCCGACGCTGAGACACCGATCCTGGACGGCCGCCCGGTGCGCGGCATCACCCCGTCCCTGGACGCCCGCTCCCGGGTGACCGGCAACCCGTACCGCCTGGCCGCCAACGCCGACCAGGCGTTCATCGGCTCCTACGTCCTGGGCACCGGCTTTCTGCTGGAGCCGGAGCAGGCGCAGGCGCTGATCGCCAAGGACCCGCGCAACGAGGAGGTGCTCTTTCCCTACCTCAACGGGGAGGACCTCAACGGTCGCCCCGACTGCTCCGCAAGCCGCTGGGTCATCAACTTCCACAACTGGTCCCTCGAACGCGCCCAGCAATACCCCGACTGCTTCGCCATCGTGGAAGCGAAGGTGAAGCCAGAGCGGCTGCGGAACAAATACAGCGTCAGCGCTCGGGAGCGATGGTGGCAATATGAGCGGCGACGACCTGAGCTCTACGCGGCGATCGAGGGTTTCGAACGGGTTCTTGCCGTCGCTCGCACCAGTCGAACTGTGGCCGCCACCTTCATCAGCAGCCGTCAGATTATGAGTGAAAACGTTGTTGTGTTCCCGAGCGATGCTTCAAGCATGTTAGCGGTCCTCGCTTCCACATTTCACGTTTTATGGGCTCGAAAGTATTCTTCTACACTCAAATCCGACCTCCAATATGGGCCGTCCAATTGCTTTGAATCGTTTCCGCAGCCGAACATCACTCCACAGATCGGTCGAGTCGGGGCCGAGTTGGACTCGTACCGGCGCTCGGTGATGTTGGATCTTGACCTGGGATTGACGAAGCTCTACAACCGGGTGCACGACGAGCAGGTGACCAGCGCGGACATCCGCCGCCTGCGGGAGATCCACGTCGAGATCGACGAGGCGGTGGCCGAGGCGTACGGCTTCGACCTAACGCTGAGTCACGGGTTCCACCAGACCCGGCAGGGCACCCGGTTCACCATCGACCCGACCGCCCAGGTCGAGATCCTCGATCTGCTGCTCGAACTCAACCACCAACGCTACGAGGACGAGAAACCCCAACAGGCTGCCACCCGACGCAAGCCACGAAAGCAAATTAGGACGACGTCGCGTCCTCGCGCCAGCCAGGCTTCGGCAGCGCTGGAGCCCACGCTGGAAGACGGCCTCTTCCCCCTACCGGATGCCCTGTTTTAGAACGATAGGTTGACCATATGATGATCTGGGATCGGGAATCTACCTTCCGTTACTTATTCGAAGCTGCGGCTGGTGCGGCGCTGAAAGAAGTCGGGTTTGATAAGCAAATGCGCGCAGCGCTCATAGCTCTGCCGCGATCGAAAGATGATGGCTTGGTGATTCTCGATGGAAGTTCGGTTAGAAAGTTTCCTAGGGCAGATCCCGTGTTCCCGCACATGAATCTCGCAGACATCGAAGCGAAGGTTGGCTTTGTAGACGGGTTGGAGCCTACTGCGCGACCCGACAACAAGTACAGCATTGTTCTGGAAGAAGGCCTGAACTCTCACCAGAAAACCGGGGCTTGGCGTTTTTTCGTCGCGCCCCAATCGGTCACTTTAGGAAAGTACTTTGTCTACGCTGCACTGGCCGCACCCGCTGCAGCTATCGATCGCGTTCCGCAACTTAGTCGCACTACAAGCAGCGGTGCCGCAATAGCCACATCTTTAGTCTCTGGCTTAATTCGCCAGCTTCTGCACCGGGCGTGGCTTTATCTGTCGGCTGACCCTGATGGCTACGGCATCCATTCTCTGTCGACGCAGAGGTTCGAATTAGCTCGCTCGGCAGCGGCCAACCTTGTGGCGGATGCACTGGACCCATCCGGCCTTCACGGTAAACGTGATAGCGACATGCTGCTGAGTAGCATCTCGTCTCTTCCTTATGAAGGAAGAGTCGGACAAGGGGTCATCACTGTCGCGAACCCGGAGCTGCATAGCGTCATGGTTCACCTTCACCTTTTGTTGCCTGTCCCCATAGAGAGGCGGCATGCAATCCGCAAATTGATGGAGGTGACCACAGAAAGCAAGGTTCTACTTCTACATCAAGCAGAAGTGTATGGTGTAGGCGAAGTAGACACTTCCGCGCAGGAATCGGCGGAACTTACGAGAATAGACTTCATGGAGCGTGGATCTTGGCAGTTGCGACAAGGTGATCGGGTTATCTTGGAGGTAAAAGATGGGATAGCTCGACTGCCGATCACCGCAGATTTGGACATTACTGGAATTGTCGACAGGGTTTCCTGGCTGCTTCCGGGAGCTGATATCGATGCTCTTTTGAGGCTGGCTCGCGCTGCACGTCATAATCGTCATGGCGCGATGCTTATTATCGCAGCTAATGCAGCCGAAGAAGCGCTCCGTCTTGCTCCGCAGGCATGGGCAGTCCAGCCGGCTCGGATTGATGAGGAGACTATGATCCAGCTGACGGAGATGGATGGTGGAGTGCTCGTCGACCCAGAGGGCCGCTGTCATGCAATTGGCGTGATCCTCGATGGCGTAGCGTCCGGCATGGGGGATCCGGCCAGGGGTAGCCGATACAACAATCCTATCCGTTACCTCGGAACACAAAGAGCGACGAACGAAGGCATCTCAAACGCGATAGTTGTTGTGTACAGCACCGACGGCTCTATCGACATCCTTCCGTCTTACCCGCCGAGGGTCGAGCGGGCTTTAGTCGAGCATCTGGTATCACGCCTCCAGTATCTTGCGGGAGTCTCCATTCTCGGGGATCACGGGCTGGAAGATCTATCCACGACGCTAAGACGGCTTCGAGAGGAAAAATTCTACCTTTCGGCCCGCCAGTGCGATGCGGTAAACGATGCACTCGATAGACTGACTCAAGTCGTGACCGACGTAGCAGTCAAGGAGATGTTGATACCGGAATTCGAGGCGGACCCTCGCATGGATGAAGAAAGGTTTCTGTCTTGAAGCCGCTAGGCGCAACGGGCAATCTTTACCTCGTAAAGAATTGAGGGCGTGATCATCTGCATCCGGCTGGGCCTACTCGGTCTCGGATGTCGTCCTGGATGGAGCATTCTCTGTCGCCACATAATCGACTCCCCTGCTAAGGAGGCTTAGATTCAGATCTCCTAAAGTAAGTCGATCGGTCCAGTATGAGCCACTTAGACTTCGCGGCTTCAGCCCCACAACGCTGAGATTCGCGGTTCCAAGATGAGGTCGACTCCTCGGCCTATTTATGTATTTGGGGACATTCTGATAAGTGAATGTTAGGACTCGCTGCACTCGACTACCTCCATCCGGCCGAATGCTGGCTGAGGTGGAGACAGAGGTGCTCTCGCCTGAAATCAGACGGATAGCCATTGTCCAGTACGTCTGTTCTATAACTACAGTCGCCTGAATTGGCCCACGATTTCCATCTTTCGGGATCTTGCTATCAGGGTGGGGGTAAATAACTGCGCACCATGTTCCCCCAATTGAAGGGCGTCCGGCGAGTTGAATAACACCCGGCCACTTCCAAACCCAGAGATCAAAGGCAACTACGCCGATAATCAAGAGTGTAGGCAGGTAGGCGAGCGCGACCTTGACCCCAGGTCCGAAGCGGAATCCGCTGCCGTAGAGTATGGCGGCATAAATTGCACCTACCGCGATGGCGGTTGAACGGACAATTGTTTTTGGGGGGCGCATCTCTTTAGTTTAAGATGCCCGTGCACCATGGCTGAAGCTGTCGGCGCATCGTTAGCGGTTTCGCCAGCACATGGCCGGCGGCGGCAGCCCGCCCGGCGAGATCTCAGTTCAAGCCCACGGGGCGATGCTGCTGCTAGCTCGCTGACTCGGCCTTGAGCCCGGTCACGAAGCTGGCCCAGGCGCAGGCATCGAAGGTGAGTATCGGGCCGCTGCGGTCCTTGGTGTCGCGGACATCCACCGCGCCGCCACCGAACCGGACTTCGACGCAGGCGGCGTTGTTCGCGCTGCGGGAGGACTTGAACCAGCCACGGTCGGGGGTGGGACGAGAGGCCATCACGTCATCTCCTTGGCGATCTGCCGGATCAGCGCCAGCGACTCCGCCGAGCTTAGGCCGCGTTTCGTAATGGCCGTCAAAGCCACTGGTTGATGACGGCGATGGTGACGGTGGCTTCGAAGCGGACGGAGAGTTTGTCGTATCGGGTGGCCATCGCCCGGTTCTGTTTGAGCTGGTTGA
>NZ_JAETXL010000017.1:0-61185 GCF_016774385.1 Micromonospora fiedleri
GCCAACAGCGACGATGACGGCGTGCACCACGCCGTACAGGCAGGCGTGGGCGGCGGACAGTGCCTGGTTGACGGGGTCGCTGCTGGTAAAGTCGTCTGGGTTGTACTCACGGTTGCTCCAGTTCACACCGGTCCGCTTGGCGTGCTCGCGGTAGCTGCGACGTACTCGGGCTCCCTCTTTGCCGCGGAGCTGCTGCATGGTGAGGGCGGTGGTGTCTTCGCCCGGGAAGCGCATCCGATACATTTCCCGCGCGACCTGGAGCCGCCGATCGCGGTGCGTTACCGTGGCGGCCTGGGCGACGAGGAGGCGGCTGAACCGGGTCGGGCGAGGCTGACCAGGCCGCAGCCATAGGCTTTGCCGTGGCCGATTCCTCGCTGTACGGCGGTGCGGAAGGCCTCGGCGTCGGTGACGACAAGGTGGCCCTCGAACCTGACTGGTTCGATCGTGATCGGGCCTTTATCGCCTGGGCGAGCCCGTCCGCTTGCGTCGAGGCAGGGTGACGGCGATACGTCGGGATGACCGTTTTGGGCCGTGGGTACGACGAAGCCGTGCTGGTCACCTTTGCGGATCAGCCATTCGATTTGCTCTTCGGGTTTGCGTCGGGCGATGCGGATGCCGCGGGGGCGTTTGCCGTTCTCAGGCAAGGGGTGGTTTCGGTTGGCGGGGCGTACGACGGTGCGGGTGGGGTTGCCGACGAGGCGGAAGGCGAAGCGTTGTCCTGGGGTGATGGCGTCGAGTAATGGTTGCAGGCTGCGCACCTGGGGTGGTTCGGTGAGGTAGTCGGCGGGAAGTCGACTCCAGTCCGGTTTGGTGCTGCTCTGGATGTACTGGACGAAGCCGCGGTGGATGCTGTCGAGGCGCCACAGGATGGCTTGGGCTTGGCGGGCGGCGGTGGTTTCAGGCAGGTGGGGGTAGCCGGCCATGATGGTGCGGTGCATCTGGCGGATGTCGGCGTGGTCGCGGCGGAAGTCGCGTGAGTAGACGTTGATCGTGAGCTTGCTCAGGTACACGGGGTTTCCTTCGCGGTGATCAGCTCGTCCGTCAGGGGCACGGTTGCGGTGCGGACGGTGCGTGCGGTGTACCGGCGGTCGTTCGGTTGGAACGAGAGGGGGACGTCCAGTCGGACCTCGGCGTCTGGTGCGTCTGCCGGGCAGTCGACGACGGTGCGCAGCGGGGTTCGGGTGGCGAGATGCAGGTTGGCATTGCGGACCTGGTCTCGGTCGTCCAGCCACGGGTGGGTTGTCAGGACGGTGTCGAGCCGGTTGTGGGTCAGCCCGATTCCGGTGAGAGCGTTGTTGCTGGGATTGGCGGCTATGAGGGGGCGTGCGGGTGGGAAGGCGCGTCGGCCGAGGTACAGCGGCCAGACCGGTGCGCGTAGCGCGGCCTCAATCTGGTCCAGGCCAGCGTTCTCGTCGCCTTCGAGCACGACGAGAAAGACGGCGTCGGCGAGGTAGTAGCGGTGGCTGACGGAGTTGCGGTGTCCGCGGCCAGTGGTAGTGGGGATGTCCTGGGTGACCTGGTAGTCGCGTTCGAGGATGCCTTCGCGGTCAACGCGTACGCCCATGCGAAGTTGATTGAGGGCGGTGAGGGATTCAGTGTTGTCGCGGGGGATCCCGAGGGCAGCAGCGAGGAGCCCGATGATGCCTGACTTGCTGGGTTCGCGGCCGGTGTCGCGGATGTTGCCGCGGGATCGGACGCCCCATGACTGCAAGGGTGCGTCGAGGCAGAAGGCGAGTGAGCTGATGGGCACTGCGTTCAGACCTTCGTCGCGGCCAGGGTTCGGCTCACCAGTTCGTGCCGGCTTGGTGCGATCTCGTGGTCGGCGAGGCCTTCCAGGTCGGTAGTGACGGCGGCGGCGATAACCGCCCGGAGGTTGTCGTCGCCGTAGAAGCGGCGGAGGCGGTTGAAGTGTCCGAACAGGGCTCGGGTTGAGGTGACCATGAGGTCATTGGTGTCGACGGGTTGAAGGAACGCGTTGGCCAGGTTCCATGCGCCGGTGTCGCGGACGACGACGAGCAGCGTCTCGGGTGGTGTGAGGGCGGCCATGGAGTTCTGTTTGCCGCTGGGGATCGCGTCGATGAAGGCGTGGAGCCAGGCGCGGGTGGCGCGGGCCATCAGGTCGGTGTCGCCGTGCAGGTTGTCTCTGAGTTGGTTGAGGTGGAGGTTGGCGTATCGGTAGTAGCAGGCGGCGTTGAAGTCGACGGTGCCGATCATGTCGGCGCCGGTCTCGTCATCTGGTTGCAGGTCGTCGACGGCGGTGTAGTAGTCGTACTCGTTGACCACGGCGTGTGTTGAGATGGCGTGGGCGACCTGGGACGCGGCGCTGACGTTGAAGTCCTTGTTGTCTGCGATCATGCGGCCGAAGAGGGCGACGTCTACGACACGGCTGGCGTCGAGGATGCGCTTGGCCTCATCCCGCGTCTTCTTGTCCGGCTTGATCTTGCTCTGCTTGTCGGCCGTGTCGCTCTTGGTGTTGTCGGTCTTCTTCTTTTCGGCTGCTTTGGCTCGTGCTGCGGCGTCGGCGACGAGTCGGTCCCACTCGCGGTCGCAGTAGTCGGCGAGCAGGTTCACCGCGTCGGTACCGACGAAGAGCAGGTATTCGGTGAGGGCGCTTCTGCGCTTGTCGAGCCCGAATCCGAGGGCTAGCAGACCGGATGAAGCGACGGCCACGGCTTCGGCTTCGTCGCGGCCGCGTTCGCCGAGCAGGGTCGCGGTCTTGGTGATGAGCCGTTTGGTGCGGATTCCGGTTTCGTCAGGTTCCAGTCCGTGTCGTTGCAGCAGCAGCCGGGCTGATCTCTTGAGAGATTGGCTGGAGATGCGGCCGCGGAGTTGGCCGCCGAAGGTTGCTGTTTTGGGTTGGCCGACGTCGTCGCGGTTGAGGTTGCTGACGGGAAAGGACTGCAGCAGGTGCAACTCGATGATCATTGTTCTCCTCGTTAGGCGTCGACTGGCTCGACAACAGCGCCGTCGGCTGGCTGCGGGTCGGTGGTGGGGCTGTTCTTGCTGCGCGGTGGACGCGTGGGCTTGTGGTAGTCGCGTGCCCAGCGCAGTCGGATCTGGTGGGCGCGTTCGCGGGATGAGCGCATCTCGACCAGATCGTTGAGCAAGCGGAGGTAGTCGATGGCGATGTCCTCGGTGCGCAGGAGTTGAACGGCTTGGCGCAGGTAGTGGGGCATCGCGGTCGGGTCGAGTGAGAGCAGTTGGGTGAAGCGGCGGGCAGTTGACGGACGTTTGTCGACCAGCGTCTGCATCGCGGTGCCGAGGGTGCGTCCGCGGGCTGTGTTGCCGTGGGGGTGCAACGCGAAGAGGCCGGCGATCAGCAGCCAGAGATCCTGCTCGTCGATGGGTGGTTCGAAGGGGAAGACGACGTCGTACGCCTCGGCTTCCCGGTTGCCACCGGAGAAAGCTCGCCGTAGTCGCGCCAGCGTTTGCCGGGCTTCGCCTGAACGTCGCCGGTTGTCGGAGGTGACGGCGTAGTGCAGGCCGTAGAGGTGGCGGACGAAGGTTTCGCGTCGCTGGTAGATCGGTGGGCGGGCGTCCATGGCTGGTAGCTCCTAGGCGATGTAGCCGGCGAGGTGGCCGTGGTAGGCGGATATCTCGTGGTCGAGCTGTTCGGTGAACCGCCCGTAGCATTCGCCGGCGACTTCGAGGTTGCGGCCCTGTCGTGGAGAACCTTCCGCCCAGCGGACAGCCGCTTGGTCGGCGATCGTACGGATCTGTCTGGCCCACGCCTCGGTAACGGACACCGGCGACGCCGAGGCGCTGAGCGCCTGGGCGAGGGTCCGGAGGAACACGTCGAACGGGTCTGTCAGGCGGGGCCAATACGACAGGTGGAGACTTGATGCCGCCTCGGCACGGAATTGTGCGCGGTGGTCGCGCTCCATCTTGGTCAGGGCACTGCCGACATGGTTGGCCAGCTCGATGCTGTGCCCGATCACGGGCCCAGCGACCGGATAGTCGGCTCTGAGCAGGGCGACGGGCGCGGCGACCGTTTCCTCGAGTACCTGCTCGATCACGGTGCGGTTGTCGTCGAGTTGTTGGCCGAAGACCCGCAGGGTGTAGACCGCGTCGCGGGGGATGATGTCGTTGAGCACCATCTGGGCCACGTGGTCGAGTGCCGCTGGTCGCTGCCAGTGCCGCTCTGCGGCACCGGTCGGGGCGAGCAGGAGTTCCTGGCTGAAGCGCCAGATGCCTCGGTGGGCGTCGAGGCGGACGGATCGCCAGGGGCCGTACCGTGGTTTGGGGGCCTGGCCGCGTTTCGCGCGCCCTTCGCTGATCTTGGGGCGGCGGTAGGCTGCCATCCATTCGTTGTCATGTGGCTCGCCGAGCAGTCGGGTGCCGGGAGTGATGACGACCTGGTCGACGTGAGGGTCGTCGCCGCTGCCCCGGGCTAGCCATACCCGTCGCGATGGCCAGGTGAGCAGGTCGGTCCAGCCCTTCGGGTGCCGAGCGTCGGGTTCGGGTCGGGGTGGGTCGGTTTCCCACGCCGGGCAGTCGTCGGTGTCGGTCGTTCGGGGCAGGCCGTCGTCGGGGCTGTATGGCATCAGGTTCAGCAGCAGCGTCTCCTTGAGAGTGCTGCTCTCGATCAGCACCATGCCCATCCCGTTACCGGGTGCTGCCTGGGACGACTTCTCCTTGGCGTACGGCGTCTTCAGCCCGCCCGGGTCGTAGGCCTGCAGGGTCACCAGCCAGCGGGCAGCCTCGGCCGGGGACAGCCGTACCTGGTCGGTGGCGACGGTGTGGTCAAAGAGGGTGGTGTTGTTGCCGACGGCACGGTAGGGCACCAGTTTCGCCGCGCTGGCGGCGGGGACCTGCGCTACCGCCGGGCATTGGAAGAATGGCCGCTCGTTGTCGAACAGCTCGAACCGGTCGGTGGGCAGCTTCGGGGTGGGTAACGAGTCGGCGCGCCACATGTCGGCCCAGGCTGCGGCGTTGACAGGACCGTAGGCGCGGTGCATCAGGGCCAGGACCATCCGGTGCAGCGCCACGGTCATCGGCGGTGTCTGGCCCAGGATCCGGCGTATCCGATGCGCCTGGGTCAGCAGGGTGACCAGGTCTACCTCGTCGGTGGCGCCGTTGAGCCGGACGACCGGCAGCCAGGGATTCTCGGTCAGGTTGAAACGCACTCCGGTCACCCGTCCTGGTCGTCGCCGTCGTCGTTTGTCTCCGGGTCGCTGATCCGTAGGCCGCCGTGGTCGGAGTAGCGCACGGACAATGCTCCGGCCCGGCCGACGTCGTTCCGAATGACGACGGGTCGGCAATGGGCCAGCCACGGTGAGGCGGCGAAGGCGGGCGGTACCGCGATCGTTCTCAACTCCTCCAGCACGACGGGCAGGTGTCCGTCGTCGGCTCTGACCCGCACTATCGCGTCCATCAGTTCCGACAGCAGGTCGGCAGTGGGTGGCTGATCGACCGAGAGGTCCACCGCGCGACTGCCGGCCACCGGGATCGTGCGGTCGTTTTCGGTACGCAAGACGATGACGTCGACCGAGCTAGGCAGAGCGATTGCCTCATGCTCATCCATCACGGCGATGTCTCCCGTCCTCTCCCGTCCGGTTTGCGGGTCTGGCTGCTGTTCCTCGGATGCCTGGTCAGCTCAAACAGGGCGTCGTCGCGGGTCGGCGCCGGCAGGTAGAGTGCGGTCGCGGTTTTCCGTTCCGCTCGACGGGCCCGGTCGAGCTTGTCGGACGCGGTACGCCATCGCGCGCCCCACTCAGGCGGATAGTGGATGGTGTCCGGATCCGAGTAGACGGCGTCCACGAGCGCAGGTACCTCGTCAGGCATCCGCAACGCTTTCCGGCCGCGCAGCAACGCCCAGGTACGCAGCAGGATCGCATCCTGGTAGATGCGAATGGTGTGCGCGGGCCAACCCGGGCCGGCCGCCGTCTCGGTCACCCCGGTCAAGACCAGGGTGGGTGGGGTGTGCGGGTCGATGGGACGGAACCGGTGTAGCCGTCCGGCGCGCTGGATCAGGCTGTCGATCGGCGCCAAGTCGCTGGCCACCGCGTCGAAGTCCAGGTCGAGGCTCTGCTCCAACACCTGGGTGGCGACGACGATGTATCCCGCGTGTGGGGCGCGCTGCCCATGGCGACCGAACAGCGTCCGCAGTTCCTTCTCGACCGCAGCCCGCCTACCGGCAGGCAGGCCGCCGGTGAGCGACACAATCGTCGGCCGTTGCTCCATAGGCAGCGCTGCGACTGCCTCGTCGAGCAGCGCCACAGTCTGGTCGACTCGCCGTACCAGGTTGTGGATAATCGCCACCCCGTAGCCGGCGCGGGCCTGCTTCAGCGCCCAGGACGCCAGCTCGTCATCGGCGAGGCGGTGCAGGCTGATCCGGCGGGCCGTGTTGATGTCCGACGCGGTGGTCTGTACCGCTTTGGGGACGCCCCGGCCGTCGCACCAGATCGCGTGCGGGTAGCCGAGTGCCGGGACCGGCAGTTCGACGGCGTGTGGGTGCGCTTGCCGGGATCCGGCGTACCAGTGGCGCAGCAACTCCTCCCGTCGTATCCGGGGCAGGGTCGCCGACAGAAGGATCACCGGTACACCCAGCCAGCCGAGCCACCACAGCAGCCGGTCCAGGATCGTCGACATGTAGACCTGATAGCCGTGGACCTCGTCGAGGACGAGGACCCGATTGGAGAGGCCGACCAGTGGCACGGGTGCCCACGCAGAGCGGATTCCGCCCTTGAGGACCCGGTCGACGGTGCCCACCGCGAACGGCGCCAGCAATGAGCGCAGCTGGGTGAACCACTCTCGGACAGTCTCGTCTTGGGCACCATCCGCAGCATCGGTGCCGATGTGTTCCGGTTGGACGACATCCGCGAGGACCGTTGGCGACCGGCGATCAGTCAGATAATCCGCAGCGGCGCCGTGCAGCAACTTCACCGACAGCCCGTGGTCAAGCCCGGTCAGCAGCCGGTCGACCTCGTCGAACATTTGGTTGCTGGTGGCCCGGGTCGGCATCGCGATGAAGAACCCTGCCAGTCGGAGCTGGCAGATCAGGCTGATGGTCGCCTGCAAGGCCGCTTTCGTCTTCCCTTCACCGGTCGGTGCCTCGATCACCAGAACTCCTGGACGCGACACCGCGGCGACCAGACGCTGAACGGCGCCCTGGAGGGGCCGCGGCGCCTGGTCGAACAACGACATGAAGTTGAGGTCCCCAGCGGGCTGCCACTGCGACCAGCCCAGACGCTCGACAACCTGCTCGTGCGCCCGGGATCGAGCGACTCCGACGTACTCCGCCAGGTCGATATCGCTGCCAGCGTGAGTGGCCTTGTTAATCGAGCCTGAAGCGATCCAGTCGCTCACCGTTGTCAGGCCAGCCAGCCCGACTGCCGCCCCGCTGCCGAGCGTCGCCTTCGCCCATGGCGCGGTGCGCGGATCGGGCAGCCCGAGAAGCTGCGCGGTCCGGCAAACCAGCTGCTCCACCCAGCGGGCCCAGATGTGTCCGCCGTGGTCATTGACCGCCAACTCGGCATTGAGGACGACCTGGGGGGAGAAGAACCAGCCGTGATGCCCGCCCAGGGCCTGGGACAGGGTGTGAGCCGTCGTAGACGACGTCCCCCAATCGGTGAGCAGCCGCCGGATGTGGTACGCCGTCAGGATGCCGTGGAACGTGTCGGTACGCCTACCCGACGACCGGACCCTGCTCAACCGGCGCGTCTGCGCTGCTGCCGCCGGAGGAAGAGCGTTTACGACTACGTCCGCCCGGAGTGCTTGGAAGGCCGGGGATAGCTTCCCGAGGTCATGCAGCCCACAAAACAGGCCGACCCACGCGGCTGGCGTCGCGCCCAACGGCTCGAACGCGGCAGCGAACTCGCTCCGGCACGTGGAACTGAGCAACCTGTCGTAGAGCAGCTCGGCAACAGCGGCAGTGTCGATCGTGTGACAGATCAGAGGATGAGGAACCGTCTCCTCTCCCTGCTTGGACTTACCCGCCTTGCCCCAGAAGACCCGTACATCTATTCGCTCGTGCTCAGACACCAACACTCGCCCATCGGCCCGCAGTCGACGACGCCTCTACGGCACTCGGCAGCTATAGCGCCACCTACAACCAGCTGAAGACGCCCGAGAGTGGCCGGTCACACCACGTTTTCCAAGACCCCTGTCAGATAGGCGACTGGCGCCAAAAAACTCAGTGCGGTCTTTCCGCGCTGCTCGACTTGGCCGAACGTCCGTTACGTGACCGGAGCTCGGCCCGAACAGTCAATCCGCCAGCCGCACTGCTCCCCAAGAAGGATCAACATCCGCCGACTCAGCACATCTACCCGAATGGCAACGACGCTCATGCCCGGCAGCCACAGACCGCACCGCCGGCCTCCGGGTCTGCACAGAACTGATCCGGCGTCACGCGCTCTGGGGCGTCATCGCCACCCCCGTCGGCCCGATGCCGCCGACCAATATCGGACTGCACACCTGGGTCCTCAGTCAGCCCGACCCCCAGCAGCCCACGCGCCGCGGACCTCTTCGTCGTCGACGCTACCGCCGCCTCGGCCGACCGGGCCCTCAGCCAGATCACCGGTGCCCCCAGGGCGGCCCACCAGTCCGATCACTACGCCGAACAACCCAGCGTCCACCGCACCTGCCGGCCACCGAAATGCTCGATGACGAAGTCACCTGACCCTACAGCGCTACCAACCGAGGGCCAACGAACTCGCCACCAACCCGAGCCAGATCCTCGCCGACGTCAACGATCTCGAAAACTACTCGACCGCGCCCGGCGCAGCCTCCCAGCCGTACGCCAGACGCCGGCCCGCACCGTCACGCGACGCTTCCCAAACCGACCTCGCCGACCTCATCCGCGGTGATTCTGGCCCTCGTCGGACCAGGCACTCGCACCTTCGACTTCACCAGCGGCACCGGGTCGATCCTGCGGATGGCCGCCGACCAGGCCTTGACACGAGGTACGGCCACCCGCTGCTACGCCCAGGAGATCAGCCCGCAGTACGCCCTGATCACCCTGCTGCGGCTGTGGCTGCTGCACCTGCGCGCCCGACGCAGCATGGACAACGCCGAGCCTCCGGTCGTGCGCGTCGGCGACAGCCTGCTCGCCGACGCGCTGCCCGACCTACGCGCCGACGTCGTCGTGGCGAACTTCCCCTTCGGCATCCACAACTGGGGACACGACCGCCTCGCCTACGACCCCCGCTGGACCTACGGTCTGCCCCCACGCACCGAACCCGAACTCGCCTGGGTGCAACATGCCCTCGCCCACCTCGCACCCAGCGGCACCGCCGTCGTGCTCATGCCACCAGCAGCCGCGTCCCGCCCCGCCGGCCGTCGCGTCCGCACCGAACTTATCCGCCGCGGCGCGCTACGAGCCGTCGTCGCCTTACCCGCCGGACTGATGCCGCCCACCGCCATCGGGCTGCACATCTGGGTGCTCACCCAACCCGACCCAGACCAGCCACCCCCCGGCGACATCCTCGTAGTCGATACCACCACCACCGACCGGCCGCTGACCGAAACCGTACGCGCCGCCTGGAGCGCCTACCGGTCACACGAATACGCCGAGCTGCCTGGCGTCCATCGCACCGTGCCCCTGATCGACATCCTCGACGACCAGGTCGACCTCACCCCACAACGCCACCTTCCGCACGCCAACGACCCCGCCACCGACCCGGCACAGATCATCGCCAAAATCGGCGAATTCGACCACCTGCTCGACCATCTGCGGCGCGGCCTGCCAGCGGTACAACCGGTGCCAGACGGACCGCTCCGCGGCGCCCCGCAGGCCGACGTCGCCGACCTTATTCGGTCGGGCAGCATCACCGTGCACCGCGCCCCCACCCGCAGCCGGTCGACGGGTGTCACCGTCACCGGCATCGTATTGACCGCCGCCGACGTCTTCTCCGGCGGCCCGGCCACCGGCACGGCGACCCGCACCGCAGGCGACGAGCCGGGACCTGAGGTACGCCACGGCGACATCCTCGTCCCCGTCATCGGCCGCAGGATCAGCGCATGGGTAGCCACCCCGGAACAGGTCAGCGCCGAACTCGGACCCGGCATCCAACTGATTCGCATCGACACCACCCGCTTCGACCCGTGGTTCATCGCCGGCGTCATCTCCCGCAGCGACAACCGGCGAATCGCCGGACGCGCCTCCAGCACCGGCAACGGGGCTATACGCATCGACGTCCGGCGGCTGTCCATTCCGGTCGTGGCGCTCGAACAGCAGCACGCGTACGGACACGCCTTCCGCCAACTCATCGAATTCCGCACCACCCTGGAACGAGCATCAGCGACCGGAGTCACACTCGCCCACGAGATCAGCGACGCGCTGACATCAGGCACCCTTGGCCTCACATCCTGATCGACCCCCGATGAAGCTGGGCAGTTCGGCAGCCAGGAGCGACGACCAAACTGGTCGTCCAGAATCGAGCCGCCCGAATCTGCGGCCCTACCACCCGCGATTCGCCCGGTACGCTGCTCCCAGCCGCACATCAACAGGCACGCGCCGCCCTCGCAACACGAGTGTCGAAAGGGCCGATCTTGCGAACCAGAGTGAATGAAATCGGAGTGGTTGATCTATAGCGCTGCAGGTCAAGAAGCCTGCTCCCCGCGCACGCGGGGGTGATCCCATCCAGCGTGAGCTGGCCGAGGAACTGTTGGGCTGCTCCCCGCGCACGCGGGGGTGATCCCGTCAACACCGGACCCGTCTTGTCCTTCGAGTCCTGCTCCCCGCGCACGCGGGGGTGATCCCGGCTGGCACTGGCACGACGTGTACTGCTGGACCTGCTCCCCGCGCACGCGGGGGTGATCCCGGGCTGGACAAGGTGGCCGGCGCCGGGGACCGCTGCTCCCCGCGCACGCGGGGGTGATCCCGTGTTTCCGTGTTCACGCCCTGGGACGCTACTCTGCTCCCCGCGCACGCGGGGGTGATCCCGACATCATGCTCCAGCCGAGGCAGCACGAGTTCTGCTCCCCGCGCACGCGGGGGTGATCCCGCGCAGTCCGTCATCGGCTGGGGCCCGTCGTACTGCTCCCCGCGCACGCGGGGGTGATCCCTGCACCGCGACATCGCCGCCGCCCGCCGCATCCTGCTCCCCGCGCACGCGGGGGTGATCCCTCGGCCAACGTTTACATCGACTCGGGGAACAACTGCTCCCCGCGCACGCGGGGGTGATCCCCGGGAGGAGCCGACGATCACCATCGCCGAGCTCTGCTCCCCGCGCACGCGGGGGTGATCCCGGCATCGACGGCACGGTGGTGGCCTCGCCGGACTGCTCCCCGCGCACGCGGGGGTGATCCGTGGGACATCGTCGGCAACCAGCGGTCCTGGTACTGCTCCCCGCGCACGCGGGGGTGATCCCGCGCTACCCGCCACCCACACGGCGAGGGTCTGCTGCTCCCCGCGCACGCGGGGGTGATCCCGGGATGTGCGTGGGTTTCTGGCTGGCCGCCCACTGCTCCCCGCGCACGCGGGGGTGATCCCCATCATCGCGGGCGCCGCTCTGCTCGTGTCTCCTGCTCCCCGCGCACGCGGGGGTGATCCCGTAGCCGAGGAACGCATCCACGTTGGTGGGGGCTGCTCCCCGCGCACGCGGGGGTGATCCCATGGTGATCCGCTTCGACCCCGGGATCAGCGTCTGCTCCCCGCGCACGCGGGGGTGATCCGAACCCTCTACCCACAACCCCTTGACCCAGAGTCTGCTCCCCGCGCACGCGGGGGTGATCCCATCCACGCGCAGCCGGTGACGGTGGCGGGGACCTGCTCCCCGCGCACGCGGGGGTGATCCCGCGCGGGCGGCCCACCGGTCCCGGGTGCGGTCCTGCTCCCCGCGCACGCGGGGGTGATCCCACCGCTGCCACCGGGCGGTCCCGGCCGAGCAGCTGCTCCCCGCGCACGCGGGGGTGATCCCGACGACTGGAACTGCGTCCACGCCGTGGAGCCCTGCTCCCCGCGCACGCGGGGGTGATCCCCGCCCAGGCGCGTCAGCCTGGTCGCGCAGTTCCTGCTCCCCGCGCACGCGGGGGTGATCCCATTGCAAACATCATCCGCCGATTGGTGGTGCCCTGCTCCCCGCGCACGCGGGGGTGATCCCGGGAACCACCTGCCGGGCAGTGGCCTTGGTGGACTGCTCCGCGCGCACGCGGGGGTGATCCCGCCTGCCGGAGCTGCGCGGTGTTCTCGGCCACCTGCTCCCCGCGCACGCGGGGTGGCGGCCACGCGCACTACCCGCATCCTCCTGGTGACCGACCGGCCATCATCTCAATCTGCCGACAGCCCGCCTTCGAGGAGTTGCCTAATCAGTGAGGCCGGGAGCTGCCCGCCGGCTGGCAGAGCGCCCGCGAGAGCCCGCTATGACCGATTCGGCGAGGTCGAGCGCGCGGAGCAGAGTTCTCAGCTGCGCCGTCGGCATGGTGCCGTGGTCCAAGCCGCATGCTGATACAAGCGCCTTGAGCTGGTTCGCCGGGTGGTGGCGGGTGGCCGCGAGGCAGGTGGGGCGAGTCAGCAGATCGCGTGCGGCGTACCCGTCGCCCGCAGCGTGGTGGATCAGTTCGACGGTAATCTGCTCGGCAGCTGGGTGATCTTGGCCGAGGGTGTCCAACAGGGTGAGGCCGAGCCGGGTGTGGAAGACAGTAAGTCCGGGCTTGGCGGGTCCGAGGGCGTGGTAGGCGGTCAGCGCCCTGGCCTCCTGGTCGTCTGCGAGGTTGGAGTCCGGCATCAGCAGGAGCAGGCAGGCGGTGACGGCGTCTTCCCAGGGTTCGCCGCGTTGGGTGGCGTCTAGCATCGCGCGTGCCTGCCGGTGGCGGCCTGCTACGACGTGGGCGATGACCGCTATCTGCCTGCCGTCGAGCATGCGCTGGCCGACTCCTTTGTACTGGCTCAGGCGGTGGCCGGCTTCGTCCCATTGGCCTGCGGTGGCGAGGGCGTGGGCGCCGGTGCCGAGTAGGACGGTCCATAGCCACGTTCGTGTCTTGGTGTGGGCGCCGGGTGTGTCGGTGAGGCGGGCGGCGGGGATGGTGAGGCTGTCGATCAGAGTGTCGGTGCGGGTGTCGATTGCCTGGAAGAGGGTTTCGAGCAGGGTCCAGGCGGCGGGGCCGTCGCCTGCGCGGATGTGGAGGCGGGCGAGGTTCACGATGGGTTCGAGTGCGTGTTGGGGTTCACTGTCGTGGGCGAGTGCGATGGTGGCGAGCCGGTGGCACCAGGCGCGGGCCAGATCGGGCAGGCCGCAGTCGGAGGCCAGGAGGGCGGCGAGGTTGAAGACTGCGGTCGCTGCGGCCACGTCGCGGTCCTTGCTGGCGAGGTGGGCGCGTTCTTGAAGATCGGCTACGCGCCGGGCCAGGGGCGTGCAGGCGGGCCGGGGCCGGGCGATCAACGGGAACCTGCCGGCAACTGCCGGGTTCATGAGTCACCACCCGGTGTGAGAACGCGCGGCGCTGGGTCCGGGCCGAAGATGATGGTTTTGGCGACATGGGCGAGGGCCGCTTGATGGAGGCCGGGAATGCTGCGGCGGTTCCAGGCGAAGATCACATGGTGAGCCAGTACCGCACGGAGACCGCGCCGCAACCGTCCGGTTTGGTTGAGCCGGTTGAGGGTGTCGCCTGCGGCGGTATGCGCCTCGAACCACGTGCCGGCGGCGGCCAGCGGCGTCCCCTCGCGGGTCAGGCTCGCGGGGTCCACCGTGAGGAGTCGCTGTAAGGACTGCTGGTGGGCGTCGATGAGCGCGGGCGGGGGTCGGTCCCGATGGTCGGCGACGCGTGCCCACACGTCGCCTTGTTCGTACCAGTCGAGGCCCGCCGCTCGCATCATCGCCGCGGAGAGCATGATCGATAGCTCGCGTTGGTGGGCGGCTAGCTGGGCGGTGCTACGGGCAAGTAGGCGGCGGCTGTCGTGGTGCCAGAGCCGGTGGGCGATGTCCATAGCCTCGGGGCCGCCGAACGCGTGGGTTTCGGGTTCGTAGATGCCGGGGACGGCAGCGCGGAAATGGCGGTCGTGCGTGAGCCGTTCCAGCTCGCTGGTCAGGTAGCGGTCGGCGTTGGTCGTGGTGTCGGTGGGGAGGTAGCGCAGCCGCCAGTTGTCTTTGCGTACGTAGAACCAGGTGGTGATGAGGTGGCGGGCTTCGGCTTTGGCCAGGATCGGCGCGAGATGCCTGCTGGCTGTCTGTTCTGCGGCATGGGGGTCAGGGAAGGTGATCGTGGTTTGTCGCCATTCGGGTGCCGTCATCAGTGCTCTCCTCGGTTAGGTGAGGGCGAGGAAGGCGTCCCAGCCGGTGGCCGGCCTGCCGGTGGTGGCGGTGTGGACGGCGAGTGCGGCTCCGGCGGCACCGTTCATCAGCTCCGGATCGCCGCAGGTGTCGGTGGCGAGCTGATTGGAAAGCTCGGTGGCGAGGCCGGGAAGCTGGGCGGTGAGCTGGGTTGAGCGGTGCGGGTTGGTGCTGGTGGTGGCCATGCGGCAGGCCGCTTGGAGGAGTCCGGCTTTGCCGTGACACAGGCCGATCTCAGGAAGCCGGTCACGCTGGCTCTCGTCGGACAGTACGGCGAGCACCGCTGTCTCCGCCTGCTCGTGGCGGGCCTCGTCATGTAGGGCGAGACCGGCGAGTTGTTGAGCGCGGGCGATGCCGGGGGTTCCGTAGCACCAGGAGGGCCGGTGCCGTCGTGGGGTGGTGTCGGGGGTGACGTAGCCGGGCCACCAGGTTCCGGCAGGGTCGTCGTGGCGGTGGTGGTCGGTCCAGTCGCACAGGGCGGTGAGGGCGGTGAGGGCTGCGGGTGTGTCGTGGCCGTGGAGGATGGCGTAGGCGAGCAGGGCGATGACTGCGCTGATGCCGTGGGCAGCGCCGATGTTGCCGTGGCCGTGGGGGAAGTCGGGGTGTGGTGTGCCGCCGAGCCCGGAGGGCAGCCACCACGGCGGCTGGGTGGTGTGGTCGCTGAGGGGTTCGGTGAGGCGGGCGAGGTAGCCGATCAGGTGGTGGCTGACGGGGTGGTCGGGGTGGGCGTGCAGGTGGTAGAGGCCGAGCCCGGTCAGGCCGTGGACGAGGTCGAACTCGCACATGGTCAGTGGTTCGCGGCGGTCAATGCGGGCGTGGGCGGCGGCCAGCCGTTGCCGGGTGAGGGTGATCGTGGCGTCGTTGAGCTTGGCGAAGGCGCGGTGGTAGCCGCCGAGGGGGCGGGCGGTGTGCAGCATGAACGCCAGTGCGGGGGCGCCGTGGAAGGGGTCGGCGTTGCGGCCGATGCTGACCGGCTCGCTGGCTGCGGCGTGTATCCAGCGGTGGGCGGTGGCTTCGTCGCCGTGTCCGGCGACGGCCCGTTCGATGTGCAGCAGGGCGATGCCGGCCGCGCCTGCGGCCAGCGATTGTGGCCGGGTCCGACCGTCGGGTGACGGGCCAACGATGGAAGGGCTGGCGAGTCTCGCGCAGACCGCTGCGAGCGCATCCGATGGGCTGGCGGTGAGGGTTGGGGTGGTCACGGGGTGCTCCTTGTCGTCCAGCTCAGCGCGGCGGCGCGGCCGAGGTGCAGGCAGGCTCGTTCGCTGTCGAGGTCGGGCCCGGCGACGCGGACGTGGTGCAGGTGCAGCAGGTCGGGCAGCAATTCGACCGGCGGGACGGCGCTGATCGTGGGCAGGTTGTCGCGCCAGACGGCCACGGCGTGGCGGCGTTCAGTCCAGCGGTCTATCAGGTTCTCGCCGCCGGGCAGGGACGCCACGGCGGTGGGGTTGTTCCGGTTGGTCAGGTGGATGGCCTGGTCGTAGACGGCTCGTGGGGGTGCTGGCCGGTGTGTGCGGGCATGGGCTATCAGCCATCCCAGGGCATCGTGTGGATCGCCGATGACCGCCGTAACGAGGTCGACCATGCTGGCGGCGGTCAACGCTTGCCAGTTGAGAGTCGGACGTCGCGCGGTGACGGCCGTTTGGGCGAGTGCGGCTGCGGAGTCGGCTGCAAACACGGCGGTCGTCGCCTGGTAGGCGGCCGGGCTGCCGAAGCGGCCGGGCTCGCCGAAGTCGGTGTCCCACTGGACTCGCTGGGTCAGGTCGGCGTCGGCCAGCTCTCGGGTCCAGCCGGTAACGACGTCGATGGGCAGGCCGCAGATCCGTAGTCGTAGGTGTGGCTCGGGGTCGGCGTAGCGCAGGAACCACCACCTGCCCGCACCGGGGAGCCGGGATAGAAGCCTGGGCAGATGGGTGTTCAGGATGGTGGCCTGTTCCTCGGGCCGGGCATAGATCTTCAGGTAATGGTGGTCGCTGCCGGGCAGGCTGCCGTGGGTCCGGATGTCGACCGGAGGGCTGGCGAGGCGGGGCGCTGGTGGCCTCGGGGTGGTGGCAGTCAACGGGATGACGATCTCGTGTGGGTGCCCGCCGATCCAGGCGTCGCCGTCGGGGTTGAGGCGCAGCAGGGCGGTGGGGTTGCGGGTCAGGTGGTCGCGTAGCAGCGCCTGGTGAGCGGGCTCGTTGAGGTCGAGGCCGAGGGTCTGGTCGCCGATACCGAGCGAGACGGCGCTGGGGCAGCCGGTGACGTCGAGCCAGGCGGCGAGCGCCTGGCTCCACCGCCACGCCGGGGCTGTCCGGTCGGGTAGTTCAGCAGCGTTCAGGTGCCACCGCGCGGGGCTCAGGAGGGTCCGGCCGTACCTCAGCGCGGGCAGGAACGGTAAACCTTTGGCCGCTGGCCCCCACTCCAGCGGCGAGCAGCGGGTGGCGAGAGCCACCGGCGCTTCGGCCAGGAAGCGGGCTAGAGGGTGAGCGTGGCGTACGGGCTCGACCGCGTTGACTGCGATCGGCTGCAACGCACGGCGGCGAGAGATCGATACCAGATACAGGCGACGCGCGTCGGCGGTAACGGCGATGTCGTCCAGGCCGATCGTGGCCTGCGACGGCGCGTGGTGTTCACCGACCGGGATCAGATGTGGCAGCAGCTGGGCTGCACGGTTGACATCCAGGCTGACGGTGTAGCGGGTGACAGCCGACAGTTGGGCGGGCAGCGCCCGATCGCAGGCGGTCGGGCTGTCGGCGGCACGCACGGCCATCCGGTGCCGTTCGGTCTCGCTGAACAGGTCCAGGAACCGGCCCGCAGTCGAGAAGGCTTGCGCGGATGCGCGCACCACCGATAGGAGGAAATCGCCCCGCGTGATGGCCTGGAGGGAGTCGGCGTGGACGCGGACGGTGAGTTCGGCGGTGGGCGGGATCTCGGTCGGCGGCGGGCCGGCCAGCGCCTGCAGCGCCGCGTCGTCAAGGACGACCTGGTGTTCGCGGCGCAAGGCGGCCCGCTGCGCCAAGGCGAGCAGTCTACGGTCCCTGTCGGTCAATGCTGCCGAGTCTGTGGCTGGCGTAGCGGTGAAGCCGTCCGGGTAGTCGATACCCACCTGAGCATCGACGGCGTCCAGGACCGGGACGAGGGCGTGCAGGCCGTACCGGTGCAGGAAACGCGCGTGCCAGTCCCGCCATCCCGCGGATGTCGGCCGGGCGAGGCGGGTCAGCGCGGCAGCGGCACGGCACGCCTCGGCCGTTACCGTCGTCGGGACGACGAGGTCGCAGTCCAGGCGCAGATCGATCCCGACCGCATGCTCGGGCTGGACTGCGGCGGCGGCTCTGCCAAGCTCCCGGCGGTGGCCTGCGGCGTCGGACTCGTCCGGTGCGCCGTCGTGTCGGGCCTTCAGGTCGCGCACGCGGCGCAGCTGATCACGGAGAGCACCCACATCGCCGCCTTCGGCTGCGGCGGTCTCCAGCTGAACCAGGAGGTGCGTGAGGGGGTTGGTGTCGGTCGACGGTGTGCGCAGGCTCGTCAACAGCAATCGCTGTGCCACCATCTGGCCGACCAGCCGCTGCGCGCCCTCGCGCGGCACCCCACAGTCGGCCATCAGTTTGCCGGTGAGGTCGGCCCACCGGATCGGCTCAGCCGCCAGCGCCAGAGCCGCGCGGATCACGTCGGTAGCTGTGATGCGCAGATGTGCCGGCGCGCCCTGGGGGTCGCTCGTAGCGGCCCGGTATCCCAGCACGAGCTTCCCCGACCGCTCGACGAGCAGGTTGTTCACGTGTACCAACAGGTGCTGGCGCAGCCGCACGTCGGACTCCAGCCGATCGATGACGGAGGCCAGCCAGGGTGCCCGGAGGCGGGCGACGCGTCGGTGTGCGGTGCCCCAACGGATGCTGCCGGTGCGGCTCGCGGTGGCGGGAGCAACGCCCGCGAACAAGCCGTACGGTGTGGCACGGGTCGTGGCGCGTAGCAGATAGCGCATGACCGAGAGCACGACCCGGCGGGCGTCGGCCTGCCGCAGGCCGCCGTTGATGGTCGCGGTGACGCGCTCGGCGAGGTCCGGCGACGCGTGGGTCAAGGCCGTCGCGAACCCCGGAACCGTCAACGTCTCGCTGAGCCATGCCCGCCAATTGGCCGCCGCGTCGCTGCTGGTCAGGTCAGGCCATGCGCCGAGCTGGCCGGGGCGAAGTAGAGCTGCCCGCAGCATCAAGGCGTCGTTCACGCTGCGATACACACCAACCTCCCCTGAGGCGTGCTCATCTGTTGGCGGGTGCGGAGTGCCCGGCCCGCATGGGCACGTTTCGTCAGGCCGGGCACTCCTGCCCTGGTGTCGATGGCTCGCTGTACGGCCTGCCGTGGATTGGGCTGGCATCAGAGCGGGCCACCAGCGGATGCGGCTGGTCAGCAGCTGGTGCAGGCCGACTCACACGTGTTGCCGCAGTTGTCCTCGGTCATCCTGATGATGTGCTCGACGGTGCCGCCGGCCTCGATGAATTCGATGTCGAGATCGAAGTCATCGAGAGAGCCGCCCTCGATGTCGGGCTGAACCGTGGCGAGCTGTGCCATGACAACCTCCTGATGTGGAGTGATAGGGGTTTCTCCGGCGCGGGCCGCAGAGGGGGCGCCGAAGTCTTCTAGGGCCAGGTGACAGCCAGGACGCCGTGTCGCTTGGTGGTGTGCCACCCGGTCAGACCGCTGGTGTCGCCGGTGTGCGGGTGGTAAATGATGTGGGCAGCGCCGCGCCGGTAGTAGCCGCCGGCCCAGGCGCGGATCATGGCGAGCAGTTCCCCACTGACTTGCTCGGCGTCCGGCCCGTGGGCGATGACACCGGTCTCGTAGCCGCTGACGGTCTGCGGGTTCTCCCGTTTGATGCGGTAGGCGAGAGTGCCGCCGCGTACCAGTGTGGGAGTGCCGATTCGGACCGTGCGGTTGACCACGCCCTGATCAATCGCGGCCTGCGCGGCGTGAATCAGCGGCATTTCCGGCCCGCTGGTCAACAGGTACAGCTCCAGTTCGTCAGGCATGTCGAACGGCGTGCCCGACCATCTCTCCACCGGCTTGGTGTGAAGCGCCTTGCGCAGCGCTGGCACATCGAAGGTGAGAGCGCTGTCCTGATCGAGGCGCAGCCCGACGTCGGGGGTGACCGGGATCAGTTGCTCGCTGGCGGCGCCGTCGCCCTGCATCGGCACGAACGAGCCGAGCCGGTAGTTGCTGGCCGCCAGCACCGACCTGCCGGGGGCGCGGTCGAAGGCGACCAGGCGGGTGATCCCGGCGAAGCGCAGCGGCACGACGATCCGGCCGTTCGGGGTGAGCTGATCGAGCCAGGCGGGCGGGATGTCCCACGCCCCGACCGTGACAATGATCCGGTCATACGGCGCGTACGCTGCCACGCCGTGCTCCGCGTCGGCGAGCACCACGTTGACCTGCTCGTACCCGGCCCTGTGCAGGCCCGCGCGGGCGCGGTCCACGATGTCGGCGTCGATGTCTACGGTCGTCACCGAACCCGTCGGCCCGACAATCTCCGCGATCAGGGCGGCGTTGTACCCGCCCGAACCGATCTCCAGCACCTTCATGCCTGGCCCTACGTCGGCCTGTTCGAGCTGGATGGCCTGAATGTGCGAGGCAGAAACCACGCTGGTCTGACGCCCCTGGCCGTCGATTTTCGGAACCAGTGTGGTGTTGGTCTGATACACCTTCTCCAGTGGTTCGCCCGGTGCGAAGTCATGCCTGGGCACCGCGTTCATCGCTGCAGCCACCCTGTGGGTGGTGATCAGACCTTCGTCGCGCAACGCAGTCACCATGGCCTGACGCAAGGCGGTGGCGGCATCGTCAACCTGCACTGTCATCGGAACTCTTCTCGTCGGAGGGCTGCCGGACTCGTGCGTCCTGCTTCGCCCAGTGGATCTAGCGAATTGGGTGGTAGACCTCGCCCGGAGGTTTGTCAGGAAAGTGTTAGTTGCTCGCGGGTCAATGGATGGGGACCGCGCCGGGGTTCTTGTCTCCGTGACCCTGCCGTCAGTGGCAGTCCGGCACCGGTCGCGGACGGGCCAGTAGCCGACCGATGGGTGCTGTCCGCTGCGGATGCGCCGACGGTGACGCGGGCGAGGAAGCGATCGGCGTACGCCGTGGCCAAGTACGGCGGTGTTGGCATGCCAGTAACGGGAAGGGTTCGGGGCGCGTGGCGCAGAATCGCTCGGCCAACAGTGTCGGCAACCACGACAGCGTCGAGGGCCTCCCCCGGCAGCCGGGTTGACACTGGTATCCGGGCTCGGTACTGGGCTGAGTGACCTGGGTCATCGCCTGATGGCACTGCCCACAATGCGCCAGCCCTGGCGGCAGATGAGTCTCGCGAAACCTTCATGAGCGCGGTCCCGTCTGGGCCTGCGGTGACGTACGAGTCGGCGGCGTTAGCCCTGTGGGGCCTGTCTGTAGTGGGTGGTCGACGTCGTGCTGCCGTCGCGATGAGGGATGTCATGGCTCATCGGGTGCAGGGCCGGACCGTTTGCGAGTGTGATCGCCGGCTGGGCTGTGTAGCCGCTGCGGGCGAGGAGGCGCAGTCCGTCCGGAATGGTCATGGTCCATGACGGCAGTTCGATCCCGTCGAGCTGGCTGCGGAGGTGCGTCATCAGTGCGGTGCCCAGGCGGGATCGCTGGTGGTGGGGGTGCACAGCGAGGTACGCGAGGTGGTAGTGCGCCTCGGTGGGCTGGTTGTTGGCGATGATGTTGTCGAGGGCGGCGAACTGGTTGGTGTGCGGGCCGGCGGCGTCGGCGAGGCGGGTCGGGTAGTTGGCCGGTGGTGGCAGCGGCCGGTACCGGTGGAAGCAGACGGCGGCGGCGGTGATGCCGCCGTCAGCGCTGAGGTAGATGTCGCCGTAGAACATCGCGTGCTCGATCCAGATCTTGGTGACAGCGGCCAGGACTTTGCCGCGCTGGTCCAGATCGGGGACCAGCCATGCGCCGAGCGGGGTGGGATAGAGCGCGGCGGCGATCATTCCCGCGACATGGTCCATCTCAGTCCACCGGGCGGTGCGGATCCGGTGTCTCATCTCAATGCCGCCCTGGTCTTAGTTGCCCTTGCGGGCATGGATGAAGCGGCGTTCGTAGGAACTCAGGAGCACCGTGGGGTCGGCCATGAGCGCGGCGAACCGGTCGGCGTCCGCGTCGGTGATGCCGGTGAGGTGGGGCCGTCGGTGTGTGACGACGCCGGTGACGAGGCGGCCTCCGGGGCCGCCTCCGGTCCAGGTTTCGGTGGTGGTGTGGACGCAGTACTGCACTATGCCGTTGTTCAGGAGGAGGGTTTCGGGGTCGGCCGTCCAGGTGCCGCCGTCACGGTTGGTGATGGTGGTGTGGAGCTGCTGCATGACGGCGTGGATGAGGGTGGCGTCTTCGTTGTCGGGGGCTCGGTGGATCCGCGGCGGGGTGGGTGTGAAGTCGGCGAGGACGAGCCAGCCGTCCGGCCGCAGCCGGGCGATCATCTGCTCCAGCACGTCGATGGGGTCGCGTAGTGGGTGGGGCCAGCGGGCGATGATGTGGTCGTAGCTGTCCAGCTTGCCGGGCAGCATCTCTCGGTCGAGGTCCCGTGGGGCGAGGTCGATGACGCTGGTGGGAGTGAGCTGGCTGGTGTCGGCGTCGACTGCGGTGACTGACCCGTAGCGGCCGACGAGTTGGGCCAGGCGGGCGGTGACATTGCCGGTACCGGCACCGATCTCCAGGATCCGCTGGTTGGTTCTGATGTCGAGCCGGTCGAGGTCGGTGAGGAAGATCGGGTCGAGTAGTGGGGGTGCGGTGTGGGCGGGTAGCGGCGTGGTGGTCACGGGTCCTCCTCCTGCTGTCGGCGGTGTTGGTGATGTCGCCGGCATCGGTGCCGGTGGCGTCTGACGTGCTGTCAGTTGCTGGTTCTGGCGGTGGTGGGCGGGCGGATGAGCTTGAGGAACTCGGTGGCCTCTTGGATCACTTCGTCTTGGTGGCGCAGGAGGGGTTCGGCGGCGTACTCGGCGGCGATGTCGGCGTAGGGGTCCGGGATTCCGGTGGTGTGACCGGACAGTTCTTCCAGGAACGCCAGGACGCAGAACGGCACGTACCACGGGTTGTAGCCGCCCTCGTGGGCGGCGACGAGGCGTCCGTGGCAGAGCCGGTCGGCCGCGTCGACGAGGAGTCGGGTCATGGTGCGGTAGCTGTCGGCGGTGAGGACCTGCCGGGACATGGGATCCCAGGCGTTCGCGTCGAAGCCGGCCGCGAGCAGAATCAGGTCGGGCTTGAACCGGTCGAGGGCCGGGAGGACGACCTGGCGCATGGCCTTGACGTAGGCGGCGTGCCCGCTGCCGGCGGGTAGTGGCACGTTGAGGGCGTACCCGGTGCCGTCGCGTACACCGTGTTCGTGGATCCAACCCGAGTTGGGCGGGTAGGACAAGGCTTGGTGCAGGGAGATGGTGAGCACGGTCGGATCGGTGTAGAAGATCGACTGGGTGCCGTTGCCGTGATGGGCGTCCCAGTCCACGATCGCGATCCGCGGCAGGCCGAGTTCGGCTTGGGCGTGCCTGGCGGCGACCGCGAGGGAGTTGAACAGACAGAAACCCATACTCGTGTCGGCGGTGGCGTGGTGGCCGGGTGGCCGCGTCAGGGCGTATCCCCTGGTGAGCTCACCTTTCACGACTGCGGTGACGAGTTCGACCAGGCCACCGGCGGCAAGTCGGGCGATGTCGTAGCTGCCGCGGCCTACCGGGCTGAAGCCGTCGCCGGCGTCTCCGCCGCTGCGCTCGCTCTGTTCCTTGATGTGCTGCACGTGGTCGCCGGTGTGGACTCGCAGGAGTTCGGTCATGGTGGCTTCGCGGGGCTCGATGACGACGAGTTTGCGGAGCAGGCCGCAGGCGTGGATCAGTTCGTGGGTGCGTCGTTTGGCGTCGGCGGCTTCGACGTGCTTGCCGGGTTGAACGCCTGCTAACGGGTCCGCGGGACGCAGGCCGGCGCTGGTGCCGGTGTCGTGCCATGCGAACAGCGGGTGGTAGACGTAGCCGGTAGGGCGAGGGATGTCGGTGCTCGCGGCAGGATGAGGGGTCATCGGGGTTGCCTTCCGTCAGTCGGTGGACGGCGCGGAACGAGGGACGCGGGGGTGTTCTCCGGTGCGGCTGGTACGCGGGGGCGCGGGATCGCCGCCGTCGGCGATGTGGTGGCGATGTCGGCGACGAAGGCGTCGATCTGCCTGCGGGTGACGCCGGGCATGCAGATGACGTGGCTGATCTCGCCGTCGGTGGCGATCAACCATTTGCGGCGGACGGGTTCGGGTGGGGTGGGCAGCACGACGGTGAAGGCGTGCGGGTGTCGCCAGGCGGGCCAGCCGGCGGCGGTGAGCCGGTCGACGGCGTAGGCGGCGAGGCGTCGGGATTCGCTGACCCGCCACCGGTGGCCTTCCCGGCCGTAGGTGGCGATGGCGTGCCACAGCAGGGCTGCCGACAGTCCGCAGCGGGAGCCGCTGATGGTGGTGTCGACGGTGTCGGTGTAGGTGATGTGCCGGCTGTGCGTGCGGGCGTGATTGCGGATGAGCACCACGCCGCAGGGTGTGGGCACGCCGAAGAACTTGTGTCCGGACACGGCGATGCTGCCGATGCCGCTGCTGCTGTCGAGGCGCAACCGGCCGTCGAGGGCCAGGGGAATGCCGGACAGCGCGGCATCGACGTGCAGGTGCCCGCCGGGGGTATGCGCGGCCAGGATGTCGTGGATGCGGGTGGTGTCGTCGACGGCCTCGGTCATGGTGGTGCCGGCGGTGGCGACCACGATCGCGGGCCGGGTGGGGCGTCGCCGGATCTGCGCGGCGAGGTGCGTGTAGTCCATCTCGCCGTCGCTGTTCGCTTTGATGACGACCGCGCGGGTGCCGATGATGTCGAGGATCTTGGGGATGGAGTAGTGGGCGGCCGTCGAGTGGTAGACGACCGCGCGGGGGTGACGGCGGTGAGCGGCGTGCAGGGCGGCGAGGTTGCCCTCGGTGCCGCCGCTGGTCACGTAGCCCCATCGGTCGTCCGGTGGCATGGTCAGGGTTTCGGCGACCCAGGCGACGACGGCCCGCTCCAAGGTTTTGGTGTGGGCTGCCCCGCCGGGGTCAGTCGTGGGGTCGCCGATGTTGTTCCACAGCCGGTTGCCCATGCGGGCTACGACCTCGTTGTAGTCGAGGTCCACGGCGCCGGGAAAACCGATGCTCGTCGCCGCAGCGGCGTCGGCCCGGTCGACGAGTTGCTGGAGCACGGCCGGGACGTCGATCTCCACTCGGCTCAAGTCCGCGGCAGCGGTGAGGTCGGTGACGGGAGTGGTGGTCACGCCGGCCGCCAGGCCGGTAGGTGGTCAGTGAGGACACCGTGCAGGACGTCGAGCTGTGCCCACATCTGCCGGGTGTTGTCGTCGCCCTGCTCGGTCAGGTTCGCGTACCGGTTGTGGTACGTGGCCCGGTCGGGGTCCAGGGTCTTGGAGCAGCGGATCCCGGTATCGCCGATCGACCGGTTGCGGTTCTGGTCCACGTACAGGGCGGTGCCGTCGGTCAGCAGGGCGTAGCACTGGCCGCGCAGGTCGAACATCGACATCCTGCCGCCGAGCGGTTGGTCACGGATCTGACGTGCGACCTGGTACCAGGGCCCCATCTCGGAGTCCAGCGTGGTCACCGCGACTCCGACGTACCGGGCGGAGGACGGCAGGGCCATGTCACCGCCGTTGACTAGGGAGTTCTCCGGACCGAGCGGATCCCACCTGCGTCCTGCCCTTGCGGCGCGGGTGATGTTGTCCCGTGCGATGGCGGCGAGGTCGACCAGGACCCGGTGCAGGTCGTTCGACTCGGGCGAGGACAGGAACAGGCGGGTGGCAAGCTTCAACTCGAACCCATGCGGCTGGTGATCGGCCGGTACGACATACAGCAACCCGACACCGTGCGGGCCGAGGGCGTCGCTGCGGTCCAGTCGCTCGAAGGCCGCCAGGACGTGTCCGACGTTGGCTCGCTGAAGCCGGTACCCGACCTGCTGACGCAGATGTGCCCACCGGCGTGCCTCCTCGGTCACCGGCTCGTCCACCGGTGCCAGACCGTACGGGCCTTGCGACCCGACCGGACCCACCGGGGCGATGGGGGCCACGGGCTCCGACACCGGGCCGTACGGGTCCGGTGTGGAGGCGGATGGCGAGACCGGTGCCGTTGGGACCTCAGGCGGGCGAGGGTAGCCGGCGGGTACCCGCGCCGGACCGTAACCCGGCGGTGGTTGCGCCGGTACCTGGCCAGCCGGTCTCGGGTAGCCGGTGGCGGAATGGCCCGCTGGGGGATGCTCCGGTCGCCAGCCGGGATCCAACGGATCGTAGTGCCGCCCAGGTGGCGGCGGGGCTGCGTGAGTCATCATCCTCGCTCCCGCCTCAGATCGAGACGTTGACGGTGTCGGGGACCGCGTGGGTCTTCGGCGTGCCGCGGCCGATAGCGGCGTACACCTGCGGGCGGACCCGACGCAGGTGCCCGGCCCACATCCCGCCTCCGACGGCGGTCGCGACGATGATCGCGGGCAGCAGGAACGGATACAGCGACCCGGGCGCGGCGCCGAGCAACGATCCGACGTTGCCGACCATCAAGCCCAGCACCACCGACCCGCCGATCAGCCCCAGCACCGGCGCAACCCGGAACGACCATCTCCACGGCCCCGGACCACGCACGCCCTCCGATGCCGCAACCGCCGCCACGGATGCGGCGAACAGCAGGCACAACAGGCCGAGCGCACCCACCGTCGACAGCCACGTGAACATCACCGCCACCGGGTCGGCCCCGGACGCGGCGAACGCGGCCACCACGACCGCCGCGATGACGGTCTGGGTCAGCGACCCGCCACGCGGCGCGCTGACCCGAGTCGCACTACTGGCCTGCGCGAGGCCGGCGGGCAGGACGTGTTCCCGGGCCATCGCGAACACATAACGCGCAATCACGGAATGGAACGCGAGCATCGAGGTGACGATCGCGAAAACAAGCATGACCCCCGCGACGGCCACCCACCCGCTACCAGCACGCTCCAGAACCAAGAACGGCAAGCCCACCGCCGGGTCGGCAGCAGCCTCGGCGACCTGCCGGGGCCCGACCGCGACGCCCATAGCCCAGGCCGCGATCGAGTAGACCGCGCCGAGCACGGCCACCCCACCGATGCAGGCGCGGCTGATCGACCGCCGGTCGACGGCCTCCTCAGCGAACGACCCCGCCGCGTCGATGCCCATGAACGCGGCCACACACAACGCGACCGCGCCACCGATGCCACTGACCGCCAACCCGGACGCCTCGGAGCCCTCCCAGGACACCTCCCCACCAGCTGGCTGCCACAGCGCAGCGGCCACGAACACCGCCACGATCAGCAGCGACACCGCCAGCACGGCGACCAGGACCCGGGTGGACAGCACGATCGCCCGCACACCCAACACCCCGACCACCGCCAGGGCGATGCCCGCCCACACCCACCACACGCCACCCAGCGTGCCCGCGAGAGTCGCACCAACCAGCCCGTACAAGCTGACCTGAATGCTGTTGTAGGCCAGCAGCGCGACCATCCCGCCCGCCACTGCCCACCGGCGGCCCAGGCCATGCGCGAGGATCCCGTAGTACGCCGCCGGATGCCCCACCTGACGTGCCATGGCGGTGTAGCCGACCGCCAACAATGCCACCGTCACGGCGACGACAACGAACGTCAACGGCAGCGCCGTCACTCCGGTGGTCGCATACGTCGCGGGAATACCACCGACGAGGACCACCATCGGCGCCGAAGCAGCCGCACCGAACACCCACAACCCGAACGGACTCAACGTCCGACGCGCCAACCCCACTTGCACTGTCACCGCGACTCCCCCCGCTGCGGCGAGTCCGCGCACGACCAGCTACGGCAACCCTTCACCGGATGCCGATCCACGGCGGCGGCGTTGACCGGCACCAGGTACACCGCCACCGGCCGCACCGGGCCGGAATGCCAGTAGCTCTGGTCGCGGGCGAGGCGCCGTTCGGCCACGTCCTTGTCGGGCGTGAACCCGAACAGGTCGTGGCTGCCGTTGCGCCACTCGCGCCGGATCGCGTAACCCCACACGAACTCGGTCGACGTTCCGGCTCCCGCGTCCGGGACGGCACCAGCGGGACGCGCCAAGCCCAGTCGCGTGGCCAACCACTGCCCCACGTTGCGCCGTCGTAGGGCGGTTGTGGTGACGGGATCGGTGGCTGTGGTCAGCATGAGAAACAGTCCTCCTCCAGAAGTTGGGTATGACGAGGTGGCCCGCTGGCCGACGAAACGCCAGCAGGTGATCAACGTGATGTCAGAGCCGTGCCGCTCAGGGCGAACGCGGTGACGCCGTCAGCAGCAGCGCGCCGCGAAACGGAATCGCCGTGCGCTCGGCACGGACCCGAGCTGGCAACTCGTCACCCGTGGCGTCGCCGGATCGTCCGGCGCACGGTGGTCGCCACATGCGCCACAGCACCGGACCACCGGGCTCCAGCAGGATCGGCGACCGCGGCACGTAACCGAGCCGGGCCAGCAGGCCATCCCGAGGACGGTCCGTGCTCACCTCCGCGTACGCCGGCAGCCCCACCACGTCGAGGGACCGGTGGTAGCCGGCCAGCAACGCGCTGCCCACCCCGGCCTGCCGACGGTCGGCGGCGACCGCCAGGTGCGCGAGGTAGTGATGCGCCGTGTGCGGGTGCACCGCGTCGACGTACGCGTGCAGCAGACCGAACCGGGTCGCATGCGCGCCGAGCAGCCGATGCAGGTCGTACATCCACACCGCGGACGCCGGTGGTGTCGCCGGCCGCGAGTACCAGATCGCGACGGCGGCATGGTCGTCAGTCGTGTCGACCTGGCCGTGTGCCAACCCCTGCGCCACGACGAGCCGCGCGTACCGTCGCAACACCGCCGGGCGCTCGGCCGCATCCGGCACCAGCCAGGCACCCAACCGCTGACTCAGCAACGCGTCCGCCAGCACCCTGGACAGGACGGCGGCATCATCGCCGGTCGCGCGACGGACACCGGATTCCATCAACCGCATCTCAGCTCCCCGAAGCTTGATTGACACCGTCGTGTCCGGTCGCCCCAACAGCTGGTGGTGGCGTGACGCAGACACTTCCAGCTCATGCTTGGCAATACACCTTTCTGGGCGACCGCAGGCAGACCGATCTATGGGCATCCTGACCAGCCCGAACGCGTCGCAGGACCATGTTTGCCCAGCAGGATGGGTATGGTGCTCTCGATCGTCGTCCATCACAGCCCTAGCACCTGCCGAAAGGGGCACCATGGGTATTTCCACATCCACGAGCCGGGGCGTCAGTCCGCAGGCGCGTGGCCGGGAGTTGGCTCGACTTGGCAAGCAGCTGTGGCGTGAGACAGAATCCGTCAAGGCGGCCGCAGCTGAGTTGATGAGTCGAAACCCGGACGTTCCCAGTATTCAGGCATACCGCTATGCCGCTGGGCTTTCACAGGACCAAGCAGCATTGCGCTATAACGAGGTGACCGAACATCAAACAAGCCTCGGAGGAACAACGATAAATGCGTGGGAGACGTGGGCGCGCGCCCGAGGCGCGGGATCACCTCCGAACTTCTCTAGCTTGCTCATTCTTGCCGAAGCCTATGGACGGGGACCACTCGGAGTCGCCGCCGAAGACATTTCACCAGGTGACCTGGTTTCAGAGGCATATGAGCGACTCCCTCCCGAAGACCAGTTATCGTTAAAGAAATTTTCGGCCAGGAGGAGTAGTCATTCGCCAGGAGTCGTCAGCGCGACGACCCAACTAGACCGACAAGTCGAAGGCTGGGGCCACCTCGTTGGATCAGACTTCAACCTAACGGTCCCCACTGTCGACTACGGAAACCCCGAAATATGCGTGTTTTCGCTACCGAATCCCCGTCCCGGGAACCTCCTAGATATCGATTGGTGGACTTTCGGCTTTGGAATTGAGCGCTTAATAAGGCAAATAAAGAACCTAGGAAGGCGCCTTGAGGTCGACATCTGCTTCGGTGTCAACGAAGCAGGCTTGGTAATGGCCACATTCCTAGCTTCCGCCCAGTTCTCCCGATGCGCCATAGGCTACCTCCGCTGCAACAAGGTCCGTGACAGCATTGTCCTCGACTCAACTTCCTTCTACCCCGATGCCGAGGAGGCCACTACGATTCTTATCTGCGATTTCGAGGTCAAGCATGCGGATGTAGTCGGCTTCATCGCCAGCGAGATTCGGCGCAGATACCCGAAAGCACTGCTCTACTTCGCGGTTTTCGGCGCGATGACGAAGGGGTCAGACCTCGAAGTAGCAAGCTTCGATGACCTTACGGGCTCACAAATCATGCGAGCAGCAGACTTCTCGGCAGTATTCATAGCTGCAACAATGAGTCCGCCCGGCATTGAGCCACCCCTTGAACTACGATAGACCTGGAAGGTACCCATGGAAAACGTTGCCCAGCTGCCTGAACTTGCCAGGAAGACAGCGGAGGTGGTGGAAACTCTCATGCTTGAGATCCGCCCGAAACTAATGGAAGCCGCCTTCTCAGGCAACGTTGGCGAGAGTGAGAACCTCCGGCACTCGGACAACTTCTTGTCTGTCCACGACATGTGGTTGCATGAGCGGTATTGCGAGCTGATGGCCCGTCACCTCGGCTCGTTTGTGTACGCCTCCGAGGAAGCGGAACCACAAGTCGTCGGCAATGAGAGCGATCCGGATCTGTGCATCCTTGTCGACCCCCTCGACACCAGTGAACTGGCTGTCCGAGGGCTCCTCGGGTACACGCACATCATGATCTACTCGCGGGCGCTCGCGCGGCCGATCGTGTCGGTAGTCGGCGATATTTACCACCATGTGCGACTATATGTCGCAGCGCGGCACGAGGACGGCGAGGACTACGCTTATGCATATACCGCCGATGGCACTTATCACGCGCTCGGCCACCGAGAACCTAAACGTTTATCGGAGGCGCTTCTCACGAACTTCCTCATGCGGCCTACTGAGCGACTCTTGCCATTAAGTCGCCAAGAGCGCCTGATGAACGCCCTGGATCAGCGCGATAAAGACGGCAAGAGTCGCGGCAGGATCGGGGTTGATTTTGGCTCGGTCAGCCTCTGCCATGTGGCGACAGGCTTTACCGAGGGAGTACTGGAGTTCGCCAAGGGCTTCGCGATATGGGATTTAGCCCCGGGTCACTACATTCTACATTCAGCCGGGGGTGTCGTCCTTGACCTTACAGGAAAACCGATTTCCCTTGACTACAATTTACGGTCATTGTCCGACATTTCGCGAGCAATGGACCGGAGGCAGAAGTTTGTCGCCGCAGGCACCCTTGATCTAGCTCAAGAAATCTTACGCCACCTCGACTTGTCAGAGTGAATGCAAGCAGGCAAGCCTGAATCAAAGGCATATAAGCTGCGACATCAACAGCGTGAGGGCGCCCGTGAAGTGGCGGGGGCGCCCCTACGTCGCCCAAATCGACCGCAACCGCCCATTCCCGGCGACGCGGTCCGGTCACCGAGATGGTTAGCGGAGGCAGGATCCTCATCCGCCATTAGACCTTAGGCGCCGTGTTTGCTGCCGGCACGTCCCGTGTCTTAATGGCAGTGATCAGGCCAGCTGTGCGCAGGTGTCGGCTCCTGCCGGGCGTTGATTGCAAGTGGCGAAGCGCAGAAAGGCCGGGATGTGTGGTGGTGGGCGAGCCCACCACCACAAAGGCTAGCCGTTCTCGGTGCTCCGTCCCTTCTCGGCGGTCCGGCTGCCGAGTACGCGGACGGTGCTGCTCAGCTTGATGGGTAGGTCGTCATATCCCTTGAGGAATGGCTCGATGTCGATTGTTCGGCGGAGGCTTCGGCCGGGGCCGTATGGCTGTTGGCGTTCGTGGCCGGTGACCCAGAACCGGTGATCGGGTTTCGCCCGGGTGCGAGTGCCTGCGGGTTGGCTCCGTTGCGGTGGTGGAATGGTGGTGCGGGGTTTGATCCGTACGATCCTGACGTCGGGGGCGGGGCGCTGGTTGCGTTGGTACGCCTTGGTGGTGCCCTTGGGCAGTTTCGCCGGTACGGTTTCGGTCAGCTGCTGTTTGATCAGGAGCCAGGTGGTGATGAGGGGGCCGAGGGGGTGGCGTCCGTCGAGCTTGGCGCGGCGGGCGATGTAATCGGTGTGGATCGGTACGAGCCAGCCGATCTCGTGTCGCAGCGCGGGCATCAGGTCGTCGTCTAGGGCGCTGCCAATGCTGCGGTAGCCGATGATCTGCCAGCCGTCGGCGTGGGGCGTCCAGGAGACGGCGGCGAGCTGCCGGGTGTCGCCGACGGGTTCGGGCCAGGCGAGCAGTCCGGCTGGTGAGGATGAGAGTTCGTCGGTGACCGTCGCCGGGGGCTGGTCGCCGCTGACCTCGTTGATCCGATCGGTGAATTCCTGGTTGATCCAGTACATGGGTACGAGGTCGAGTTGGTTGGCCAGAGTCCTGCGCTGGCCGGGGTCGTTGATGGGTGCCGGCAGTCCGGCAGGACCACGTAGGAGCCTGGTGAACCGGTCGCGGATCTTCGGCAGCATCTCGGCGGTGATCCGGGCCGGCGGCCAGTCGGCGGTGGTGAGCAGTGTTCTGCCTTCACGGCCGAGGACGATGCCGCGGTGCAGTGTGCGCAGGACCGCGTACTCGTCGCTGCTGGGTGGCCAGAGCATGAGGGCGGCGCAGTGGGCGGTGAGGGCATCGGAGTCGTCGGCCTCGATGTGCTGGGCGCAGCGGTAGCAGACATGCCACTGGTTGCTGTAGGTCACGAGGACGCCAGCCGAGAGGTCCCCGATCTGGATGAGGCTGGTGCGGTAGTTCCACACGGGCAGTCCGGCGGTGCAGGTGTGGCAGCGGTGGAAGACCTGCTGGAGCTGGCTGGCGTCAACGGGCACCACGTCGTGCCGGTCTTCGGTGACGGGATGCCGGTAGACGGTGCGGTCCCCATCCGAGTCCTCGGTGAGAACGTGGTGACAGGTGGCGCAGGCGGTGAGGGTAGCGAGGTTCATTCGACGCTCCCCCGCTGGTCGCGGCGCAGGTCACGCAGGCGTGGTCCACGGCGGCGCTCCCGGTCGGGCATGGTCATGCCGGGCGTGTAGAGGACGTGACGGTCGCCGCCGTGGTGCTTGGCGTGGTACATGGCGGTGTCGGCGCGGTGCAGGGCGATGTCCTGCACCGGGTCGGTGCTGGCCACGGCGGCGATGCCGAGGCTGGCCGTGACGGTCACCGCGACCGGACCACTGTCGGCCTGGACCTTGACCGGCGCGGCGATCACGCTGTTGAACCGATCCGCGATGTCGCTGATCGGGTGGCGGCCGACGGGCAGGATGGCGGCGAACTCGTCGCCGGAGAGGCGGGCGACGGTGCCGCCGTAGGTGTGGGCGAGCCGGTTCAGCCGGTCGGCGGTCTCCATGAGCAGGTCGTCGCCTGCGTCGTGACTGTGGGTGTCGTTGATCTCTTTGAACTGGTCGAGGTCGATCAGCATGACGATGAGCGGTTGCGGGTCGCTGGTTGCGGCGATGGTGGCGTGGACGGTGCGCAGGCCGGTGCGGTTGAGTAGGCCGGTGAGCGGGTCGTGGGTCAGCTGCCAGGCGGCGTCAGCTAGCTCTTTGCGCAGCCGATGGATGGTCGGCCGGGTGGACAGGTAGCCGACTCCGACCCCGAGTGTGGCCGCCACGATGGTGGCGATCACGAGGAGTGTGGTGGACACTGGGTTCCTCCTTCGTTGGAGAACCCGGGACGCGTACGTTGTCTAGGCGAGGCGTCCCGGGTCCAGATGCGACGACGGCCCGCCTTCTGGCGGGCCGTTTGCGTGCTCGATGCCCACGTGGCACGGGCACTGCGGGGCGGGCTTTGGTGTGTTCCTCGGCAATGGCGTTGCCCGCTCGGTCGGGTGGTTAGGGTCTGGCCTGCTTCTGCGTGTTTGGGCTGGCCGGGTGATGTGTGGTGGTCGTGCGCCAGGGCCAGAGGTAGGCAGCGAGGCTGTACCGCCCGCTGGTGTCGGGGTGGACGCGGTCGGCCTCGACGCGGCGGGTGGTGTGACCGTCGTCGACTTCCCAGGAGATGACGGCGGTGTCGTGGTCCCAGGTGATGATCGGGTGCTCGCCGGGCATGTCACCGATGCGGACAAGGTCGAGGTCGTCGGCGATCTGGCGGACGGTGGCGTAGTCGAAGCGGGCCAGAACGCCGCCGAGGGCGGTGTAGTCGACGGCGACGACGGCGGGGTATTCCAGTTCGGCCACCGCGTCGGCGGTCACGGTCGCGGGCGCCCATGTGGCGTCGGGAGGGGCGATGTCGTCGCGGTGGTCGAGGACTTCGACGCCCGCGGTGGTGTGCAGGGCGGTGGGGTCGAGTGCGAGCCAGTGTCCGCCGGTTGCGGCGCCTCGGCGCAGCAGCTTGATCAACGATTGGCGTTTCGGGTCGCGGTAGGTGCGGTCGAGGCGCAGGAAGCCGGCGGCACGGTCGGGTTGGCCGGGTGTTCCCCGAGTGCCGGTGGGGGTGTGCAGCCAGGTGTGGGCCTGAACGCGTCGTGGGCTGCCGTCCTTGTCGTACCAGAGCGGTACGCCGTTGGAGCCGATCCAGTCTCCGTCGGGCTCGGAGTCCCAGATCAACGCTGCTTTGGTGGCGGCCTTGGCGAGGACCTGCTGGCCGGTGATCCGGTGCTCTCGTGCGGCGAGGGCGTGCTCGGCCAGGGGCAGCACGTCATCGAGGTGCCACCACAGGCGTTTGGGTGGGGTTGGCATAGCCAAACTCCTTTTCAGGGGATGAACCCGGGGACGCGCATGCCGTGGCGTGGCGTCCCGGGTCCAGATGCGATGACGGCCCGCCTTCTGGCGGGCCGCTCTTTCTGTGTGCGCCGCCGGAGGGCGGCGTCCTCGACGTGTCGGTCGAGGGTCAGTGGGGGGCGGTCGGTGGGACGGATCCGTCGAGGTTCCAGGTGGCGCCAACGCGGGCCGGGTAGCGGCCGGAGTGGGCGTCTCCGCCGGGGTACGGCGACTGGTAGGGCTCGTCGGTGCGGGGCCGCCGGTCGGTGACCCGGTCGGGATCGCTCGGGGTGCCTTTCGGTCGATGCTCGTAGCGCTCGGACCGCAGGTTGACCAGGTCGACGTGGGAGGTGTAGGGCATGTAGACGCCGTGCAGGATGGTGCCGCCGAGCCGGTTGCAGCAGGCCACCGAGACCGGGTACCAGCCGGTCCGGGCGAGGGTGACGAGGTGGCCACAGTTCAGGGCCACCTCGAACACGCACAGCCGGTGCAGTTCCTGACCGTCCGGCGGACTGGCCGGGTCCGGGCCGCCGCCGGTGCCGGATTGGGTGCAGGGGTGGCAGATGGGGCCGAGGTCGGGGTGGTAGCCGGCGTCGCATGCCTCGCACACGATGCGCAGGCAGGACCGGCATTCGCCGGAGGCGATGGTGTGCAGGCTGGTGCCGCAGTAACCGCACGGCCCGGTCAGGCAAGCGTCGGTGTGATGTCCCGGGGAGTGCTGCTCGCAGGGGTGCTCACGCATGGCGACCTCGCCGCAGGTGCTGGTAGACAGTGGCGGCGGTGAGCGGTCCGCCGGTAAGGCTGGTCGGCGGGCCGATGCGCTTCCAGCCGACGAACTCGCACGCCAGCCAGGTGGTGTGGCCGTTGGCGGTGACGGCGACGACGTCGCCGGTGGACAGGGAGCGCAGCCGCAGCAGCCGATAGGTGCAGGCGATGAGGAAGTCCGCCTCCCCGTTCGGCGTCGCCCGTTCGGTCTCCAGGTGGTCAAGGTCGGCGTTGAAGACGTGGAAAGCCCAGTCGGCGAGTTGCTCCGGGGCAGCGGTGGCGGGCAGGTGCCGCCAGTGGGTGATGACCTGGGTGAGCGTATGGCCGGGCTCGTAGGGGAAGAACCGGCTGTCGGCGTTGTGATAGACGTCGATAACGTGCAGGGTCATGGCAGCTCCAGTTCGAGGTCAGGTGTGGGATGCGGGATCGGTCACGGGGCTTCGCAGCGGTGCGGGCGGGCCGATCGGGCGGGCGCGCAGGATCTGCTCGGGCAGCACCATCGCGGCGGGCTGTCCGGTCAGGGGGTGTGTGGTGATCCGGTACCCGGTGGCCCAAAGCAGGTTCCAGCGCTCGGCGGGTGCCGCTGGGCGGGTGCCGGCGGGGTCGCCGTGGAAACTAGACGCCGAGGTCGGCAAGCTGCGCGGCGAGCGGGGTCGCCCGGTAGTGGCTGATCCGACCGGCCAGCATGGGGCATCCGCTGGCGGAGTAAGCGGCGCACACGGGGTGCATGCCCGGCTCGTGGCTGATGAACGCCCGTAGGTCGCTGTCGCGCATCGCGAAGACGATCCGCGCCGGGTCGAGCGGGCCGCCGCAGGTCTGGCAGAGCCGGTCGCGCAGCGCCTCGAGCTGCCGGTGGTAGTCGACGTTGCCGAAGCGGTACCGGCCATCGGGTGTGCGGGCGGTGATCCAGGGGACGACGAGCCCGCCAATGACGGGCCGGCGGGCCAGGCGTACCGGGATGGCGGGAACGTCGGGCGCGGTCATGCCCTCACCGCCAGACGGTGCGGGCCGGTGAGGGTGTGGCGCATCTGGTGGATCGCGCGGCGTTCCAGGCAGCGGACGGCTTCGGCGCTACGACCCATGAGGAGGTGGGAGAACCAGTCGATGTCGGTCAGGTACCAGCGGGGCTTGAGCATGTCGTGCTCCAAAGGACAGCAAGAAGGCGGCCACCGGGTGGTGACCGCCTCAAGGGATGGGGATCCCGCGTCCCGATCGCGTGGGCGAGGGGCGCGGGTTTGTGGGTGCCAGATCCGAGGCTGGCGACGGCGGCCGACCGGTAGTGGTGGGCGCGTTGCCGTCGCGCGAGGCGTCAGATCAGAGGCACATAGGAAGTAGGGAGAGCCTTCAGGCTAGGCGTGTGGGAGCCTCGACGGTCGGGCTGTCAGGTTCGGCCACCTGGCAGCACCTGACAGCCCGACGATGGCCCCTTCCCTTGTCAGGTTTGCCCGTCGGAGCGGGACCCTGCGGGGCTGCGGGACCTCGTCCCGGTGGCAGGCTGCCGCTGGGTCCCGCTCCGACCAGCCGATACCGGGGTACCGGGGTGCGGGAACCCGTCCCCTAGCAGCGACGTAGGACCAGCGCGTCCTCATGCGCCACAAGGTGCACAGGGATGCCGTCGTCCCTGGCGCGGCGCACCGCCAGGAGGCCGAACATGTTGGCCCGGTGCACGATCTGCCCGTCGCGGACGGCGGCGAGCATTGCCGCAGCCCGCTTCACCGGGACCAGCCCCACCGACCGGGCGACAGCGAGCAGTTCGCCGGGCAGGTCGATGAAGTCGTCCCGCTGGCGGCGTACCGGTCGGCAGGTGATGATCACGGTCCCGCCGGGACGCAGCAGCGGGTAGCTGGCGGCCAGAATTGCGGCGAACCCGTCGAGCAAGCGAGACCAACCGCCGTAGGCCAGGTTGCCGCGCTCCCGGTCCCCATACTGGTGGTCCCGCTTGCGTACCCCGGTACTCGTGGCCCGCACGAGACCGTGGGTCCCGCGCCCGTACGGCGGCGAGGTGAGCAGGAGTCCCACCCGGCCGACCGCGGACGCGGGCACCAGATCGAGCAACCCGGTGGCGTCGCCGGTGAGCACCTGCGCCGCCCCGGACGCGCCTTTCGACGCGGCGAAGGCGACGTTGGCCTCGGCCATGGCGGTGTAGCGGGGCTCGATGTCGATCCCGATCCCGTCTCGGTCAAGGTGCATGGACTCCACCAGGGTGGTGCCGGACCCGCACATCGGGTCGAACACCAGATCGCCCGGGGCGGTGTACGAGCTGATCGCGTGGGCGGCCAGGTGGGGCAGCATCTTGGCCGGATGGCTGGAGGTCTCCGGGACGTATCGGCCTCTCCGCTGGTCACGAGCAGGTATCTGGCAGGTCAACCAGACCGAGGTGACCGGCATGGACTCAACCATCGGCGTCCTCGGCCTCCGTGCTGCGAGTCAGGATCAGCACGTCGGTATGAATGTCGAGCTGTGTCTGCTGGCCACGTCGGGGCGGTCGGTCGGCCGCCACGATGTGCTGCAGGTACGCCAGCCCGGCCCGCTTCGCGGCGATGACCACGTCGACCGGCAGGACAACGTCGCCGTGCGGCAGCAGCACCGCCACGCAGCCGCCGGACACAAGGCTTTCGCGGCAGCGGAGAAAGAAGTCCACCGGCGAGGTGGTGTCGGCGAGCGGCCAGCCGGTGACGATCAGGGTCGCCGCCTCCCGGCCCCAGCCGACCTGCCGAGGCGTGTGCAGGTGGCTGCGGCGGCGGGCGGCGATGACCGCGCGGGCCAACTGCGGCCCGCCGGCCAGGTCGATGATCAGGTCGGACGGGTGAGTGAGGTTGTGGACCAGCCGCACGCCCATCGCGTTGGACATGGTCTCACCCCGGTTCGGGGCGGGGACCGGCCAGACGGTGATCGGCACGGGCGGGTCGCCGGGCACCACGTCCCCCACAGGGTTCGGCGCGCGGCGCGGGTTTCTATCGGTCATAGGCACGGTGGCCCCCGGACCGGCGGGCGTACTGACGATCCCCAGTGCGCCGCTGACAGGCCGATCGAACCCACCCCGCCCCTGACAGAATCCGTCACCCCGGCCGCCTGACAGCCCTGTGACCGGGCGTGCGGGGCATCCTGACAGGGCGGAACCTGACAGACCCGGACACAACCTGTCCCGGTCCGACAATCGCCTCTGGTGTCAGGTCGAGCTGTCCCAATCGGTGCGGACGGAGCCTTCGCACAAGGCGGCGCGCTCCGCGTCGAAGGGACATCACCATGGCAACCATCAGCCGCACAAGAACTGCCGACACGGCACTGACCACCGCCGAGACGGCATTCGAGCTGCTGACGTGCAAACCCGCGCCGCTGGTGTTCGACGCACGGCCGGTGCCCGGCCTGCCGGACACCACGATGCCGCTGGACAAGCTACGCCAGCTGCTCATATTCGAGCGCTACGACAGCACCACCACCGACGAGCTGTGGCGGCAACTCGCCCACCACGCCCGCGAATGGGGACCCGCCTGGGTCGTCGGCGCGATCGGCGTAGCGCTGCCCGCGCTGACGCACCTCGCAGCGAAGATCAGCCGCGGCTACGCCCGGCACGCCGACGACGTGGACTCCGAAGTCCTCGCCGGGTTCCTCCACGCCCTGCGCACGGCGGACCTCGCCCCACCCCGGCTGTGGCTGCGACTGTGCTGGGCGGCCTATCGCGCAGGCGTCGCGGTCGTCAAGGCAGACGACGCCGAGGAACTGCCGCCCGACCTGTCCAGCGGATCGCGCTCACCACGGATGCCCTACGGGCACCCGGACCTGCTGCTCGGCCGGGCAGCCGCCACCGGCCTGATCACCACCGACGCCGCCGAACTGATCAGCGCGACCCGATTCGGCGACGCCCTGATCGAGCACCTGGCCGCCGAGCAAGGCGTGACCGCATCGGCCCTGCGCATGCGCAGAAGACGAGCCGAGCGCATCGTGGCCGCCGCCATCACGCGAGGCCACCTCTCCGGCCCGATCCACTCGTCCAGCCGCCGCGAAGGCATGGCTGCCTAACAACGCCCCACTCTTTTCGGACAGAGGCCGCCCCGGCTTTCGCCCGGGGCGGCCTCTGTCGGCATACAGCTCCGAGTGCAGAGGTAGGTAGGTACGGCTGCAAGTGCACAGCGGCACCGAGTTCGATCTACGTCCGGCGACCCGTCGCCTGGGTGATGCTGTTGCTGAGCCCAGCCGCCTCCTCGGCGCGCGGATTTGCCGATGAGAGCGCACTCGATCTTGTTGGCGGGCTTACCCAGTCGGCGGGTGTTTTACTAGGAAAACTGTTGTCGGGTCGATGCCCTGAGCAGTCGCGAGGTAGGGCAATTCGTGCTCCCCGCCTGACAGTTCGATGGCGGCCTTGCCCGCAAGATGGGCGGAGTTGACTGACTGGCCGTTAGCAACCGAAGAGTAAAGGGCGGCCGCGTAGTTGAGGGCGTCGCCGTCGTCGATGCTGTCTGTCATGCCGATCGCCAAGGGTGCAAAGCGGTCGACGAGCGCATCGGCGGTGCCGGAGGACTTGCAGGCGTTGAACACGATCAGGGTCGGCGGCGAGTCGGTGGCTTGGCACGCCGAGGCGAAGGCGCTCGCAGTGAGGTGATCTCAGCAAGATTCGGGTAGGTAGCGGTATTCGAAGTGAGTCAGGTGTAGCGCGGCGGCGACGATCTCGCCGATCCGGCGTGGGCTGGCGGTGGTGTGGCGGAGCGTTTTCCAGCGTCCGGTCAGGATGGCGAAGCCGCGTTCGCCTTGCCAGCGCAGGCCGCGTAGCAGCCGGTTGTAGGCGCGGTTGTCGGGTGCGAGTCGGCTGCCGTCGGCGGGCTGTTTGATCGGTGTCTTGATGCCGTGGCCTGCGCTTTCGTAGCCGGAGTCGGCCAGGGTGGGCAGGTCGAGTTCGGCGGCGGACCAGTTCAATGCGGCGGTGACACCGAGTTCGCGGGCGCAGCTGGTGTCGTGCAGATGCGCGGGCATAGCCTGCGAGGTCCAGATCGGCAGCCCGTCTGGGCGCATGATCGCTTGGATGTTCGCGCCGAAGTCGCGGTGCTTTCCGGAGTACCAGGCGTCGATGGTCTCGCCCTTGACCGACAGGGTGGTCTCGGTGAGGCGGTCGCAGTCGAACAGCTTGCCGTCGAGGATCACGTGCGACCAGCCGTCGTCGGCGGCACGGCGCAGCGCGGTGTGTAAGTCGCTTGCTTGCGCGGCGAGTACCGCGATGCCCTCGTCGCGGTAGCGGTACGCGGTCGCCCGGGAGATCCCGAACCCCGCGCCGAGCAGGGCCAGGTCCTCGCCCTTGCGGAACCAGATCAGCACCAACAACGCCTGGTAGAAGCAGGTCAACGCGCGAGTGCCGCGCCGGGTCCCCTTGGCTCGACGCTCGGCGGCAAGCAGCCGGCCGAGATGCTGCACGAGTTCCCTCGGGACGTCGACCATGGCACGATAGGCAATCACGTGGAGCCCTCTCGAAGACGTGTTTCTGTCGCAAGGACGTGTCTATCGATGGCTCCACGCCTGTTTCCATCACCGCCCGACTCGACACCTTCGCCCGTGTCGTACTAATCAACACTTTTGCGCTGCTGAGATCACCTCAGTCACCACGATGCCGGAGTGGAAGTCATCTACATCTTCCTCGAAGGCGATCAGCTGCTCATCGCCGTGCCCGGAGAAGTGGACGACGTGGGGGCGGAATTTGGCGATGCCGTCCTGCAAATCCTGCGTAGTAGCCGAAAGGCGCACGTCAATCTCAACTTGATCGCGGTGGAGTGCAGCTTCGACTGCTCGGCGGATCCTGGTGTGTTCGCGGGTGACGCGGAGGTCTCCCTCGGACGACGCGCCCAACATGAGGATACGGAGCTTTTCGGCTTTCGGCGCGCTGAGTGCATGCAACGCCTGCTCTGAAATGGCGATTCTCTCCTGCGATAGTGCAACCTGCTGGGCGAGTTGGCGTTGCTGGACCTGTGCTGCCCGCTGGGCGATAGTCTGCTGACGGGTGGCCCGTTGACGTTCAGCTGCTTCTGCGTTCGCGATCTTGGTTTGCAGCTTCGCCGCATCGGTGCCATAGCCAGCGGCTTTGGCCTCCAGCGCGGATGCGTCTCGGCCGTACTTGTTGGCAGCCTCCAAGGCCCGGACGGCTTCGCGTCTCTTGCTTTGAGCTTGCGAAGGGCTGCGAGTGCGGCCGGCTGCTTGATCGGCTCTGGCTGCGTCAACGCGCTTGCGCGCCTCTTTGGCGCGCAGGTCTGCGGCCTTGCGCGCGCTTTCCGACTGCGCCCTCTGCTTGCGCTCCAACTCTCGCCGATCCTGCTGGATACTCACGAGTCTCCTATCGGGACGGTTGATGATTGAGTTAATCGCTGCCGTTACTGGCCTTTCCATGCACGGGATGTCGGACCCGTGAACTCTAGGTCATTTGTCCGAGTTAGGAACGACGCTCGGGATTCGGTGGAGAGCTGCGTGTTCAGGTCGAATTGAAGCAGCCGGTGCCATCTGTCCTTCTGCCACCACCGACGCGGAGCCGACCGAACCTCTACGGTGACGACGTAGGGACCGTCTGCGAGCGTCGTGGGTGGACCATCCCACTGAAACTCCACGAACTTCTCCACCATCCCTCGTCCATCCACTGCAAACGGCGCGTTGTATGTCCGTGAGTCGGAGTAGATGTCAGACCGACAAGCAATCCACGGCATGATCTTTGGTAGAGCGACGAAGTCGGCCGTCGGCTCGGCAACATCCCGACGCCTTGCTTCGGGTAAGTCGACCCGCAATCGAAGCCCAACCACCGCCAGCGGCGCCGGTGCCGGATTATGAATCACCAGGGGTAGCACTATCATTATCTTGTTTGGTCCAAAGGCGGCTGCGTAGACCTGCGGCGGATAGCTGCGAAGCCGGCCACGGCGAACCTGGATCCACCAGAACGAACCGATCGTGAAGAATAGCGCGCAGATAGACGCCACCAGGCTGGGGGTAATCCATGCGTCTGAGGCGCCAATGACTGGCTTGGCGAGCGGCATGGGCGCACGCTACCGCAGAGGAGCCCGAGCTACACCATCGGATCAGGCCGAGGCTATCCAATACTGCACCGCCACGGCAATGTCGCCGAGGTTGCTTCCGTTCTCTTGCTGGACGAACTGCCAGAGCGGCCATCCGCAGCCGTCAAGCTCGGCCCAACCGCGTACTGCCGGCGCTGGCAGTTCGTTCTCGACGATCGTCCCGACGTCGCCCGCGACCGTCCCGCAGCCAAAACGGACCGGCACGCCACCGATGCTGCGCCACCTGATCAGGAAGCGTTGGCTGGCACAACCGTTCATTGTGGCGAGATAAGGGTGGTCCGGGTCGTCGGGTGATAGAGATCGCCAGTCCCCGCAGAACACCCGCAGGTGAGCTTCCCACTCCCGACGGAGACACCAGCCCCGCAGAACAGTGGGAAAGTCTGGGCCCTGATCTGGGTGGATTGAGTTGCCTACGTTGGCGCCGTTCCACAGGAGCGTATCGTCCACGTTTTGAACCGTAGCGCATCACGAGGAAGCTCCACGACGTCGCAACCTGGTCTGGCTCACGGTGACCGTCGTCTACGAACGCCACCCAACTGTTGCGGCGGACTTTTGTAAGTGCTCAACGCTCGCGGTCACTTTAGCGACGGCACCCTCTCATGCCGCGAGCCGCGCGCTACGTCAGGTACGGGTAGCTGACCGCGACGACCGCTGACCGCCGATGAGCGGTACGGTTCGGCGGTGGCTGCCAGCGACGGAAGACCGTCGATCTTTGTTGACATCGACGGCGTGCTCATCCCGCTACGTCAGCCGGTGCCGGTCGTCAGCGCAACAGCAGCGCGGGAGACGATCCCGACTGCGACGGCAATCCCCTGCTAGATCGTCTTGAACCCGACGACGGTGGCTCCTCGCCTTTCCGGGTCAACTGGTCTGGGCGAGTACCTGGATGGCCGAGGCGAACGAGGTGGTGGTACCTCGGCTCGGCCTACCTGCTCTGCCTGTCGTCGACTGGATCGACGGTGACGAAGAACCACCGAGCGGGATGCACTGGAAGACCGCGTCGGTGGCGCGGTGGGCGGCAGAACGTCCGTTTGTCTGGCTCGACGACGAGATCACCGACGCCGACCGGCGATGGATCGCCGCACATCACCCACACCCGGCGCTGCTGCGACGCGTCGACCCGTACGTGGGACTGACCGACATCGACCTCCCGGCAGTGCGCCAATGGCTCGACCACCGAGAATAGGCAGCTTGATCCGCTGCGCCATCCATCGCGCATCGACTCGTCCGCCGCGATCCGGTCTGAGCGCGACTGACCCGAAAGTTACGGAGTGTAGCTGTCGAGTGGGTCCGCCGTCTGACATTAGGCTTGCTCGACAGGCACCATCGGCACAGTCTCGATGGCACCGGACAGCGCATCGTCAAGCGGCGGCGACGTGAGTCGCTGTCCGGTCTTGTCAGGGCGTGACAGGCGTGGGGTGGGTTCGATCGGCCTGACAGCCGAGTTCTGGGCGTTGCATGTCATCCACGGCATGCCCGCCCGGTGGGGACCATTTCCTTCCGGCGGGGCCCCAGGGTCCGGCATGGCTGGCGCGGCGTACTGACACCGCAACCCCTTCGCATCAGGCAAGGGAGGAGCGCCCCCAACCGGACCTCACCGGTCCTTCGCCCTGGTCCTCACCGCGGCGGCCCCGCAAATCCCTTGTGGAGCGCCGCAATGCACACGACTCTCTCGGTTTTGTCCGAACTCGCCGCCACGCCGCAGCCGTTGGCGGTCAACAGCATCAACCAGGTCATCTCCAACATCACCGGCTGGATCATGGGCATCATCGCGCTCGTCGCGACGATGTTCCTGGTCATCGGCGGCCTGCGCTACATGACGGCCGGCGGCGACCCGGCCCAGGTCGAGCAGGCCAAGGGCAACTTCAAGAGCGCCCTGATCGGCTACGCCTTGGCGGTTCTGGCCCCGGTGATCCTGCAGGTGTTGCAGGGCATCCTTGGCGGCTAGGCGGCCACGGTCATGGTCAACTGGCTGATGAACGGCCTGGTCGGCTGGCTCGCCGAGACGGTCAACGACCTTCTCGGCGGCCTGCTGGCCTTCCTCACGTCATCGATCTTCGTCTCGCCGGACGTCACCGTCCTGCCCCAGGTGCGATCGGTCGCCGGCAACAGTGCGCTGGTCGTCAGCGCCTGCTTTGTCCTCGCGGTCATCGCCGCCGGTATCGCCGTGATGCTCGGTGATTCCGTCGAAACCCAGTTTCAGGTCAAGCAGCTGGTACCCCGGCTCGTGGTCGGGTTCGTGCTGTCCGCGTTCGCGGTCCCGCTGACCGGCGTGCTCATCAGCATTGCCAACGCCTTGACGGTGGCGATGGCCGGTGAGTCCGCACCGACCACCGAGGCCATCACCTTCGTTCGCGCGCGCGTCGCGTCGGCGATGACCGACCCGAGCAACGCCCTGCTGATCGCCGTTATCGGGCTGCTCATCGTGGTGCTGATGTTCATGCTCATCGGCACCTGGCTCGTACGGATCGGGATGCTGGTCATCCTGGCGGGCATCGCGCCGGTGGCGCTGGCCTGCTACGCCACCCCATGGACGCAGGGCGCCGCCGACCTGTGGTGGCGGACCCTGCTGGGTTGCCTGGCGACACCCACGTTGCAGGCGGTCGCGTTCTCGGCGGGCATCAACCTGCTGGTCGATCCGGAGGCGAATCTGCCGATTCTGCTCGGTCTGCCCGGTTCGGACGCCCTGAACCTGCTGCTCGTGATCGTGGTCCTGTGGACCACGATCAAGATCCCGAGCTTGATGAGCCGGTTCGTCGCTCACCAGGGCCGGCCGCCGAACATCACCGGACTCATCCTGCGGACCGTCGCCGTCCAAGGAATGACTCGCGGTCTGGGCGGTCGTACGCCAATCCCGGTACGGCCAACCCGGTCGACATGAGTTCCCGCACCGGCCACCACTACTGCCGGATGCGCCACGTCTACCTCAACGGAGTGATACATGACCAACCTCGATGACATCCCGCGGGCCGTCGTGCCGGCCAACGTCAACGAGCCGGATCGCATCGCGTTCGGCCTGACGTTCCGGCAGCTCGGCATCGTCGGTGGTGTCGGCCTGGCCGGGTTCGGGATCTACCGCGCGTACGGGCACCTGCTTCCGCCGGTGGCGTGGATCGTCGCCGGGGTCCTTGTGTTCGCGATCGCGGTCGTGGTGGCGCTCGGCCGTCGCGATGGCCTGCCCTTGGACGTGTGGCTACGCCACGGTCTCGCGTTGTCCCGCAGCCCGCGCGTCTTCGCGCCGGGCACCGCGCGGGCCAGCTCGGTCGCGGCCGTCGTCGGAAGGCCGAGGGTTCCGGCGCCGCTGCGCTCGCCGGTCACGGCGGTCAGCGCGACCGGAGTCCTGACCAGCGAGGGCAGCGACAAGGTGCTGATCGCCTGCGGCACCACGAACATCCACCTACGCACCGGCGGCGAGCAGGGCGCGCTGGTGGACGGGTTCGGTCGGTTCCTCAACAGCCTGACCGGACCGGCGCAGATCGTCGTGGCCGCGCAGCGGCACGACCTGACCACGTATGCGCAGGCAACCGTCGATCACGCGCCGCGCCTGCCACACCCTGCGTTGCAGGCCGCCGCCGACGACTACGCCGAGTTCCTCCTCGACCTCGACAGCGAACGGGACCCGTTACGCCGCCAGGTCCTCGCCGTCGTCACCGGCGCGCACGCCGCCGACACGGCCGTGCGTGCCCTGTCCGGCCTTGGTGTCGAGGCCGCCGCACTGGACGGGCCGGCCGTCGCGTCCGCCCTCGCTAACGCGGTCGATCCGTTCTCCCCACCGGTGCCTGGCCCTCGCGCGGTGCCCGGCGCCCCGATCACCTCACGGAGCACATCGTGAACCTGTGGAAATCTAAGAAAAGTGTCGCGGCCGGGGACGGGATGCCCTCCCCGGCCGCGTTGTCGGTCACCCCCTGGCATGTGCAAGTCGGCGACGGGTACGCCGCGACCTACGCGGTGTGCGGATACCCGGCCGAGGTCGGCCCCGCATGGCTCGATCCGTTGCTGTCCTATCCCGGACGGGTCGACGTGGCGGTGCACGTGGATCCCGTCGCGCCGCAGTTGGCCGCGCCGATGCTCAAACGCCAGCGCGCCCGCCTCGAATCGTCGCGCCGCCTGGATGCCGATCAGGGACGGCTCGGTGACCCGATGGTCGAGGCGGCAGCCGCCGATGCCGCCGACCTCGCCGAACGGGTTGCCAGGGGCGCGGCGAAGCTGTTCGACACCGGCATCTACGTCACCGTCCACGCCCGTACCCTGGACGAGCTGCGCACCGTCACGGCGGGCGTGAAGTCGGCAGCCGCGAGTGTTCTGCTGGACTTGCAGCCGGCGACGTTCCGCCACCAGCAAGGCTGGGTGGCGACGTTGCCGGTCGGGGTGGACCCGCTGCGGATGCGCCGCATTCTCGACACCACCGCCCTCGCTGCCGCCTTCCCGCTCGCGTCGGCGGACCTCGCCGCTCCGGCACCGGGTACCGTCGCCCCGCCCGAGGGTGTGCTCTACGGGGTCAACACGACCAGCAACGGGGTGCTGGTCTGGGACCGGTGGGCGCAGGACAACCACAACAGTGTCGTCCTCGCCCGTTCCGGGGCGGGCAAGAGCTACTTCGTCAAGCTCGAAGTCCTGCGCAACCTGTACCAGGGCACGACCGTCAGCGTGATCGACCCGGAGGACGAGTACGCGCCCCTCGCAGAGCACGTCGGCGGCAGCGTCGTGCAGCTCGGCCAGCCGGACGTCCGCATCAACCCTCTCGACCTGCCTGCCGACAACCGGCCCGACACTCTCACCCGACGTGGCCTGTACCTGCACACGCTGATCTCGGTCATGCTCGGCGCGGCACCGCCGCCGGCCGAACGCGCCGCCCTGGATCGGGCCATCACCGCCACCTACGCCACCGCGGGGATCACCGGCGACCCGGCCACCTGGACCACACCCGCCCCGTTGCTGCGGGATTTGGCCGCCACCCTCGACGCGGATGACGACCCGGCCGCCGGGCAGCTCGCGGCGCGGCTCGCCCCGTGGACGTTGGGAAACTTCGCCAGCCTGTTTAGCGGGCCGACCACCACCACGTCGACCGGACATCTGGTGGTGTGGTCGCTGCGGCACCTGCCCGACGAGCTACGCACCGTCGGCACGCTCCTGGCCTTGGACTCGATCTGGTCGGGCATCGACACCCCGCCCACGAGTTCGCGCCGGCGGCGCAGGCTCGTGGTGGTGGACGAAGCATGGCTGTTGATGCGCGACGGCGAGGGCGCACGGTTTCTGTTCCGGATGGCCAAGGCCGCCCGGAAGCGGTCCGCCGGGCTGTGCGTGATCACTCAGGACGCCGCCGACGTGCTCTCGACCGACCTGGGTCTCGCCGTCGTGTCCAACGCCGCGACCCAGGTGTTGATGCGCCAGAGCACGCAGTCCATCGACGCGGTGAGTGAGGCGTTCAGCCTGACCGCCGGGGAGTCGCGGCTGCTGCTGTCGGCGCCCAGGGGCGAGGGTCTGCTCGTCGCGGGCCGATCGCGGATCCCCTTCAGGAGCGTCGGATCGGCCGCAGAGCATCGGATCGCCGTCACGGGTGTCGGGGAGGCCGAATGATGACCGCCCCGACCTGGCCTACCGAGGTGTGGCAGTGGGTCATTGTCCGGCCGTGGCTCGGTTTCCTCGCCGCCGCCGCGATCGTCGGCACGGTGTTCGTCCACGATCAGCTCCTCGCATGGCGGCACCGGCGGTTCGCGGCCGACGCCCGGTGGCTGACCATCGCCGCCCCACCCGAGGTCACCGCCGAGGGCGCCGCCGCGTTCTGGACCACCCTCATGGGTGTGCTGACACCGTCGGTGTGGCGTCGGCGTGTGTTCGGCTATCCGCACGTCGGGTGGGAGTACACCTGGACCGGCCGTGCCCTGACCATCCGGGTCTGGGTGCCCGGCACGGTGCCGCCCGGCGCGGTCGAGGCCGCCGTCCGGGCGGCCTGGCCCGCCGCCACCCTTACCACCGCCGACGCCGCCGCGCCGATCCCCGGCGAGGTGGGCGAAGAGGTGGGCGGGGCGCACTGGCCGCAACACAGCGACGTGCTGCCGTTGCGCGCCGAGCATGACACCGATCCGCTGCGGGCGCTGCTCGCCGCCGGGGCCGAGGTCCGCCATCGGGAGCACGCGTGTGTGCAGATCCTCGCCCGCCCGGCACCCGCCCGCCGGGTCCGCGCGGCTCGGCGGGCCGCAGCGGGCGCCAACACCTATCCGCGCGGGCGGCCCGACGTGGCCGCCCGCGCCGTCTCCGGGGCGGCCCGGTTGGCGATCGAGCCTCTGCTGTGGCTGCTCGACGCGTTCACGCCCAACCCGGCCCGGACCCGCACACCAGCCACGGCAGGGCGGGTAACCGAGCGGGACCCGGTTGCCAGCGCGGACGCCCGCACGGTCGTGGACAAGGCGGTGCGGGTGCCGCACTTCGAGATCGCGGTCCGGTTCGCCGTCGCCACCGCCCCGGACAAGACCCCACCGGACGCGCAGCGGGCGAAGCAGATCCGTGAACGCCTGGTCGGGCTCGGGCACACGATCGCCTCGGCCGCCGCGGCGTACACGGGCCCGAACCGGCTGCGGCGGATGAAGATGCCGCAACCGGTCGCCACGATCGCCGGGCGCAGGTTGCGGCGGGGGTTCCTGGCCACCGTGCCGGAACTCGCCGCGATGGCCGCACTGCCACTGGGCCTGGCGGTGCCGGGCCTGGACCGGGCGCGGGCGAAGGCGGTGCCGGCGCCGGTGCAGGTGCCCTCCGGCGGGCGTGGGGTGAAGGTGTTGGGCCGGTCGCAGATCGGCCACCACAGTGTCGGCCTGCGGGTGACCGACGCCCGGCAGCACGTGCATGTGGTCGGCAAGACCGGCGTCGGCAAGTCCACGCTGCTGCTGAACATGATCCTCGGCGACATCAAAGCGGGCAGGGGGACGGTGGTCATCGACCCGCGCGGAGACCTGATCACCGACATCCTCGACCGGCTCCCCGCCTCCCACGCGAGCAAGATTGTGATCATCGACCCGGACCAGGAGAACCCGGCCTGCTTCAACCCCCTGGATGACGGCGGTGACCGGCACCTGGCCGTGGACAACCTGGTGGGGATCTTCGCGAAGATCTTCCAGGGGCAGTGGGGTCCCCGTATGGACGACACCATGCGGGTGGCGTGCCTGACGCTGATGCGCCACGCCAAGCCGACGCTGAGTCTGGTGCCGTCGCTGTTGCAGGATCGGGAGTTCCGGGGCCGGTTCACTCACGGCCTGGACGACCCGGATGGGCTCGCCGGGTTCTGGATCTGGTACGACGGCATCAACGAGCAGTTCCGCGGCCAGGTCATCGCCCCCGTCCTCGCCAGGCTCAGAGCGTTTCTGCTGCGGGACTTCGTCAAGAGCGTCATCGGCAACGCGCACAGCTCGTTCGACATGGGCAAGGTCCTCGACGGGGGTGTGCTGTTGTGCCGACTACCGAAGGGCATCCTCGGTGAGGAGACCAGCCGCATCCTCGGGTCGATGATCGTCGCCCGCGTGTGGCAGGCCGCCATAGCCCGCGCCTCCATCCCCGAAGACCAGCGAAAGGACGCCAACCTATACATTGACGAATGTCAAAACTTTTTGACATTGCCGGGCAGCGTCGGGGACATGCTGGCCGAGGCGCGCGGCTTCCGGCTCGGGCTCGTGCTGGCGCACCAGGACTTGGCACAGTTGCCCCATGATGTGGCGGCGGCGGTGTCGGCGAACGCGCGCAGCAAGGTGTTCTTCAACGTCGACCCGGCCGACGCGCGGGAGCTGTCCCGGCACACCAAACCCGAGCTGGACGAGCACGACCTCGCCCACCTCGACGTCTACACCGCCGCCGCCCGGCTGCTGGTCGGCAACCGGGAGCTACCCGGGTTCACCTTCGTGACGAACCCACCGGCGCCGGTCGTGGGTGAGGCGACCGCGATCCGGCTGGAATGCGCCGCCGCCCACGCTCGCGCCGACGAAGAGCCGCCGATGCAGCAACTCGCCCGCACGGCGATGAAGCGGCGTATGAATTCCCGCGAGCGCTGAGCACCGAAGCCGCTCGTTCGGGGCCTCGGCTGGGTGCGGCATCGGGGGCTCGTTTGGGGGTGCCCACGACACGAGACCCCAGACGAGCCCCCCCGCACTCGGCCTGTCAGGTGCCTGGCCTGCCCAAACCGGCCCCACGGCGGGGTCATGCGCAAGATCAACCTATCCAGACTCCCTACGGGATTCTCTCTCCACGGGGTGAGCCATCTATGCCGCAATCGCGTACTGCCAGCCTGCTGGCTATCTATCCCCACATCACCAACCGGGACCGTCTCCTGCTCCAGCTCCTCGACGACCATCAGGTCCTCACCACCGACCAGATTCACCGCATGCTGTTCCACGCCCGCCGGACCTGTCAGATCCGGCTCGGTGAGCTGGCCGCCCTGGGCCTGCTGGCCCGGTTCCGGTTCGCCCGCGACGGCGGCGGCAGCCACCCGTGGCACTGGACGCTCGGCCACCACGGGCACCGCTTCCAGGCCGCCGCCCACCACCGGCCCGAACCCACCCTGCGCACCAGCCGGCAGACCGCGCAGCGACTTTCGGCGAACCCACACCTGACGCACCTGCTCACCGCGAACGAGTTCTTCGTCCGCCTCACCGCCCACGCCCGGCAGCACCCAGAGGCGCGGTTGGACCGGTGGTGGTCCGAGACGCTGACCACCAAGCAGTTCCGGACCATCACCGCCGACGGACACGGCCTGTGGAGTGTCGGCGATGCCACGGTGGGGTTCTTCCTGGAAGCCGATACCGGCACCGAGCCCCTGCGGAGCCGGGTGGTGACCAAGCTCGACCGGTACGCACGCCTGACCCGACGCGGCGGACCCCGCTACCCGGTGCTGTTCTGGCTCGGCAGCGAACACCGCGAAGAACACCTCCACCAGCTCCTACGTGGCGAGCACGACGATGTTCCGGTCGCGACCGCCACCCACACCAGCGAGCCCGCCGAAGCGGTCTGGCTCCCGACCGGCGCCACCGGCCGGGTCCGGCTCGCCGAGCTGCCCAGCGACCATGGCCAGCCGGTAGCGGACAACCCGAACTACCAAGACGACGGGGACTTCGTTCTCTGACAGCCCCTGACAGGCGCACGGCGGATTCTGTCACCGCAGGTCAGAGGCATGGTCGTGTTTCCTGACAGGGGATGGTGCTGTCAGGTCACGACGCTACGGTGCAGCTTCTTCTCTTTGCTCGCACCGCCGCTCGTCTGTTTCCTCTTCGGATCTGCCCGCGCCAGCGGGATCACCCTCACAGCTCACCCTCCGGTCGGCTCGTGATCCACGCCCGCGCCATCCACGGCAGCTCTCCTGGTCCAGACGCCGCGATCCGGTGGCACCACCCCTACACCCATCCATGCCCCGCCCTGTCGCGAAGGGAGCACTCCGCCATGCCCAAGCCCACGTCGCTCACCGACAAGGTCGTCACCGTCTGCTTCGCCCCCGGCGAAGACGCCGACTGGTTCGCCGCCTCGGAGAAGGTCAACGACCTTCTGCATGCCAACGGCACCCCGGCCCGCCGCTACCGCGTCCGGCACCGCCGCTTGATCGGGTGGCTGACCCGGTTCCTCGGCTATTACCTGCTCGACGCCGCACGCCGCTTCGGCGCGGTCACCCTCGCCGCGGGAGGCCGCAAGAGTCGCCTCGACCTGACCGGCACCACCGCCCAGGCCGCCCGCGCCGCTGGCCTTCGCTGGCGTGCGTGGAACACCCACATCAACGCCACCACCAGGCCGGCCCGCCCGTGGGAGGACTACCTCGCCCAGCACCACGCCGACCCTGGCAAGGTCACCCTGAACGAGGCCCGCCGCCGCTTCGAACAGCAGCCCCGCGTCCTGGCGATGCTCGCCGCCTCGTTCGACCCCTACGAACTGTCCGTCTACCAGGCCGGCGAAGCCACCTACGTCGGGCTCCACTGGCGCATCGCGCTCATCGGCGACGCGCTGATCACCACCGAGGGCCGGCTCCTCGCCCCGGACAGTGACTCTGTCGCGGATCGGTTCCGGTTCCTCAACGAGGCGTGCGCCTACCTGCGCGGCCTGCGCTCCAGCGCTCGCCTGTGCGCCGTCGCCATCGCCTGATCCCTCCCGCCTGAAACCTCCGAAGGCCGGTCGCAGCCCCCGCTGCGACCGGCCTTCGCCATGCCCACAACCCGACCAGAGAAGGAGTTCCTCGATGTTCCTGACCGATCCGGCGTTGCGGCGTATCGCCGCCGACACCAACGACGTCCTGGCCGAGCAGCTGTGGCGCCACGACACGGCTGCCCTCGACGCGCTCGGTGACCTCGCCCGCGTCCTGCACAAAACCGCCCGCGACTTCACCGACAGCTCTGCCACCCTCGACCAGTCCCTCGTCCGGGTGCGTGACCTTGCGGAAAGGGCCCGGCAGGGGTTGGCTGCCCGCGCCGACCTACACATCGCCGGCTACGGACAGGCCCTCACCGGCGCGCTCGTCGCCCGCGAGCGGCACATCATCCTCGGGGCCGCGCTCGTCACCGCGTACCGCGGGTGGCGCAACCACCGGGCGATCGGCGACGGCGACGAGCGGCACCTGCTCCTGCGACGCAGCGACCCGTCGCGCGGCGTGGCGACACTACGGCGCAAGGACCCAGGCACCTGGCTGGTGGTGCCCGACACCGAGGCCGCCAGCGCCTTCACCATTCCTTACCCGGACCGTGTCGTCGGTGAGGTCACCGAAACCGAGCAGGGATGGGCGCCGACCGCGTACACCGACCCGCAGCATCGCCGGATTCAGTCCGGGATGGTGTATCCGCTTCCGGTGTGTGACGACCTTGCCTCGGCCTGCCGGTCGCTGCTGCGCTGGTGGCACCTGCGCCACTCCGACGCCTGGCGCAGCCGCACCCCCGCACAGCTCACGCCGGCCGAACTCGCCCACCTCGCCAGCTAGGTCAGGGGATGCTGATGCTGCACCTTGACACGATCGGGCGATGGGTGGCCCTAGCCACCGGCCGCACCCTCGATCAGCACGCCGCCGACCCGATCCCCGCCGCCGCACACCTACCCGAGGCCGCCGCCACACTGCGGCACCTGCGGACCGAGTTGCTGCTCGCGGTGGACCGGCTGCGCACTTCACTGATCAACGAGGACGACCTGAACGCTTCCGCCAGCACGGTCGCCGGCAGCGTGGAGACCGTCCGGGAGCTGGCCCGCGAGTACCGGTACGCCCGCAACTGGATCGACACCCTCATCGGCGACGAGGCACGGGCCGCGTACGCACAGACACATCCAGGCCAGACGGTACGACGGCGCTACGTCAACCCCGGCGACACCGTCCTGGTCGTCCTGCCACACACCGACTCCTGCCGCAGGCAGAACCTCGCCGGACACACCACCCGCATCCGGGTCGGCACGTCCGACGCCAGGCTCCGCCCACCCGGCAGCGTCAACCCGCTGCGGCTGTCCCACGCCGACGCCGGCATCTACCGCGACCCGACCGAAGACCGCCTCTACGTCCTCCACACCGGCGATGAGACCGCCGGCGCCGGCCACTAACCCCTCAGCCGCATCACGCAGCCCCGAGGCCACCGGGCCGCAATCCCCGCAGCGCCCCACACGGCAGCACACCGCATCGACGTGCCTGCCGCGCTGGCCGCTGCCCGCGACCCGGCGCACCACCGCCCGGCCACAACCCCGTGCCGGGCATCCCAACCACAAGTCCCAAGGAGGGACCGATGGAAAACCTGTCCCTGACGCCTGCCACGCAGGCCGTCCTCGACGCCCTGACCGAACTCGGTCAGGGCAACGTCCACGAACTGGCCGACAAGGCCGGCAAGGCCCGGTCGACCACCGACAAGGCGATCAAGACCCTCGCCGACGCCGGACTGATCGCCGAAGTGGACACCGACGCCGACCCGGCCGAAGGCACGCCCACCCGGTGGACCCTGGCCACCTCGGTAGAGGCCGCCGACGCCGTACCGGACGACGCCACCGACCTCGGCGGCGAGCACCCGGTTAACCCGGACGAGACCGTTCCACTCAACGGCATCGACCCCGACAACGCGGCCGATCAGCCGGACATCGGCGACACCGAGCAGGCCGACCAGACCGACTACGGCGACGACGGCGCGACCCTCGACCTGATCGTCGCCGAAAGCGGCATCGGACACGTCACCGCTACCCGGCTGCTGGCCGCGATGGAGCAGGCCGACGCCGCCCGCCGGCTGCCCGGCGAGCCGCAGCGGTGGATTCCGGGCCCGACCAAAGCCAGCGAGGTCGACCCGAACCCGGAACCACCCCGTTGCCCGCTCTGCTGTCAGGTCATTCGCGGCCTGGCGAACGCGCCGAGCGCCACGGCGGCGGTGCTGCCACTGATCCGTCCGGACGGCACGCTGCACATCGTCGGACCGGACGGTGAGACCCACATCGTCACCCTGCCCACCCGCACCGCCCCCCGCGCAGCGGCCACCACCCGCACCGTGGCCCGTAGCGGTGACGGGACCGTCAACGCCGACGGCAACCAGCCATTCGGTCGAGGCGAGTTGGAGAGGCTCACCCTCGACTATCTGGCCGCCAGCCCCGGCCGTCAGATGACCCCGCAGGACATCGCCACCGCGCTCGCCGCGCAGCTCAACCGGGCGGTCAGCAACGGGGCGGTGCGCAACAACCTCACGAAGGCCGCCGCCGCCGGCCGCATCCTGCTGGTCTCCGACAACCCGCTGACCTTCGTCCACCCGGCACCGACCGACAGTGGCGCCGCCGCCGAGGCCGACCCGGGCAGCACCGCGCAGTCCTGACCCACACCCATCCCCCGCCGTCGGGGGCCGAGCCGCGCGCTCGGCCCCCGCGGCCGCATCGAGAGGAGCACCCGTGCCGCACGAACTGGAGAGGTTCGCGGACGGAACCACCGCCTTCGCCAGCGCCCGCCTGTCGGCCTGGCACCAGCTTGGCACCGTCACCCAGGACACCATGCGCGCCGAAGAGATCATGGCTGCCGCCCAACTCGGCGACTGGGGTGTCCGCACCATCCGCACCGTCGGCATTGACATCGTCGATGGGGTCGAGGTGCAGATCCCCGCCGACGACAAGCGGATGACCGTCCGCCGCAACCCGGTAACCGGCGCCACTGAGTATCTGGGGATCGTGGGCACCGACTACACGGTGGTGCAGAACGAGCAGTGCGCCGACATGCTGGATCGTCTTGTCGATCAGGTGGGTGGCGCGCACTTCGAGACCGCCGGCAGCCTGCGTCGTGGCAAGTCGGTGTTCGTGACGATGAAGCTCCCGGACGCGATGGAGATCGCCGGGGTCGACCGCCTCGACCTGTACCTGATCGGCACCACCAGCCACGACGGCACCGCCGCGCTGCGCGTGGACGCCAGCCCCATCCGAGTCGTGTGCGCGAACACCCAGCGGGCCGCATTCGCCAACGCGGTCGGGCACTACACGTTCCGGCACACCTCCAACGTCAACTCCCAGATCAGCCAGGCCCGCGAAGCCCTCGGGCTGATGTGGAAGTACATGGAAACCTTCGAGAAGGCCGCCGAACGGATGCTCCAGACCGAGATGACCATGCGCGAGTTCGAGCAGGTCGTCGGCCAGGTGTGGCCGGTCAAGGACAACGCGTCCGAGCAGACGAAGAACAACGCCAAGCAGCGGCTCGGCACGCTGAAGTACCTGATCCGCGAGGCCGACACCCAGAAAGCCATCACCGGCAGCCGGTGGGCCGGCTTCCAGGCCATCACCGAGTACCTCGACCACTACCAGCCCGCCAAAAACGACATCGCCCGCGCCAACCGGGTACTCACCGGCAACGCCGGTGAGCTGAAGGTGGCCGCCTTCGACCTGCTCAAGGTCTGACCACACCTCGTCCACACCGCCGGGGCGGCGGCCACCCGTGCCGCCGCCCCGGCCTGCGAAGGAAGGGACACGCCCCATGACAACGCTGAGCACAACGACGTGGGGTTCAGACCGGGCTGGCAGCCGATGAGCGGCCACATCCGCCACCCCCGCGACCTACGGCAGTCGGTGTGCGGACTCCATGCCGCCGACGTGCAGCGGTGGGAAACCGAGAACCCACCGCGCATCGACTACACCTGCGAAGACTGCTACACGCTGCTCCCCGAGGCCCAGCGCCCCGATGACGCCAACCACCCAGCAGGCGACGCCACGCTCATCGACACGCTGCGGCGCATCGTCGCCGAGCGCCAGTACGCCAAGATCGACGGCGTCATCGTGGACGTGTGGTCCGCCTCCGTCACCATCCTCATCTGGGACCAGCTTCGCGACGACAAACGACAGCGGCTGCTGACCCTACCGTCACACGAGCTGATCCTGCGCTGCGTCGCGATCTACACCCGCCTCACCCACAACGGAGGCGACACATGACCGGCCCCCGGGCAGCCGCAGTGGTTCCACTTCGGGCCGTGGGTGTTCTCCATCGACGCCGCACAGGCCCTGATCGCTGCCACACCCGTGACACCGAGCCCCTCGACGTCCCGACCTGGGCGACCGCGTACGGCCTGACCCGGCTCGACGACCCGCACCAGCGGGCAGTCAGCCTCATCGGCCCGACCAGCACCGCCCTCAACCGGACCCACGCCATGACCACCGACCTGACCACACCCCGGATCGTCGCCCAACTCGACATCACCGGGCACCCACCCGCCCCACTGCTCATCGACGGGACATACCTGGGGCTGCGCCCTCTTCCTCGACCACGGCGGCGACCTCTGGCACGTCCCCGCCATGGCCCACGGCACCTTCGACTGGACGTACGCCGCAGAAATCGACAGCCGCCACGACCACTACGACGCCAGCCGGCACATCGAGCACCTGCTACGCCAAGCCGCCCACGTCCTCCAGACATCCATCAACTGACCCGACCGCTCAAGGTGGGCCGCCCGCGCGGGCGGCCCACGGCCCTTTTCCGTTTCACCACCCGAGGAAAACGCCGTACCGCACCAACCGCAGCGTCTACGACCGCGACCGCGAGCGGCTGACCCACCGCTAGACCGCCGGCCTGATCGCCGGCTTCCTCCGCGATATCCCCGCCAGGCGCTTACCGCTCATCCATCGCGCATAACCACAGCACCAGTCCACCCCTGCCGGCCACGCACGCCACCCTTCTTCGTTTGCAACGGAAGGTCAACCACGATGACCAAAGCCATCATCGGTGTCGTCACCATCGTCATCGTCGCCTGCTTCGGCCTACCCATGCTCCTCCTGTCGGCCGTCACCGGCAGCAGCTCCAACGGATGCAGCACCGTCGCCGCGCCCGCCCCGCGCCCCACCAGAACACAGCCCGACATCGGCACCTGGGACACCGAGCAGCTAGAAATCGCCGCCACCATCATCGACGTCGGCGTCGCCAAAGGCATACCCCGCTGGGGATGGGTCGTCGCTGTCGCCACCGCCATGCAGGAGTCCGGCCTGCGTAACCTGCCCCACCTCGGCGACGGCAACGACCACGACTCCATCGGGGTGTTCCAGCAACGCCCAAGCCAGGGATGGGGCACCGTCACGCAACTGTCCGAGCCCGCCTACCAAGCCGGGAAGTTCTTCGACAAGCTCCTGACCGTGCCCGGCTGGGAGTCGATGCCACTCACCCAAGCCGCCCAGACGGTGCAGGTCTCGGCCTTTCCCGACGCGTACGCGAGGTGGATCGACGACGCGTTGCACCTGGTGGACCAGCTGGCCAACACCCTTACCGATTGCGCCACCGACGTGCTCGCCGCCCTCCCGGACGGATTCGCGCTACCCGCGAACACCCCACCCGCCGTCGCCACCGCCATCTTCTGGGCGGCGAACCAGCTCGGCACCCCGTACCACTTCGGGGGGTCATGCACCGACCCCCACTCCGGCAACCCTGACAAACAGTGCGACTGCTCATCGCTCATGCAGGCGGCGTACCGGGCCGCCGGGATCGCCATCCCCCGCATCACCACCGACCAGGCCAAAACCGGCAAGCCCGTGGCCGACCCTGCACTCCTACTACCCGGCGACCTCATCCTCATCCCCGGCAGCCAAGGCACCATGACCAACCCACGCCACGTCGGCATGTACCTCGGCGAACAACTCATCATCCAAGCTCCAACAACCGGCGACGTCGTCAAGATCACTCGGCTCGGCAGTTGGATCAACCAGATCGCGGCGATCCGGCGGATCGTCAACTAGCCATTAGTGCATCAAACGAAAGGGTCTGCTGCACCGGCAGGTGACAGGTGTAGTCACGCGGCCTGACTGGCCGGTGGGTGCATGATGGTCTCGAATTCCACGGGGGTCAACCGGGACAGCGACCGCTGGCGTCTGCGGCGGTGGTAGGTCCGTTCGATCCAGGTCACGATCGCGATCCGGAGTTGCTCACGGCTGGTCCAGGATCGCCGGTTAAGGACGTTGTTCTGCAGCAGTCCGAAGAAGGATTCCATGGCGGCGTTGTCGCCGGCGGCGCCGACGCGGCCCATCGATCCGGCCATCCGGTGGCGGTGAAGGGCTCGGACGAATTTCCTGGACCGGAATTGGGATCCGCGGTCGGTGTGCAGGATGCAACCGGCCAGGTCACCGCGTCTGGCGGCGGCGTTGTCCAGCGCGGCGACGGCCAGGCGAGACTTCATCCGCGAGTCGATGGAGTAGCCGACGATCCGGTGGGACCAGACGTCCTTGATCGCACACAGGTAGAGCTTGCCCTCGGCGGTGTGGTGTTCGGTGATGTCGGCCAGCCACAGCCGGTTCGGGCCGTCGGCGGTGAAATCCCGCTGAACCAGGTCGTCGTGCACGGGTGGACCTGGCTTGCCGCCCTTGCCGCGACGCTTGCGCTTGCCGAACGCGCTCCACCAGCCGTTACCGGAACAGATCCGCCACGCGGTGCGATCGGCCATCGGCTGCCCGGCGTCGCGGGCCTCGTCGACCAGGAACCGGTAGCCGAACTCCGGATCGTCACGGTGGGCGTCGAACAACGCGTTAGCCAGGTGCTGCAGCTGCTCCTGACCGCAGGCGTCACCACGGTCGCCGAGGCAGCCTTCCAAGACCGCCTCTGGCGCCCCGGCCTGCAGCCATTGATCGGGATGGCCGACGTTCGGGTCGTGCATTGCCAGGTCACCGCACAGACAGCCTTTGATCGCATCCAGCGACGGCAGGACGAGAACTCGATCCGGCGTGCCCACGCCGACGCATACCTCGGCGACCATCAGATCCATGCCGTCGGCCACCACGGCTTCCAGCTTGTCCGGCTCGGCGTGCCCGAGATCGAGGTAAACACCAGCGACGGCTATCGCCCTGGACTCGACGAGATCGTCGCCTTCGTGAACGCCGGACGATCAGCAACCCGTGGTTACCTTCCGTAGCTTCGGAACTGGCCGTCCACGGGGAAATCCGGCTGGCCGCCGACAGCCAGCTTGAGCGACTCGATAATCACACAGCCGGTCGAGCTCTACACAGCGACCAGAGGTCCTTGGGTGAGGCCACCTGACAGCTCGTCGTCTCGCCGCCAGCAAGCCCTCAGAGCAACCGGCGGCATCCGGGGAGGCCCGGTTACGCCGAGTCTCCAGCCGCGCCTGGTATACGCCGCAGTTCGCATACAAGCATTCCGCCAAATAACGCTCAGGCATAGCACGAAATGCGCTACCCGGCGTCTCGGAGAAATTGTCAATACCTGTGGACGGGTGTTGACGTTGCCTCAGCGCATGCGCGCGGTCTCGTGTAGATGATCGAAGATAATCTGGTCGACTGGGGAGACCCGGTGGCGGTCGGCGTGGGTGAGCCAGACCATCTCCTCGATCTCGCTGCTGGGCTGCAGAACGCCTTGGTAGTCGGCGGTGTAGCAGGTCATGCGGACCATCGTCCCGTCGGGGTGACTATGGGCTTGGGCGTGGAAGGTTCCGACGTGCTCGGCGGTGTCGGGAGCGATGATCACGCTGAGTTCTTCCTGGATTTCGCGGACGAGGGTGTCGATGTCGCCTTCGCCTGGTTCTCGCTTGCCGCCCGGGATGTAGTAGACGTCCTTGCCGCGTGATCGGGAGCTGAGGATCGCGCCGTTCTCGAGGCGGATCCAGGCGATCTTGTCGATGATGGTCATGCTTGGCGCTCCCTGGGGCTTGTCGGGTGGACTATGCGGCCAGGTCGGCTGGGCGCTCGACCAGTTGGCCGTTGATGAAGGTAGCGCCGGCGCGGACCAGGGCGACCAGGTGCGGTGCGTTCACCGCCCGCCACCGGTCCTGCGCGGACTCGATCAGCTTGAACGCCATGGCCAGGCCAGCGGCTCGGCTGCCGGGGCCCTTGGTGACGCGGGTCCGGTGGCGCACCGTCGCGAAGGTCGACTCGATCGGGTTCGAGGTACGCAGGTGGATCCAGTGCTCGGCGGGGAAGTCGTAGAACGTCAGCAGCTCGTCGAGGTCGTCGACGACCTTGGCGACGGCCTTGGGGAACTTGACGCCGTAGGCGTCAGCGAACCGCTTCGCCGCAGCACGGGCGTGCCGCTTGTCCTCGGCGTTGTAGATCTCAGTCAGGGCGGCCTTCGCGCCCGGATGAGCTGACTTGGGCAACGCGGCCAGGACGTTCGCTGTCTTGTGCACCCAGTCGCGCTGCTCCCGGGTGTCTGGGAAGACCTCCCGCAGTGCAGCCCAGAAGCCGAGCGCGCCGTCACCGACCGCGAGGACCGGGGCCCGCATACCCCGACGAGCGCAGTCACGCAGCAGGTCAGCCCACGAACCGGTCGACTCTCGGTAGCCGTCAGCCAGGGCGACCAGCTCCTTCGACCCATCGGCGCGGACCCCGACGACCACCAGCAGGCACAGCTTGTCCTCCTCCAGGCGCACGTTGACGTGAATGCCGTCGGCCCACACGTACACGTAATCGACGCTGGACAAGTCCCGCTTGCAGAAGGCGTGGTAGTCGTCGGTCCACTGCTTGCTCAGCCGGGTGATCGTGGCCGAGGACAGACCGGCGGCCGAGCCGAGGAACGACTCCAGGGCCGGGACGAAATCACCGGTCGACAAGCCGTGCAGGTACAGCAGCGGTAGCACCTCGGCCACCTTCGGGCTCTTGCGGCACCACGGCGGCAGGACCACTGACCGAAACCGCTTCCGCTGCCCGGTCTCCGGATCGACGCGCTTGTCGTTGACCCGCGGCGCCCGCACCTGCACCGCGCCAGCCGAGGTCATCACTTCCCTCGGCTGGGCGTGGCCGTTACGCACCACCAGCCGCCGGCCCTGCTCATCGCGTTCGACCGCCAGCTCGGCCAGGTACGCGTCAACCTCCGCTTCCAGCGCGGCGGCCAGCATCCGCCGGGCACCCTCCCGCACGATGTCATCCAGCAGCGAGACGTCCTCACGCCTCGCCCCGTCCTCGGCGACTACAGTCAGCACCAGGCGTACCTTCCCGACCGACGCGCCAACGTCGGCCTTCACTCGAGATCCTCAACCGATCATCGGGAAGGTACGCCCCTTCCCGACCGATCCACAGGTCTCAAGCATTTCTC
>NZ_JAETXL010000018.1:0-58279 GCF_016774385.1 Micromonospora fiedleri
GCTTTCGGTGCGTCGCGGGCAGTAGAGGCCGAGTTCGGTGTCGGTGGTCACGCCGAGCACCTGGCGGAGGGCGGTGCGGCGTTCGCGGCTTGGCCAGCGGTGTTCTCCACGTTCGAGTTTGCCGACCGCCAAGCGGGCCGGGTTGGCGTACCTGCAGCACATCGTCGCGGCTGACCGGCCACCCCGGCCCGGTCAGCGTACGCAGCTGGACATCCACACCGACGTGCTGATCCTGACCCGCCGCAGCGGCGCCGATGGCTGAGATGCTGCCCCATCTGGCCGCACACGCGATCAGCTCCTACACAACACCGGGGGACCTGGTGTTCGACCCGATGTGCGGGTCCGGCACCACGCTCGTCGAGGCCATGCATCTGGGCCGGCACGGCCTGGGCATCGACATCGAGCCTCGGTTCACCGCGCTGGCCGCCGCCAACATCGCCCTCGCCGGGTCGCAGGGCGCGACCGGATCCGCGCGAGTGTTCACCGGCGACGCGACCACGCTTCTCGGCGTGGTCCCGGCGTCCACGCTCGGCCGGGTGGGAATCGTGCTCACCTCACCGCCGTACGGGCGCGGCACCCACGGCCTCGTTCAGCTGACCAACAGCGGGGTCCGTAAACGCAGCCACCTGTACGGGGACCGGGAACGAGGCAACCTCGCCTACGGCGGATGGTCCCGTTTGATGGACGGGTTCGCCGCGATCCTGGCCGCCAGCTACCAGCTGCTGCGACCCGGCGGCACTGTGGTGATCACCTGCCGGCCGGTGCGTCATCACCGTGACAACCTGATCGACCTGCCCGGCGAACTGCTCGCCGTGGCCCGCTCGGTGGGATTGATACCGGTGCAGCGGTGCGCCGCGATGCTCGCCACTGTCCGTGACGGGCAGATCGTGCACCGTGCCTCGATGTTCGGGCTCATGGCCGTCCGCACGTCCCGGGCCCAAGGTCTCCCCGTCCACCTCATCGCCCACGAGGATGTGCTGGTCCTGCGGCGCGGCCCGCAGTCCTGACGGTCAGGAGCATCCGTGCGCAGGGCGGATCCGAGTGCCGATGGCTGTTCGTGCCATCGGCACTCGGGACCGAACCACCCTGAGGACCAGGAAACACGCGGAGGTCTCTGGTGACCGTGCGGCGACGTTCGATGGCGAGTCGGTCGTCGGTGGTCCGCTACGGACCACGCGTGTGGGTCATCGGACGGCGTGACCGGCGCGGGGTGTGATGACTCGCCGGAGCGGCAGGGCGATGAGCAGTGCGATCGCCACCAGCAGGGCGCTGACCCATACCGGGCCGAGGTCGCCGGCGTCGGCCCCGAGGGTGATGGCGGCAACGACGGGCCCGCCAGCAGCACCGATGTTGAGTGCCACGGTCGCATACGCCCCGCCCATGGTGGGTGCAGCTGCTGCCTCATAGAGCACCCGGGCGATCAGGGTGCTGCCCACCGCGAAGGACAGCGTGCCCTGCACGAACACGAGGAGCAGAAGCGCCACCGGCCGGGCAGCCAGGGCCGCCAACGCGACCCAGCCGAGGAGCAGCAACGGGCCACCGACGGCGAGCACGATGCCGGGCCGCTGATCGGAGAGCCGTCCGGCGAGGGTGACGCCGACGAAGGACCCGACCCCGAAGAGCACCAGCACCACCGAGACCCACAGTCCGCGCAGGCCAGCGGTGTCCGTCACGATCGGTGCCAGGAACGTGAACGTGGCGAAGGTGGCAGCGTTGACGAGGGCACCGAGCAGCATGACCAGGAGCAGCCTGGGTGTCGCGAGGTGGGTGATCTCGGTGCGAAGAGACGAGCCGCCCGGCATGCCGTGCGGGGTTGTTCCGGTACGGGCGGGAATGCCCTTCACGACGCCGAAGGCAGCGGGAATGCAGAGCAGTGCGATCGCCCAGAACGTGGCCCGCCAGCTGAGCAGCGTGCCGAGCAGCGCCCCGCCGGGAACTCCGGCGATGGTGGCCACCGTCGTGCCTGAGAGCAGCACTGCCAGCGCGCGTCCTTTCTGATCGGGGGCGACGAGCGTGGCGGCCGTGCTCAGTGCCACCGCGAGGAAGCCCGCGTTGGCCAGGGCGGCGAGCACGCGGGTGACCAGCAGAATGGTGAAGCTGGTGGTGAGGGCGCCCACGACGTGGGTCACGGCGAACATCAGCACGAAGCTCAGCAGGCTGGCCCGGGCGGGCCAGCGGCGCGCGAGTGCCGCCATCAGTGGCGCGCCGACGATCATTCCGGCGGCGAACGCCGAGGTCAGGAGCCCGGCGGTGCCGACCGACACGTTGAGGTTTGTTGCGATGTCCGGCACCAGGCCGGCGAGCATGAACTCCGAGGTGCCCATGGCGAAGACCGCCACGGCAAGCAGATAGAGCGGGAGAGGCATCGAAAGCTCCGAGGTGAGCGAGAAGGAGACGGACACGTCTCGTCACCGCGGCCAGCGCCCCAAGGCGTACGCGCACAGGTCCCGCGCAGCAACGGCTGCGGGAAAGCGGGTGATGAACTCAGCGGTTCAGGGGGCTGACGGCGTGACCGAAAGCCCCCACCGTGGATGCCTCAGGGCTCGACATGACACACAACATTACTCAAACCCCCCGATCATCATGCAACCAGGTTCCCGAGAGTGAGCGTCGATCCCTGTCCCGCACTATCTCGTGCCCGGCCGGGTCGCGTCCGCGTCGCTCGGCTCCGTCTCCCGCATCGGTGAGTTCCCCCCGCTTTCATGGAGCTTCTTGATCATGGTCTGGTGGCCGTGGGGAGGAAGTCGTCCGTGGCAGCACCGAAGAAGTACCCCGATGAGCTACGTCAGCGTGCTGTGCGCTTGTACCGCGAGTCGGATCCGAAGCCGGTGATCCGGCGTCTGGCTGAGCAGCTTGGTGTGGATCACGAGGCGTTGCGGAATTGGATCCGCCAGGCTGAGGCCGACGCTGGTGAGTGCACCGATCGGCCGAGCAGTGAGGTGGCTGAGGAGAATCGCCGGCTGCGTAGGGAAGTGGCTGAGTTGCGGCGGGCGAACGAGATTCTGAAGGCTGCGAGTGCGTATTTCGCGGCGGAGCTCGACCCGACCCGGCGACGGTCATGAGGTTCATCCATGAACACCGTGACCAGTTCGCGGTCGCGCTCCTGCTGCGGGTCCTCAACATCGGCGCCTCGACCTACTACGCGTGGGTGACGCAGGCCGAACAGCCTTGCGACCGGGACCTGGTCGACCTGGGCCTGATCTCCAACATCTACGAGATCTGGGAGACCTCGGGGCGCACCTACGGCGCGGATCTGGTCAACCGACAGTTCACCGCCGACGGGCCGAACCCGCTCTGGGTCGCCGACGCCACCCGTATCCCCTGCGGGAGTGCGCCCTGCACTGCGCCCCGTACGGATTCCGCGCTACCTGGCACCATCTGGTCGTCGCCGCCCGTATCCCACGCAGTCTCACCGACGATCTCGACGCGCTCGTGCGTGCCGTTGACGAACTGCAGCGGACGCGCGACGTGGTCGTGCCGCGTGCGCAGGAGTTCGCTGCCCTGCGGCGTCGAGAGAAGGCCACTGGCAGGCGACTCCCACGGACGCTGCCACCCTGGAACTCGTGGGGCTGGTCCCGGATCGCCTACTGTCCCGACCCTGAGCATCACCCGACGGGACCTCTCGCCACGGTCGTCCAAGCGGTCCTTGATCGCCGCGATGCCGGAATCAGCGTCGACAGGCACTGCCTGGTCTGCGGCATTGAAAGGCCCCGCCTGGGCCGCGCATGCCCGACCTGTGGCGTCCATCCGGACGGCCCCGCCGCACGCTGGCGTGCCTCCGCCACTGAGGAACGCTGGCAACGTGTCTGGCACCGTGAGCTGGACGACCGGCCGACACCGCTCGTCCCATGAGTTCGAGGTGCTCGGGTCTGCCGCACGGTGAGCGCGGAGGGCGGTCAGCCGAACCAGTTGAACAGGAGGTCGCCGAGCCGGCTCGGCTGGTGGTAGGCGATATCCCGGCGTTCAATTCCGGTGAGAACATGCAGGTGCCGCTCGTGGAGCGGCTGATTCAGCTCTGCTGTGGTGGCGACCCGCAGCCCTGCGCGCCGGTAGATGTCCCCCCTGGAACGACGTCAACGAATACCGAGTGAATCATGTGAAGGTCTCGCTGTTCGGTTGCAGCGACCAGGAAGACCCAAGCGGTTGACCAGGTTGCTCAACCGCTTGGCATCGTCCGGCATCGCGGCGGAACCCGCGATCCTCAGGAGCGCGCCACCTGCGTTGAAAGCCAGTCAGCTCCTCGTATCCGCAGCTGGCGACCTCGCGCACACATGTTGCACGGGTGGGAGTGCAGACTGAGCAGCATGAACGTTGTGGAGTTCGACGCGTTGGTCGAGCCGCTGCGTCAGAAGTCGGTGGCCTCGTTAGCCGAGCACGGCTTCGCGCTCATCGAAGGACGCACCGCCACCGTCGCCGAGGTCGCCGACCTGGAAAAGCAACTCGGTGTGACGTTGCCGGAGACGTACAAGCCTTCATGATGCGCTACGGCGGTGGCATGGTCGGCTGCGTCGAACTGTTCCCGATCGTCAGCGCCGGCTCCGGCGACGACGACGTCGAGTCGGTCAACGACCGGGAGTTCCCTGACCGGACATTCATCGCGATAGCGCCGGTGGGCACCGGCGACCACTGGGGATTCCCGGTCGATGATGGCCACTGCCGCGCGGAGGTCTGGTTCCACTTCCACGACGGCGGCGACCCGGAGTTTGAGGCGGCCGACGTCCTGGAATTCATCGCGTGTCGTGGACTCAGGTTGTAGCGGCCAGGCCATCCGCTCCTGCCGCGATCCAAGCTGTCTTGACGAGGAGTTGCCCCGGCTGGTCGACGTCGCTTTACGGCATCCCGCCGCCGTCGCTCGAGACGCCTGCGTTATAGCCTTGGTTGTCGTCTCCGCCGTATCCCTTGCCGCGGATATTGCCCCTGTGTCGGTGACGCTGGTCGCGTCCGCTCTGGCGGATGGCGCGGCGAGCCTCCCTCAGCGTTCGATCGGACCTATCCGCGTTCGCCCGTCGTCGGAGAAACAGCGCGAGGCCGGCAATGACAAGAAGGATGGCGACCAGCGACCCGACGATGAGCCACGCCCCTCTATTCATGGCACCGATCGTAGGTACGACAACAAGGCTGCCGTCGCCGACCTTGGAGAGCCGTCGACTGACGGCAGAAGTCCTCTTGCGCTGCTGCCCGGCGGTACAGACCGACAAGATCAGGTACACGCTCATGCCGCCGACCGGGCGGCCGGGGAGCAGACGCTCACGTTGGCGGTTGGTGACCACCGTGGTCTGTTGCTCCGGGGCGCCGTTCGACTGGGTGGTCCGGCGGCCCCGAGTTGCTGCGTACGCCTCGGCCGGTGGATTTCCAGCGCTGCGGCGAACGGCCTGTTCGGGGCGCTCAGTCACACCGTCGTGCTCGAGGATCCGCCCGCCGGCTCCGCTGCCGATCGACTTGCCGTAGTGGAAAGCCGGGCCTAGACTTTCCATCATGGAAAGTGACGGAAGCGTGCACCGGATCGGACCGCAGGAAGCACGTCGGGCACTGGCCGAGATCACCGATGGTCGTGCGGTGGTCGCCGGCCAGGCTGTCGCGCCGTGGTGGTACCACCCCGGCATGGGGGCGTCACTGCTGTGGGCGTTCGCGGCGGTCTCCGTCGGCTGGGCGTGGATCCCGTACGGTGTGATCATCGGCCTGCTGCTCGGTCCGCTGCTGCTGAACTTCGCGGCCAACCACGCCACCGGCGTCTCCCTGGACCGCTACCACGCGACCCCCGCCGCCCGCCGCATCAGCGTCCGCGCCGGGATGGCGCTGCCCGTGCTGATCGTGTTGGGGCTCGCCCTCGAATGGGGCGCCGACCTGCGCGGCAGCATGGCGGCCTGCGGCGTCGTCATGCTCGTCATCACGATCGTCGCCGGCCGCCGCATCGACGCGGCCCTCGTCCACGAACTGGGTCGACCGGCATGAACACCGGCTTCGACGAGGTGATCCACCCGCTCAACCGGCTACAGATCTGCGCCATGCTCAGCCGGGTCGAGTCGCTGTCGTTCGCCACCATCCGCGACACCCTCGCGGTCAGCGACTCGGTGCTCAGCAAGCAGCTGAAAGTGTTGCAGGAAGCCGGTTACGTGACCCTGCGCAAGGAGTCGTTCAATTCTCGAATCCACGCTTGGGTCGCGCTCACCCCGCTCGGTAGAACTGTCTTCACCGCGCACATGGCCGAGCTTTGCCGCGTCGCCGATGGCGTGATGACCGACGACCGCCCCCGTCCGTAGCGACCCGATCACTCACCACGGCGGCGGCCCACCGGACTGGGGGAACAATCGTGGCGCCCAGTCCACTCGCCGCACAGAGCGCACATCGCCTTCATGTCCGTGCCGCTGCACGGCCACGTGAAGGATCCCCTGGGGGTTCGAGGGCGTGCGGACCTACCTGACCCTCCCCGCCATCCTCGTCGCGTCATCCCTCCCGCCGTGGAGGAACGCCAGCCGCCAGACCGAGAAGCTTCACCAGTCCCTCGTCGCCGGACTCCAAGCAGCGAGATGCAACGTCCAAGCGTGTGCCGCCGGCGGGGTCGTAGGCTCGCCGGGTGACGGACGAGGAGACTACGGAACTTGTCATCGATCGCCTGCTTCTGGCGATGGCGGCGCAACTCGGCACGTCGGGGAGCCCGGCACTGGCGGCCGGTGCGGCCGAGGCGCTCGCCGACTTGAGCAGGTCCCAGGCCGAGGTCATCTTCGGCCAGGCGGGCCATCTGGTTCACTACGGCGCGGACACCGAACCACTGAAGGCTCTCATCCACGCGATCACGGCCATCCAACGCGATGAGGCTCCGGCAGATGCCACGATCAAGCCGGGTGACGAAGTGCGACTCGTGGGTGAGGTGCCAGAGAGTCTTGCCGACTACGACGAGATGTGGCTGCGCGAGACCACGTTCGTCGTCCGCTACCTCGGTAGGAATGCGATGGTCGACGTGCAGCCGGACCTGACCGAGGATTACGTGATCGCGACGGTGCCGGCCGCCGCCGTTGAACCCTCGCGAACGGAAAGCAGTCCGTAGCATCGCCGCTCCCGCTCAGGTACGACCGTTGTCCATGCGTCCGGTGGTGCCGGCGACAATCTTGATGCCGGAGAACGCGCACGGCGACGCGTGCCCACACGTCCGCTTCGCGATCTGCTCGTCACCTAGGGTGACGGTAGGTGTCGGTCGTCGGCATCCCGGTCATGCCCAGAATGCGCTGCGCAGGCCGCGCATCTTCATGGATAGGCAGAGGGGAATGCGACGACGACGTCTCCGTCCGGGCGCACGGACGGGCAGGAGCGCGCATCACCGTAGCCCAGCTTCGACGGCGCGCACGTTCGGCTCTGCCACCGGTGGGCTCTGCTGGCCCGGCGATACGGGCCAGCGCAGCCGGCAGGGCGTCGCCGAATCCTGCTGACGTGCCTGACCTCGCCATGGGTCGTGCTGCGACTCGGTCCGATGCACCCGCTTGCCCAGCGAGGCATGGTTCCGGCCGCGGTCGTGGCATCGTGCTCAACTGGGCTGGGTGGCGGCGTCGGAATGGGGTACAGCGTGGGCCTGGGTCGCATGCGGTGGCCTGACTCTGCTCGCAGGGCCGTGGTGGTCAGTCGCGGTCGCCTCGACGTCCTCCGCTGCGAAGTCGACGTATAGCTGTTGGAGCACGGTCTTACGGGGGCCAGCGTTGCGGCTGGTAGTCGTTGACTCGTTGAAAGCCGATGAACAGCCCGTTGTCCCGGGTAAGCCCGGCGAACTCGTCGTCAGACTTGGGATGTGGTGGAATCCGGTGGCGCGCTGGTAGAACGCGGCCCTTTGAGGGGTAGACCCAAGATCGGGTGTAGGCATCTGGCACCGATCGCGCTTGCCGGCGAGGTGTTCCCAGAGACGAAGGCGACTTGCCCGTACGATCTCGGCCGTGCATACCACCCCGCTGCCTTCGATCGATGTGGAAGCGGTCTTCCCGCAGTTGCATGGGTTCGCGCGGACGACTATCCGGCTGCATCCACGCAAGGGCTCACCGTCGGTCGAGCAGAGCTCCGTGGGCGGGCCGCTGCTCTGGCCGGCGAACGAGCCCTGGCCAACCTGTGACGGTGGAGGTCTGGACGATCATCCCGCCGAGGCTGGGGTACCACTCGTGCCGGTCCTGCAACTACTTGCCGACGATGTGCCCGAGCTGCCATTCCCCGAGGACTCGGACGTGCTGCAGGTGCTGTGGTGCCCGTTCGACCATGACCCCTGGACTGCTCCGCTGCCACGCTTGCGCTGGCGGCGACGATCTGCGATCGGACCCCGGCTGACGGCCGTGCCCCCGCCCCACGAGGACACCGAAGCCTGGTACGTGCCCGACGCGTGCGTCGTCGATCCCGAGCGGGTCGTCGAGTACCCGTCGTACGACCTACCGCGTGAGGTGTGGTCGCAGATTCAGGAAACGGCGCGTCGGGTCGAGGCTGACCACGGCTGGCAGTACGACACCGACCTGGCGGTCGCTTCCGGGATCAAGGTCGGCGGCTACCCCGGCTGGACACAGCCGCCTGACTGGCCGGTCTGCACCTGCGGGGTTCGGATGGAGCACCTGCTCACCATCGCTACCTGGGAGTTCAGCCGGGGCGGCGAGCGGCGTTGGGTCCCGCTGGAGGACCGGCCCGCAATGGCCGGCTGGAGCTTTGATGGCCCGGATGACCATCCGTGGCGGTCACTTCAGAACCCGACAGGATTGGTGCTCGGCGACGCTGGCGGCGTCTACATCTTCGTCTGCACGTCATGTCCGGAGCGTCCCCACGACCATCGATTCGACTGCTCCTGACTCGACAGGAGTCACCGACAGCGTCCGAAACTAGCCGCGAGTCGCGCGCTACGCGACGTACGATGCTCGGTCGGATCGGCGTCCGGTCGTGCCGAGTTGACGGCGTCCCGTGCCACAGTAAGAACCCCCTGTTCTGCCACCTGATCGGAGTCGACGTTGAGAGAAGAGCCCGAGCCGGCTCTGCTATATCCGGAGGTGGCAGCGTACGGCAGCCTTGCCGCGGCGCTGCACGTCGTAGCAGCCGACCAAGGTATGTCCCTCACGATGGTCGTCACCCCGTCCGATCCCCTTCGTCATGCAACGATCAGCAGCGTTCTCCCGCACCGGGAAACACTGTTCGTGTCAGCCTGGCATTTTGAACCCAGATGGCGGATCCAGGGTTCGGCCAACAACGGGATCCTGATCAGCGGAACCACTCCTGACCTGCGCCAGCTTCCTGCAGTGGTGCTCGGCTGGGCGGAAGGAGCTGCTCTGGATGACATCGCCCAGGCCGCGCCGTTCGACATCCTGACCGGACGTTTCGAGGTCCCGGACGGCAACCCCGCCGACGTCATCGCCTCAGAATGGCAGTGGTTGCTCAAGGACGCCAAGGAATCAGGCTGGCCTGAGTATGAAGCACTAATCAAAGCGGCCCACGCTGAGCCGAAGCTGCGCAAGCTCTATCCCTACACCAGCCACTGGGCGCTGAGTTTCTCCGCAACCCCATACCCCTTCACCCCGAGCTTCGCCACTCTACTGGCTTCCCAGGGAGGCGCATACACCGTCAAGGAATGGTGGAACGGTCCGCCACTGGCACAGGTTGCCACCCCAGCCGAAGCGATCTCCATGGCCACTGACCGACTCCCGGAACATCTCGCATCAGCAAGCCGAACCGAGCGAAACAACGACTGAGCCTCAGCGGGCAGCCCGGCGTCGCGTCGAAGAAGCCGGACCCGACCAGCCGTTTGCGTTGGACTACAGACCTTACATAGTCACCCCATCGGTGATCTACCTGAGCACAGCGGCGGACTGGGTCGAGGTTGCGCCCAACATTGAGAGCTGATCGAACGCCTCGGGATCTGACTGTGCCGAGGGAAGCCGCACGCTTCTGCCGTGAGGTGCGCGTTCGACCATGCTCGCCCGTGTCCGCTAATCGTCGAAGTCGAAGTCGAAGGTGCCCGCCTCGATGCGGTCGATGAGCTCGTCGACATCATCGGCTTGCCGGATGGCGCTGTCCCATCCGCTGCTCGTGATGTCGACCAGGAGCACCGGTGCGGGGTCGCTGCGCAGGTCGAGTACGAGCTGTTCGCGGGATCCGTCGCCGCCGATGATCGCGATGCCGGGGTGCAAGTCGGTGCTCTCGTGCCATGCGTGATGCAGCTCAAGCATCTCGCGTGGGGTGTTGAGCCAAACGTACGCCTCGCCTGTCATCCAGCCTCGCCGAAACCACGACGCACCTTGCAGGTACGTTCGCCACGCGGCCGGTAGGGCTCGGCCCAGCGCATGGTGGGCGTCGGTGAACTCCTGGTCGCCTACAGGGCCGCGATAGTCGGCTTCCTCGCTGATCGCGCCGACGAGGTGGGCGTTGAAGTCCGCAAGCTCCTCTGCGGGGATCCAGTACTCCAGCACGTCGCGGCCACCGACCTGATGAACCTCGTAACGGTCCATGTACTCACGCTGGACCTCGAATCGAGTCACGTAGCCGACGCCACCGGCAGGGACGTTCCACTCGCGGGCAATCTTCGTGGCGTACCAGCGGTTGAGTACCGGGTAGAAGATCGGCTGGTCCGGCAGGCGTGGAGGCCACTCCCGCCACCCTGACGCCTCCACAAGGTCGAGTTCGGCCTGCCCGGTGGGCCGCCAGAGGGTGATCGTGTCGGCCTTGTCGATGGTCTGCTCCTCGCAATCATGGTTGCCCCGTGGTCGGGGCGAGCCACGTACGCACCATTCTGATGGTCCGCCTCCGGACGTTGCCGAGGCCGGCTCGGTCAGGCCGGTCACACCTGGGACCCAGGTACACGGATCTACCGCGAACGGCGCTGCCGGAAGCATGATGCGTCCGGGAGCGGTGGCGCTCATCGGCTCATGGCTGGTTCTCAGGACGGCAGGATGAGGCGGGGGTCGTGGAGACTCTCGGGCGTATCGCTCATCTCTTGCGGCGTACGAGGTCTGCCACTGTGGTCGGTAGTTCGTCCTGCGGCATGTCCTCGCAGCCGGGACGGGCGAAGTCGAACAAGAGCACGATGCGGTCGCTGGAGCCGTAGTTCCACGCCTCGTGGATGACGGTGTCGTCGAAGACGAAGGTCTGGCCTTCGCTCCACTGCCGGGTCTCGTCGCCCACCCGTAGTGCGCAGTCTTCCGGCACGACCAGTCCGAGATGGGCCCGGTACACGGTCGTCACCCACCCCTCATGGGGTGTGATGTGGGTGCCGGGAGCCATCCGGGAGAATCCCGCGGTCGTCAGGTGAGGGATCGTCGTCAACGCGGAGGCAGTGTCCGGGCATGCGGCGAGCGCCTCCTCGATCCGTTCGCCGAAGGCGACCAGTCCGTACACGCTCCAGCCCTGGCCGTACATCTCGCGTTGCACCCACGGCTGGTAGCTGTCCTGCGGCAGAGCAAGGCATTCGTCCCGGATCGCCTCCCACCGTGCCCGAAGATCGGCCAGGAAGGGGAATTGCCGCTGATCCAAGAACATGAGGCATCATCCTGCAGCAATGACAGAGGATCTGTGGTGCGGGCACGGTCCCGCCGTCCCCGGAGCTGAGCGCCCGGTGGCGAGCCGCCGGGCTGGTGGCGGCCAGCGACCGGGACGCCACCTGGCAGGGGAGTGGCCGCCGTGACGAGTTGCGCCCTCGGGAGCCAAGGCCGCGTAGGGCGAGGTTGGCCAACTGCGCCACTGTGGAGGTGTCTGTCGGTGGGGCGGTCCGCGGTACGAGAGCCGACTCAGGCTGTCCCGGCAGCGTCCGTACGCGCGTCAAGGTGAGCTTGACGCGGTAGGGCGGTGCGGTCTGCTCACCGGCGCGGATCGACGTTAGCGAGCTCGGCGTCCAGCAGATGGGCTGCTTCCTCGACCGTGGCCACGAATTCCTCGGGCGGGATGCTGGCGACGAAGACCTTGCCCAGGTCCTCTGGAAAGGGATGGTCATCGCGCCAGAACTCGAAGACGATCACCAGGTCGTCGTCCAGGTAGCCGTACATGGAGACGTTGTCGACCGTCTCTCCCCACCGCATGAACCAGAACTGCTCCCGGAACTCCGTCTCGTCTGCGTGGAGCAGCCGGAAGATCTCCTCCGGTGCGCGGCCCGGAAAGGGACAGGGCTTGATGTCACGTCGGCGCACCTGCGCCGCGCTTGACCGCATAACGCGGATGAGGAACGGGAGGAAGGCCCAGTTGTCCCCGATGGTCAGCCTCTTGCCAGCCGCCCACAAGTCGACGATGCGGAGTTGGTGCGGTTCGACCTCGCCGATCTCCACGGCGAAGGTGGCCCGGTCACCGAAGCGTCGCATCATCAGCCCGACGGCGCAGTCATATGAAAGGCCATGCCTGGCTGGGTAGGTTGCCATCCCTCGGCCAGTGCTGCTCGGACGATCGCCGCGACCGTCGACGGGAGAGCGGGCACCGCCGGCCCGCCAAACCAGTTGCTCGGATGGTTCTGAGGCATGCTGACCAACAACACCCTGCCCTTGCAGTCGACCTGTTCGACAGCGACAGCGAGTGGCTTCTCACACAGCGCTTGGGCATAGGTTGGTCTGGCGCGTACTCGCCACCTGTAGGTGATCCCGTCAACCGTGATGAGCCGAGAGCCCTTCTTGACCAACGCCATGACGACCCTCCTCGACGTCAGATGCCCGTGCCCGTGGCGCGCCCGATGCAATGGTCAGTATGGGGCGGCCGAGAAACCCGGGCAGGAACAAGTCTGCCCGACCGACGAAGCCCACCACCGCCGAGCCAGGTGACAGCCGCCGTCGAGTCGGGCGCGACGTTCGACTACGGCTACGACCCGACGGGAGGCCAGAACTCGTCGTCCTCCTCGTCAGGCGACGAAGGGGCGTACTGGCGTAGAGCGCCCTCGGGGTTCTTATGTCCGCCCCACTGATTGTCCACACCGGTGATGAAGCGCAGGCGGCCGCAGCCGCCCGGCCCCATGCCTGGTTCACGACAACGACACCGGCTGTCGAGCCAGTCGCTGAACGCCTCCGCGTTGAGGCGGTCCTCCAGGCCCACCGACAGCATCACGTTGGCAACCCAGCTCACCGCATCCTCCGATCCACGCCCGGACCGTACCGCCAGGATCATCCGCTGACACCGGCACAGACAAGGCGATGACGTGCTGGGGCATCATGGCCGTCGGTCCGCTGGGTGGCCGGTGGGACGGTCTGGCTAGCATTCCCTCGTGATCGAGGAGCTGATCCAACAGGTTGCCGCCGAGGACGGCGACGCGATCGAGGAACTGTGCCAGATCGCGGACACCGATCCGGGCAGGCTGACACCACACCTGGGCTCCCTGCTCGATCTGGACGTGCTGTGGCCGGCGAAGTTGTACCGGGCTGCAGACGCCGACGTGGTTCACCGGATCATCGAGCGGATCGATGGTGGCCGGACACCCGAGCGGCTCAACCACCTGCTGGTCATCCTGGCGCACACCGCTCACCCGCTCGCCGAGGACGCCTTGCGCCGCTGGTCGACCGAGCCACCGAGCGGCGCGGACCAGCTGTATGTCCCGGTGCTGACCTACGCGCATGAGGGCGGTTGGACGGTCACGCCGGACGGCCGCCGCCGGGAGTTGTGCGGCAGCACCGCGTACCAGTGGGTCATGCGCGACACGCCGCGCCGCGCGGACGGCCCCACCTGCCCGTGGTGCTCGTCGCCGCTGTGGGTTGCCGCGGACCTCGACACCACGGAACCTGCCGTCGCTGCGGCGTTGGCACACACCGGCTGGTCCGGTCGGCTGGTGATCGAGACCTGTCACTTCTGTGCCTGCTACACGACGCTGTACAGCCAGGTCACGCCGACCGGGTGCACCACCTGGTGGACCGGCAACACCCGCCCCGACTACATCGGCTCCGCCGAGCCGGAGGATCCGCCGGCGCTGGCACCTGTCCCGGGCGCGGCCCGGCCGAGCCCCTACCAGGCAGGTGCTTGGAGTCGCGGGGGCTCGACCCTGGGTGGCTGGCCCGACTGGATTCAGGACGCCGAGCACGCCGACTGCCCCGACTGCGGTCAGCCCATGGACTATGTGGGCCTGGTCGGCGGCGCGGACCTCGACGACTACGGCGAGGGCGCCTACTACCTGCACCTGCACCAGCCGTGCGGGTTCGCCGCAGTCAACTACCAGCAGAGCTGACCGCCGTACCCGCTCCGCCCGCAGGCCGCTGGCACCACCCATGCCGCGCGCCGCGGATGGAGGAAGAATTGGCTGTCTTCCAACGCATTGCCTGCGGCACACGACTTCAAATGTTGCGTTACTGACTCCCGTCATTGGGCGAATGAGATGGGGGTGGCAATACAGTTACCCCTGTCGACACCGGCGGTTCTCCTCTCAGTCATGAAGCTCCATCCCTCCGGCTGGCCCCACGCCACCTGCTGTTCTACATACCAGGATTGGGGGCATGCGCGTCGCCGTGGATCTCGACGCCCATATGCTGTTACCGAGACCAGGGCCTACGACGGGTGGACGACTGCCGCGCGGGCCCGTCCGATGTCTTTGGCGCGAGGTCGCGTAGGAAGCATGCCTGGAGGGCCATTTGTCGACGCATGAGAAGTTCGAGGCCGTTCTGACCGGTGTGATCCGACGCAACCCCGGCGAGGAGGAGTTCCACCAGGCGGTGCGCGAGGTGCTGGACAGCATCCGTCCCGCGCTCGTGCGGCACCCGGAGTACGTCGAGGCGAAGATCATCGAGCGGATCTGCGAACCGGAGCGGCAGGTGATCTTCCGCGTACCGTGGGAGGACGACCGTGGCGAGGTGCACGTCAACCGCGGTTTCCGGGTGGAGTACAACAGCGCCCTGGGCCCGTACAAGGGCGGCCTGCGGTTCCATCCGTCGGTGTATCTGGGCATCGTGAAGTTCCTCGGTTTCGAGCAGATCTTCAAAAACTCCCTGACCGGTATGCCGATCGGTGGTGGCAAGGGCGGCGCGGACTTCGATCCCAAGGGTCGCTCGGATCGCGAGGTGATGCGCTTCTGCCAGAGCTTCATGACCGAGTTGTACCGGCACATCGGCGAGTACACCGACGTGCCGGCCGGTGACATCGGCGTCGGCGCACGCGAGATCGGTTACCTGTTCGGCCAGTACAAGCGCATCACCAACCGGTACGAGTCCGGGGTGCTGACCGGCAAGGGCCTTGCGTACGGCGGCGCCCAGGTGCGTCGGGAGGCCACCGGGTACGGCTGCGTGTTCTTCGCCGAGGAGATGCTGCGTGCCGCCGGGGACGGGCTCGACGGCAAGCGGGTGGTGGTCTCCGGATCCGGCAACGTGGCGATCTACGCCATCGAGAAGGTCCAGCAGTTCGGCGGCGTGGTGGTGGCGTGCGCGGACTCCTCCGGGTACGTGGTGGACGAGAAGGGCATCGACGTCGAGGTGCTCAAGCAGGTCAAGGAGGTGCAGCGCGGCCCGATCAGGGACTACGCCATGGCCCGACGACACGCGACCTTCGTACCCGGGCGCAGAGTGTGGGAGGTGCCCTGTGAGGTCGCCCTACCCTGCGCCACACAGAACGAGGTCAGTGGCGCGGACGCCGCAACCCTTGTCGCGAACGGCTGCATCACGGTGGTGGAAGGCGCGAACATGCCGACGACGCCCGACGGCATCCGGGTCTTCACCGAAGCCGGTGTACGTTTCGCCCCGGGTAAGGCCGCCAACGCCGGTGGTGTGGCCACCAGCGCCTTGGAGATGCAGCAGAACGCGAGCCGCGACTCATGGACGTTCACCTACTCCGAGCAGCGGCTCCAGCAGATCATGCAGGACATCCACGCCCGCTGCTTCGAGACCGCCGAGGAGTACGGGATGCCCGGCAACTACATGGCCGGGGCGAACATCAACGGCTTCCTCCGGGTCGCCGAAGCCATGCTCGTTCAGGGACTCATCTGACTGTCCTGCCGGTGGACGGCGTGGGGCGCGTGACGAGCAGGCTCAGCACACTGTTGACGGCCAACGATGTCTGCGCCACCCGTCCCATGTCGTGAACCCGGCCGGTGGGTTGTCGACGGGTTCACTGCCGTCGAGTTCCCCTGGCGTGGGGATGTCGAAGCGCTCAGCCCACTCGGCGAGGTCCCGATCGGACATGGGCCACGTGGTGTGTGGCGCTGCGGCTTGACGTCGGTCGCGTCGTCTCCGCTGTTCCGTGAGAGTGAGTTCGAAGTAGCGCATCTGCACTGCCACACCGAGGTCTGCTGCTGCCTGGCGTAGCGCCGAACGTTCGTTGCGGTCCCAGAGGCCGAAGTCGATCACGACGTTGGTGCCGAGTTCGAGGGCGCGTAGCCCGATCTGGATGAGCCGCCCCTCGATCACGTCCCCGGCCGATGGTGGATTCTCGGGCCCGTAGAGGGCCTTCACCCATTCGTCCTTCGTCAGGCGCAACGCTTCCTGCTCGATCTCGATGCGCCGGGCGGCTGTGGTCTTTCCCGTACAGGGAAGCCCCACGGTCAGGAACAGTGTCGCTTGCCCCATCATCACCCTGCGAACGTACGCCTCATCACCACCTTCGGTGGGGTGGGGAGAAATCAGCACCGGCGCTCGAATCACCGCCCTGACGTCGCGTGCTCGGAGACGATGTCGTCGATGACGCGGTGGGCCTCTGCGACCGCGGCCGGGTCGTCGTGCAGCGCGCCAGCGTACGTGATCAGGGTCTTCCACAGGGCCCAGGCCCGCCCGCGGGCCCAGGTCGCCGCATCGACATCGAGCCCGGCGCGGAAGGCGTCGCGGCTCGGACCGGACAGCAGCGTCCAGGCGATCGCCACATCGCACGCCGGGTCGCCCACCCCGCAGGTGCCGAAGTCGATGACGGCGGCGAGCACCCCGTCTCGGATCAGGAGGTTTCCCGGGGCCATGTCGCCGTGGAACCACACCGGGCGGCCGTCCCAGGTCGCCGTCAGTGCCGACTGCCAGATCTCGGTGATGATGTCGCGGGGTATCCGGTGGTCCAGTGTCTCGACCGCCCGGCGGACCTGCGGGTCGTAGACGTGCAGGGGCCCGCCACGAAACCAGTTGTGCAGTCCGGGCTGCGGCCCCGTGGCCGGATCGACGCGACGCAGAGCGACGAGGAACGCGGCCAGCTCTTTCGCGAACCCGGTCAGGTCGCCGATCCTGTCGAGGCTGGCGGGTTTCCCGTCGATCCACTCGTAGACCGACCAGTCGAAGCGGTACCCGTGGGCGGGGACGCCGCGCGTTACCGGCCTGGGCACCGGCAGCGGCAGTTGCGGCGCGAGCACCGGCAGCCATCGGTGTTCCTTGTCGACCGCCAGGGCGTACTCCCGCGCGGTGGGCAGTCGTACCGACAAACGCTCACCCAACCGGAACGTCTGGTTGTCCCAACCGCGCGGCACAGGCCGAACCGGCAGATCGGCCCACTGCGGGAACTGGCTCGCCACCAGCCGGCACACCAGCGCTGCGGCCCTTGAGGACCAACGCTCGGAGAAGTCCCGTTAGGCAAGATCAATTAGCCACGCCCGAGTTGGGGGTCTAGCGGAGGCGGGCGCCCACTTGCCGGCGGGCGGCACCTTGATGGCCCTATCGCAGAAAGCTATTGATTTTCTGCGATAAGGTGTCCGAGCGGAAGCGGCGACCTCAAGCCGACCGCGACCGGCACGGTGCTGACTCGCCGTGCTTTTCTGCGATAGATGCGGGAGGGCGGTCCGGATGGGTACGGTGCGCCGGCTGCGCTCGGTGGCGGGGCCGTCCGTGGTCGAGGCGATCGACGGCTTCCTGGCTACCCTCGATCACCCAGAAACCGCTGGCACCCGTCGGGTCTACGCCTCCACCCTGCGGCAGGTGCGGGAGCACCTGGGCGCGGCTACCCCGCTGGCGGTGCTCGACACCCCGGCCGCCGCGGCGGGATTGGTTGCCTGGTTCACCGTCCGGTGGGGTGAGCGGGCGCCGGCCACGTTCAACCGCAACCTGGACACCCTGCGCTCGGCGATCGGCTACTGGCGGGAGCAGGACTGGCTGGCCGGCGATCCGAGCCGGGCGTTGCGACGGCGTGGCCGGGCACCGGACCGGACCCGGTCGCTGGGCCGGGCGGAGATCACCGCGCTGCTGGGCCGGGAGGAGCTGCCGCTGCGGGAGCGGACGCTGTGGCGGCTGCTGTACGAGAGCGCCGCCCGCGCCGGCGAGGTCCTCGCGCTTGACGTGGAGGACCTCGACCTGCGCAACCGGTGCGCGAAGGTGCGCCGCAAGGGCAACGCCGTCGACGTGATCGTGTGGCAGACAGGCACCGCCCGGCTGCTACCCCGCCTGCTCAAAGGGCGGTCCGGCGGGCCGGTGTTCCTCACCGACCGCCGCGCCCGGGTGCCCTTGGCCCCGGGCGACGTCTACGAGCCGACCGGGCAGGCCCGGCTGTCCTACCGCCGCGCCGCCGAGACGTTCACCGCCGCGACCGGCGGCGCGACGCTGCACCAGCTGCGGCACTCCGCGTTGACCCACGCCGCGGAGGACGGGGCGAACACCTCGACCCTGCTGTCGTTCTCCGGGCACACCTCGGTGGCATCTCTGGCCCGCTACGCCCGGGTGTCACCGGAGGCGCTGCGCCGCTGGCAGCAACGCCGCGACCCGGCCACCCGTTGCCGGTAGGCGTCAGCGCGGCCGGGCCGGAGGCCGGCCGCGTAGCGATTCCCACGCCACCTGCTCGTCGGGCTTGGCCATCAGCGCCTCGATCCGTCGTCGGCCTCAGGGCTTTGCGAGCCAGCGAAGCACGTCGTCGGTGAGGATCACGTCGTATGGAAGACCGCGCAGGTCTTCGGCAGAGGCCTTCAGGCCGCGAGCCCGAGCCAGGTCGGCCAGCTCCGCCCACGGGTGTGTCTCGGGGTTTTCGTCGTCGTCAGGAAGAACGGCGTTCAACGTCGCGTGGATGATGCTGTCCCGGGCCACGTGGTCCGGGACAGCATCGTCGCGTGTGCTACCGGACGTCCGGCCGATCGTGAAGCCACGAGCATTATGCAAGATCACGCGGCGGCCGTCATCGAGCGCGGCGTATTCACTGACCGAGAAGCTCTGGGCGTCCGGGTCGTCAAGGCGTTCCGGTCGGATGTCGCAGATCGCACCCAGCCCTACGACTCGTCCTGGGTTGACCGGGCGAAGATCGGCGTGATCGTCAGCGGCGTCCGGGTACGCATGCCAACCGCTCTCCACGTCGCTCACTTCCTCGGAGGTCCCGCGTTGCCGCGTCGAAGCTCATCGCGGTAGACCGTTCAACCCGATCAGATGCTGCGACGCACTCCGACGCTGGTGCGGCTGGAGCACGTCCTATTGAAACAAGCTTTGCCGTCCACGGGGTCCGAATTGGCGCAGAGGCGGTCAGGGACTGCACGCGAGGTTCTGAATGGTCCCCGTAGTGGTGCCGGACGGGTCGATAATCCCGGGTAGGTCCACGTCCACGACACCGCGCCAGCCGACCGTCGAGGAGTTCGAGCACGCCTTTCTCCCAGTGGCGCGTTGGCCGGAGCCACCCCCGGGGTAGTACCTGCCGCTGCCCGACCCGACCGTCACCCAGTAGCACGAGAAGGAGTCACAGAAGTAGCCCTGCAAATTCACCGACACGTCTGATTTATCGGGGCAACTGCCGGAGACCTTGATCCACCAGCCGTGAACAGAGGTTTCCCCACCGGACAGGTGAGGGTCATCAACGGCCTGCCGGTACGTGCAGCCGCCGGCACTGATATTGGACGACTCCGTCTGCGGGCTGACCCCACCCGGGTAGGGCGCGAAGTGACCCGCCCGCGAGGGCGATGACGGCTGCGACGCTACCGATAGTGCTGGCGATGCCACCGCGGCGGTGGGCATCGCGCCGAGGAACACCGCAGCAGCGCAGCACGCCGCGACGGATGCGCGGCGCAGAGTTCGGAGTCTGTGGGCTCTGGTCACAACAACCACCTCCACGAATGTCGATGTAACTCGTGGTACACCTCATGGGTGCAGCCTGTCAGCAGGCGGGAGGGGTCTGCGCGTTGCCGAGGGCCTGGCTCGGTCGCCGGCATTCGCTGCGGACGCGGCCCGGACCTAGCGTGACTTCTGTTCTGATGCTCCCCAGCGGCTTTACCGCTGGTCGGGGTTGCGCAGCGGGCGCCGCCCGCCGGCGAGGTCGGGTAGCACGAACGAGTAGTGGCCGTGGACGTTGAGGTGCGCGTGCTGGTAGACCGACAGGCGGGCGGCGTCGGCGTCGCGCACCGGGTAGCCCTGGGTTCGCAGGGTGTCCATGGCGTGATCGAGGTAGAGGGTGTTCCACAGGGTCACGCAGTTGAGGACCAGGCCGAGGGCGCCGAGTTGGTCTTCCATGCCGTCGTGGTATGCCCGGTACACCTCGCCCTTGCGTCCGTGGAACACCTTGCGGCCCAGGCCGTGGCGCTGCTCCTGCAGGTTGCGCATCCGCTTCATCTCCCGCCGGTACGCCGGGTCCTCGACCAGGGTCAACACGTGCAGGGTCTTGAAGATCCTGCCGTAGTGGGCGATCGCCTCACCGAGGGCGTTGAGCCGGCCGTCGCGTTGCAGCACCCGGATCGCGTCGTGAGCGGAGATCTCCCGGGTGTGGATCGAGGCGATCACCCGCAGGATGTCCGGCCAGTGCCGGGCGATCTTGCCCAGGTCGCTGCGGCCCCGAGCGGTGCGGTCCAGGTAGCCGTAGTCGGCGCTGGCGTCGATGCGCCACAGCTTGGTGTCGGGCAGGTCGGCCAGCACCGGCCGGTAGTCGAAGCCGAGCAGGGTGACGATGCCGAAGATCAGGTCCGAGTACGAGCCGGCGTCGGTGATCAGGACCTCGGGTCGGGGCCCGCCGTGCGGGTCGTAGACCAGGTCGACGAAGTGCAGGGTGTCGCGGGGGGTGCCCGACAGCACCCGCCCGGTCAGGCCGATGGCCTGATCCGAGATCATGTTGAGCCAGGTCACGCCGCGTTTGCGGGCAAAGTACTTCGGGTTCGGCCGGGCATCGACGCTGCGCACCGGGACCACGAAGCGCATCCCGTCGACCGCGGCGACCAGCCCGCCGCCGAACAGCTGCGCCAGGCCGAGCTCGGCCTGGGCGTCGACGAACACTGCGTTGGCGCCGCGGTAGCAGTTCGGGCGCAGGTAGTACTGGTCGACGTGGGCGAGCCGGTCGCGGGTCAACGCGTCCGCGCCGGCGATGACGGGGCCGAGACCGACGTTGAGCGCGTGCGCGGTCAGCAGCGCCGCGACCGAGACGTGCAGGTCGCCCAGCCGCGACGTGCTGCCGGAGATCGAGGTGAACGCCGCCGGGAACGCCGGGTACAGCGCCATCAGTTCCAGGATCATCTCGGGCAGGTCGACCTCGGGCAGCATCGCCGAGGTCCGCGCCCGCAGGTCGACCAGGCTTTGCGGCTCGTCCAGGGCGTCGTCCTTCGCCAGGTGCAACCGGCCGTCGGCGTCGACGGTGACTGGTCCGTCCGGCACGATCCCACCGGCGGCGGCCCGCCACGCGGCGTCGACGGTGGCGGTCAGCTCGTCGAACAGCTCGTCGGGGCGGTCGGGCAGTTGCAGCGCCGACAGCGCCGGCCCTCGCACCTGCTGCCACCGCTGCCCGGCGAGAAGCTTGGCCCGCGGGTCGGCCCACCGGTCGGAGACGACCGCGTAGATGTCGCGGTGCTTGAGCGCCGTGTGGAACAGCTCCAACACGCAGAACACGTACGCGTTGCGGTCCACCGTGCCGGCTGGCCGGTCGGAGGGGAACACCAGCTGCTGCCACCAGCCCTTGGGCACGATGTCGACGTTGACCTTCCGTGCGTCCAGATATCCCTTGGGCACCCGCTCGCTCGGGCGCGCCTCCAGCAGGTGCGCCAGGTCGCGCATCGCGGCCAGCACCGACGCGGCGTCCACCGTCGCCCCGAACTCGATCACCTCGCACAGCAGCCGCACGAAGGGGCGCACCGTGGCGAAGCGTTCCACCACCTGCGCCCGCCACTGCCCGTGCACATCCGCCGCCGGCGGTGGAATCATCTCCTGCACCCCCGCCACCGCGGCGGCCAGCCGGGCCCGCGACCCGACCGCGGTGTCGATCGCCTCCCACACCAGGTCCAGGGGCACCGCCTCCCCCCAACCGTCGGCCTCGAACAGCACCTGCACCGCGCTCGCCAGCACCGCGACGTGCCGGGACTGCCCCGGCAGGCGGCGCAGCTTCTGCCGGTCCGCGTTCTTGCCCGCCCGGCCGATCAGCTCGTTGGTCATGAACACGTCGAACAGCTCGAGGGCGTCGTCGGTGGCCTGGACCTCCAGCCACCGCACCGTGGCCAGCAGCGTCGCCAACTTGCGCTCGTACGGGTGCCCGGCCAGCTTCGGCGCCTTCGCCGCCATTCCGTACCGGGCCAAGCCGATCACCCGCCGGGCCGGCACCGCCGGCACCTCGACCGCGCGCATCCCCAACCCGGCGATCTGCGTCACCCGGTGCAGCGCCGCGCTCATCCCCTTGCCCGTCGTGCTGCGCTCGGCGTGGCGCCACAGGTCAAGCTGCGAACGGCGCCGACCCTCCGGCACCCGCAGAATCGCCTCGAGCTCCACCGCCTGCTGCGCGCTGACCGCCTGCGCCAACACCGCGTACAGCCGCTGCTGGGCCGCGTTACGCACGCTGGCCACCGCCTCCGCCAACGTGCTCACCCCCGGCAGCAGCACCCGCCGCTGCCGCAGCCACGCCACCGCGGCGTAGAACAACGCCTTCGGCCCCTCACCGGTGGTCCACGCCTGATCATCCAACCACCGCAAGAACTCGCCCTCGGCCGCCGCGAAGTCTCGGTACCCGTACACCGCAGCGATCTCCGCCTGGTGCTCATACCGGGTGTTCCGCCGCTCCAGATACCGCTTCACCGACGACGGATCGTCGATGCGCAGCTGCACCGCCAGGTAGTCCACCACCGACGCCGGCACGTCCAACGGATCCGGTAGAAACCGGCCCACATGACGAACCGTCACCAACTGCAGCCCAAACCCCAACCGTGAGTGCGTCCCACGATGCCCCTCGACCAGCTCACGATCCGCGTCGTCGAGGAAGAAGAACCGCTCCAGCGTGCCCCGGTCCGGCGGCGTCTCGGCGTACCGGCCGAACCCGTCCCACTCCGCCTGCGACAAAAAGCTCACCGTCGATGACACGACCGATCACCGTACGCGACACCGCCCCACCCCACCAGAGCCGATCTTGCCTAACGGGACTTTTCCGAGCGTTGGTCCTCAAGGGCCGCTGCGTCAACGAGGCGGCGAACCGGCACGGGAACGGTATCGGGATCGGCGCTCACACCCTCAACCTCGCAAAACGTGCCATCGGTGACAACCGATTTCGCGTTCCTCACGCGCATGGGGACGAGAAGACCCGGAAGACCGAGGGCTCCACCGGATTCGGCGTGGCTTCAGCAACGGGAGGCCTACGGCTTCTCGATCACCGCCCCGGCGATCATCGCCACTGACCTTGTACGACAGGCGTACCCATGTACCCATCGCGGCGTCGTCAGCGCGGGGGCGGACATGGGCCGTCCAGACGGACTGTGCTGGCAAGAGCCAACTCATCGTCGGCTACGTCATCGAACACGGCGCGGCACAGCGTATCGGCGGAGTCAGGCGTGGTGAGCCGGATGCCATGGGTCAGTGGAGGCACATCCAACGCCGCCAGGCGCGGCTCGGGGCGGCCGAGGTCCCACGGCGGGGTCAGCGGCGCCGGCCTGCGCCACTGGTCGGGTAACTCGCCGTCGCAGCGGCCGCCGATGCTGGCGGACGCCATCAGGTGGCGCAGCCGGTTGATCGTGCCGCTCTGGGGCGGGTCCAGGGTGATGCACGCCGCGTGGGGCTTACCGCCGCCCCAGCTCGGCCGGCGCTTCAGCAGCGCCGACCGGGCCGCCGCCACCACCAGCAGCGGCAACGGCGCGTTCAGATCGGCCAGTTCCTCGACAGCGTCGAGCAGGTCGTCGCCGGCCAGGTGCAGATCCCGCAGGAGCACCACCAGCGGCTGGGCTCGCGCCGCCTGTTCCAGCAGCAGCTGCCACGCCGCGAGGGTGCCCGGCTGCGCCGAATGTTCCGGGCGCAGCAGCGGCAGCAACGCCGACACCACGGACTCTGCCGGACCGCCTGCGCCCAGAGTCGTCCGCAACCGGCCGCGTACCACCTCCGGTGTGTCTTCCGGTGCGACTGCGCACAACTCGGTCACCAGTTCGGCCGCCGCGCTCAGCGGATCATCGGGGACGGTGCGGCCGTCCAGGACCCGGGGTCCGTTCACCAGCCCGGTCAGCCGGTCGAGCAGGTCGTCGGAGTCGCCGAGGACGGTCACCAGGTGTGGGCTGTTGCGCCGCAACGCCCGCTCCAGCAGGCCGTGTATCAGGGCCAGATCACTGTCACGCTCGGGGTCGTGGCCACCGACGCCGCGAATCTCCCATGCCCCTTCTGCGGCCGGCAGGGCGTCGAAACCGTCTCCGATCAGCTCGCGGGTGCGCGGGCAGACCCACACCGTTCCCTCCGGTACGGCCGACAGCATCTGGTGGCACCGGTCGACCAGGGCGCCGCTGACAGTCAGTCGGGAGTTCGGCTCGGTCAGCACCAGCGTCTCACCGGTCGCCACCGCGACCTGCATGACGAGGCCGCGTCCCATTCCGTCGGCAAAGCAGTCGCGCAGGGTCAGTGCCGCACGCACCGCGCGTTCCTCGTCGCCGCCGCGTGTGGGTGGCCTGCCGAACACCGCGAGTGTCGCCGACCCGATGGACGTGGCCACCGTGCCGCCCAGTTCCTCGATGCCCGAGCGCACCATGCGGGTCGCCGCCGCCAGTTCGTAGTCGACGCGGACCGGATCGGTGGCATCTGCGCAGGTGCGCACTCGCACCATGGCCAACGTCAGGTGTGCCCGTCGCGGGTCGGAGGGTCCCCGGGGTGCCGGGATCGGCGGCATCGGGCGTGGCGGCCGCACCACGGCGACGTCACGGGCGGGCGCCGGGACGGTGGCCGGGTCGAGGGTGAGCGAGGGGTCGTGGGTGAGGATGGCGTGTTGCAGCTTCTGCAGCGCCGGGCCCGGCTCCAGCCCGAGGTCCTCGACCAGGGACGTGCGGAGGCCACTGTAGACGGCGAGGGCGTCGGCGTGGCGCCCGCAGCGGTAGAGGGCCAGCATCAGTTGACCGCAGGCCCGCTCCCGCAACGGATGCGCCTCGACCATGGCCTTCAACTCACCGAGCACCGACTGGTGCCGTCCGCACGCCAGTTCCGCGTCGAACCAGTCCTGCTGGGTGTCCAGGCGGGCGTTTTCCACCGCTGCCAGTTCCGGCCACGAGATGCCGTTCTCCACCAGGTCGGACAGCGCGGTGCCGCGCCAGGTGGCGAGGGCCTCGCGGAGTATGGCCGCGGCGCGATCCGGCTGGGCCTTCTCGTCGCGGCCACGCTCGGCCAGCTGGTGGAAGCGGAACAGGTCCACGTAGGCCGGATCGACCTGCAGTATGTAGCCCGGCGCCTGGGTGGACAGGCGCAGCATGTCCGTTCCCTTGGTCACCGACAACGCGGCCCGCAGGCTCCACACTGCGTTCTGCAGGACCTTGCGCGCCGACGCAGGCGGGTCCTTGTCCGGCCAGAGCGCACTGAGCAACTGGCTGGTCGGCACCACCTGGTTGGCCTTGAGCAGCAGAAAACCGAGAGTGGCGCGTTGCTTGATTCCGCCGAGCCGAATCGGACGGCTGTCTATCAGTACTTCCAGCGGGCCCAGAACTCTGAACATCATCTCCCCCTTATTCGGATGGGGACGGAGCCTGTCCGGCCCCGTCCCCACCACGTCCGGCAGAATGAGCGACGGTGCTCTCCGGCTGTGTCTGTTTTTGTTATCTGGTGCGACGACCCGCCGTAGATGTCAGTTGCGGCTGGTCGCTGCCTCCTCCATCACCGACTGGTTCGGCCCAGCCTCAGGACCCCGTACCAGCAGAGCGGTCACGACCGCGATCCCGACGGCGGCGACCGCGCCGGCCCAGCCGACCGCGTTCAGCGCGGAGGTGAACGCCTCGCGGGCCGCCGCCACCAGGTCCGCGTTGCCGACCGCGAGCGCCCCGGCCAGGGACTCCGTCGCCTCCGCCGGCGTGCCGCCGGGCAGTTCCGACCGGTACACCGCAGCGCCGAGGCTGCCGAGTACGGCCACACCCAGGGCCAGCCCGAACTCCATGCTGGTCTCCGACATCGCGGCAGCCGATCCTGCCCGCTCGGCCGGGGCCCGGCTCACCACCAGGTCGGTGCCCAGCGCCATCATCGGTCCGATGCCGAGGTAGATCACGACCAGCCCGGCGACCACCAGTGCCATCCCGTTCGGGCCGTCCACGAAGGCCAGCAGCACGTAACCCACCGCCGAGACGACAAGTGACGCCGCCACCAGCAGCCCAGGGGCGACCTTGCGGGCCAGCACCGGCGCGGCGATCGAGGTGACGATCATCGCGACGGCCGACGGGAGGAGCCACAACCCGGCAGCCAGGGGCGACAGACCGGAGACCATCTGCAGGTACTGCGTGGCGAACAGGTAGACCACGCCGACCACGGCCAGGCCCACCAGCAGGGCGAGCAGGGCCCCGACGAACGACGGCCGGGTGAACAGCCGCAGGTCCAGCAGGGGGTCGGCCAGGGTCCGCTGCCGGCGTACGAACAGCACCCCGAACACGACGCTGGCCACCAGCGCGACCAACGCACCCACCTCGATGCCCTCGGTCGCGATCACCTTGAGGCTGTAGATCGCCGGCAGCATCGCGGCCAGCGACAGCGCCACGCTCACCAGGTCGATCCGGCCGGCCTGCGGATCCTTCGCCTCGGGCAGCAGAACCGGCGCGGCCACCAGCAGCACCACCATCACCGGCACGGCCAGCAGGAACACCGAGCCCCACCAGAACAGCTCCAGCAGCGCGCCGCCGATCAGTGGACCTGCCGCCAGACCGGCCGAGAAGCACGCCGCCCACACGCCGATCGCCATGCCCCGCTGGCCCGGGTCCCGGAACATGGTGGTGATCAGCGCCAATGTCGACGGCATCAGGGTGGCGCCGGCCACGCCGAGCAGGGCCCGCGCCGCGATCAGGACGGTGGGGTCGGTGGCGTACGCCGCCAGCACCGACGCCGCCCCGAACGCGAGCGCACCGATCATGAGCAACCGTCGGCGGCCGATGCGGTCGCCGAGGGTGCCCATGGTGATGAGGAAGCCTCCGATCATGAATCCGTAGATGTCGACGATCCACAGCGTCTGCGTCGCGGTCGGCCACAGATCCGTCGTCAGGTGCGGCAACGCGAGGTAGAGCACTGTCGCGTCTACCGACAACAGCAACGTGGGTAGGGCGAGCACTGCCAGGCCGAGCCACTCGCGCACTCCGGCTCGTGGTTGCGTCCTCACCGACACGTCTGGTACCTCCGCTCGTGATGGCGGGTCTGTGTCCGCCGTTCAGGCACTGCTTGTCGGGACTGGGCTACTGGGCTGCGGGTGCGCGCAGCACCTCGAACACGGCGCCGAAGCCGTCGCCCGCGTGCCCGCGTCGGATGGCCTGTTCGGCCCGGGCGTGCAGGAACTCCGGCAGGGTCGGGTCCACGCCCTGCGTACGGCTGGCCTCGACCAGGTGTTCGATGGCCACCGTCTGCATGCCGAGAGTGGAGTCGTTGTCCGGGTAGGCGCCGGTGTCGACCTGGGTTGCCAGGTTCGGCACCTCCGGTGAGATGACGTACTCGAACCAGGCCTGCGCGTAGGGCAGGAAGGCCGCTGCGGGCACCTTCTCCGAGGCGAGCAGTGCCGCCGAGTGCATGAAGCCGGCCCAGGTGGTCCACATCAGGCCGAGCAGGGCCACGTCGTACAGCGACGGCAGCCCCGGCTCCTCCCCGAGGTAGGTGCCCGCGCCGGCGATGGACCGCAGGGTGTCGGCGTGCGCGTCGTACACCTCCTGCGGGCCGCCGTAGAAGATCAGCGTCTCCTCCGAGCCGATCATCGACGGCGTCGCCATGATCGCGCCGTCGATGTACTCCATGCCCTGCTCCTGGGCCCAGGCCGCAGTGGCGCGGGCGTCGCCCGGCGTGCCGGAGGTGAGGTTCACGATCACCCGGTCGGCGGGCGAGTGGCCGGTGGAGTCGATGATCTCGCGCATCGCCCGGTAGTCGAGGACGCAGATCACGATCAGGTTGCCGGCCGACATCGCGTCGGCGACCGTCGCGGCCCGCACCGCTCCCTGGCCGACGAGGTCGTCGGCCTTGTCGGGTGACCTGTTCCAGACCGTCGTCGGATGTCCGGCGGCGAGGAAGGCCCGGGCCAGGGCCGAACCCATCGCGCCGAGGCCGATGACGGTGACTGGTGCGCGGCTGTCCGCAGCCATGTTGAATCCCCTTTTGTTGAACGGGCGTTCCTCGGGCGGGCACGATCGGCCACCCTGCTCTGCGCACAATCTGCCGGTTGGCTCTCCAAGAACTCTCTCGGTCCGCTCTTACGCCGCGGGCCAACCTCTCTGCGTAGCAACTCCCATGACTGAGCGTGTGCTTGAGACCCCGTATCGTATGTGTCTATGCGTTTCGGCATTCTGGGGAACCTGGCCGTGTGGCCCGCGGACGACCGCCCGGCACACCTGCCCGGCCACAAGGTCCGGACGCTGCTTGCGGTGCTGTTGGTGCACGAGGGGCGGCCGGTGTCGGCGGACGCGTTGGCCGACGTGCTGTGGGGCGACGAGCCACCCGGCAACCTGATCGGAGCTCTGCACACGACCGTGTGGCAGCTGCGCCGTGCGCTGGAGAAGGCCGAGTCCGGTGCGGGCACCCGGGTGGTGGTGTCCCGCCCCCCGGGCTACCTGCTCGACGTGTCCGACCACGATGTGGATGCCCGCCGGTTCGAGTACCGGCTGCACCGGGCCCGTGCCGCCACCGACACCCGCGACCGGGTGTCGATCCTGGGTGACGCGCTCGCCGAGTGGCGTGGACCGGCGCTGGCCGACTTCACCGATGCCGAGTTCGCCCGCCCGGCCATCGCCCGTCTGGAGGAGCAGCGGCTGACTGCCCTGGAGGACCGGGCGCACGCGATGCTGGAGTTGGGCGAGCACCGTCTCCTGGTCAGCGAACTGGCCGACCTGGTGGTACGTCACCCGCTGCGGGAGCGGCTGCGCGCCGCGCACATGCGGGCGCTGTACGGCAGCGGCCGGCAGAGCGAGGCGCTGGCCGGGTTCGACGAGCTGCGCGAGCTGTTGGCCGAGGAGCTCGGGGTGGAGCCGGGCGCCGAACTGCTCACGCTGCGGCAGTCGATTCTGGAACGCGATCCGGTGCTGGCGCCGTCGCCCACCCCGATCACCACCACCGCGCGTCCGGTGACCAACCTGCCCGCGCCGGTCAGCGGCCTGATCGGTCGGGACGCCGCGGTGGTGCAGGTGCGGGCCCTGCTGGAGGCCAGCCGTCTGGTGACGCTGCACGGCATCGGCGGCGTCGGCAAGACCAGTCTCGCGCTGGCCGCCGCCCGGCAGATCGCCGGTCAGTACCCGGACGGGGTGTGGCTGGTGGAACTGTCCATCGTCGCCGCCGGCCCGGACGAGCCGGACCCGTTCTCCGCAGTCGCCGACCAGGTCGCCATCGCGTTGGGGGTGCGTACGACCGCCCGTGAGGACTGGCTGACCAGTGCCGTACGGGCCAAGCAGATGTTGCTGGTGTTGGACAACTGCGAACATGTGGTGGCTGCCGCAGCCCAGCTGGTGGGGCTGGTGCTGCAGGCCGCCCCGGGGGTACGGGTGCTGGCCACCAGCCAGGAACCGCTGGGCATCGCGGGGGAGCGGTTGTGGACGGTGCCGCCGCTGGCGCTGCCCACCTCGTTGGCGCAGGCCGCCACCTCCAGCGCGGTGCAGTTGTTCGTGGCCCGGGCCACCGACGCGTCGGCCGGGTTCGTGCTGGACGAGAACACCGTCGAGGCGGTGGATGCGATCTGCCGTCGCCTCGACGGCCTGCCACTGGCCCTGGAACTGGCCGCGACCCGGGTGCGGGCCCTCGGGGTGCACGAACTGGCGGCCCGGCTGGAGGACCGGTTTGCCCTGTTGACCCAGGGTATGCGGGGTGCGCCGGCCCGGCATCGGACCCTGCGCGCCGCGCTCGACTGGACCTGGGAGCTGTTGACCGAGCCGGAACGGGTGGTGCTGCGCCGCCTCGCCGTGTTCAGTGGCGGCTGCCCGCTGCAGATGGCCGAGGACGTCTGCGCCGGCGGTGTGGTCGGCCGCGCCGATGTGCTGGACCTGGTCGCCCGACTGGTGGACCGTTCGCTGGTCACCGTGACCGACGTCGCCGGAGTGCGCCGCTACGGCCTGCTGGAGTCCGTCGCCGCCTACAGCGCCGAGCGGTTGCGTGAGGCCGGCGAGGAGGCCGACGTCCGGTTGCGGCATGCCCGCTACCACGCGGACCTGGCCGAACGGGTGCTGCCGCACCTGCGCGGCCCGAGCCAGCGCCGGTGGCTGGAACGGATGGACGCCGAACGGGCCAACTTCCGGGCAGCACTCGACGCCGGGGCCCGGCTCGGTGCGAACGGTCTGGCCCTGCGCATGGTCAACGCGCTGGCCTGGTACTGGTTCCTGCGGGGCCGGCTGGCCGAGGCCAAGCGGGCGTTCACCGTCGCCCTCGACGGCTCACCGACCGACGGCGGCTCCCCGCGCGCCACCGCCCTGGCCTGGCAGGCGGGTTTCGGGCTGCGGGCCGGTGATGCCAGTTACGACCTGGACCGGTTCGACGAGCTGGAGAACGAGGTGGCCGATCCCGTGGACCGGGCCATCGTCCGGTGGTTCCTGGGGTTCACCCGGATCGGATTCGGTGGCCAGGACAGCGCCGAGAAGTACCTGGACCGGGCGCTGGGCGAGTTCCGCAACCTCGACTACGCCTGGGGGACCGCGGCGGCGTTGGCGGCGCTGGCCACCCGCAGCATCCTGCGCGGGGATCTCGACGCCACCCGTCAGTACGGCGAGGAGAGTGCGGCCCTGTTCCGCGATCTGGGTGACGGCTGGGGCCGGTTGCAGGCCACCGATGCCCTGGCGTCGCTGTCCGAAGTGCTCGGCCGCTACGACGAGGCGGCCCGCCTGCATCGCGATGGGCTGCGGGTGGCCGAAGCCCTGGGGCTGTGGAACGAGGCGTCCACCAAGATGTCCGGGCTGGGCCGTATCGCGCTGCTCGGTGGCGACTACCCGCAGGCGCGTGAGCTGCACGAGCGGGCGTTGCGGCTGGCCGCCGAGCAGAGCTACACCTTCGGGCAGCAGTTCGCCGAGGTGGGCCTCGGCCTGGTCGCCCGCCGCGAGGGCCGCCTCGACGCGGCCGAGATGCACCTGCGGCGCTGGCTCGACTGGTGCCGGCAACTCGACGGCGAGTACGGCGTCGCGCTGATCCTGGCCGAACTCGGCTTCGTCGCCGAGCAGCGCGGAGACGCCGAGACCGCGCTGCGCCTGCACCGTGAGGGCAGTGTGGCGGCGTGGGGGACCGGTGACCCGCGGACCATCGCGCTGTCCCTCGAAGGTGTCGCAGGCACCTACTCGCTGCTCGGCGACCACGAACGCGCGGCGCTGCTGTCCGGCGCCGCCCAGGCGGTCCGGGCGGGCGCGGGCGCGCCGTTGCCTCCGGCCGAGCGGGGCGACGTGGACCGGATCACCGCCCGCGGTGTCGCCGCCGTGGGCGATGCCTTCGCCAAGCACGTCGGCGACGGGCGGCTGATGGAGCTGAGCGAGGCCCGGCGGCTGGTCTTCGACGACTGACCCGGCCGATGCCCGCCCGGGCGGGCGCGGACATCGGTCGCAGCGTTAATCGTCCGGTAACCGGCTGCCCTTCGCGCGCCCATTCGCCGGTCGGTGAACCTGCGATGACCGGACACGACAGGAACTCACGATATACAAGACCTGTCGCTCGCTAAAACCGCGCGGGCCGCAGATCTTCGATATCCGCCGGAACCTTTCCTGATCGGAGACGGTAAAGATGACCTCTTCTCCTGGCGCGCCCGAATTCGCGGACTCCTATCTGGTCGAGGTGCTGACCGAGTTCGGTCTCGCGCTGAAGTACGTCCGTGCCCGCGGAAACACCCTGTACTACCTGGCCGACGATGGCACCGAGGTCGGGGTCTTCGACGCGGCCAGCGGATTCGGCTCCCTCATGTTCGGCCACAACAACCCTGAAATCGTCGAGCACGCGAAATGGCTGCTCGACCAGCAGACCCCCGTGCACGCGCAGTTCTCCGGCTATTCCTTCGCGCTCAACCTGGCCGCTGAGCTCAATGCCATCATCCGGCGCGAGTTGCAGACCGAGGACAAATTCTTCGCCCTTTTCGGTAACTCCGGTGCCGAGGCCGTCGAAATCAGCATCAAGCACGCCGAAATGGACCGCGGTGCGCGTATCGCCGAGTTGAAGGCGGAGATCGACACGCACGTGGAGCAGGCGCGTACCGCCGTCGCCGACGGCGCCCGACTCTCTGCCGACGCGGCTGCCCTGGTGGGCGGTGCCGACTTCGACCTGCTGGCTGCCGAGGTGGCCCGGCGCAACGCGCAGACCGAGGCCCGCCCGCCGCTGTTCCTCGCCCTGGAGGGCGGTTTCCACGGCAAGCTGGTCAGCAGCGTCCAGCTCACCCACAACAGCGAGTTCCGGGGCCCGTTCAAGGCGCTCGCCGCGCAGGCCCGGTTCATCCCCCGTGACCGTCCCGAGCTGATCGCCAAGGTCGTCGAGGACGAGCGGGCCACCCTGCTCGACGTCACGGTGCAGGACGGCGTGGTCGACCTGGTCGAGCGCGACTTCCCGGTGTTCGCGGCCTTCCTGATCGAGCCGATCATGGGTGAGGCGGGCATCTTCCCGCTGTCCGCGCAGCTGGCCGGCGCGCTGCGCGAGGCGTGCGACACGATCGGCGTACCGCTGATCTCCGACGAGATCCAGTCCGGGATGGGCCGCTCCGGCACCTTCCTCGCCGGCACCCAGATCGGCCTGAAGCCCGACTACATCATCCTGGCCAAGGCCCTCGGCGGTGGGGTGGCCAAGCTCGGCGTCGTCCTGGTCAACGAACACCGCTACCGCAAGGACATCGAGCTGATCCACACCTCCACGTACGGCCGGGACGGCTTCTCCAGCCGACTCGCGCTGAAGGTGCTGCAGATGCTGGAGGCCGACGACGGCAAGGCGTACCAGCTGGCCGCCGAACGGGGCGACAAGGCCAAGGCCATGATGGAAGCGATCAAGGCCGACTACCCCGATGTCGTCAGGGAGGTGCGCGGCACCGGCCTGATGCTCGGCTTCGAGCTGCACGACCAGTCCAACTCGTCGTCACCGGAGATCCGCGAGGCGGTCGAGCACGAGGCTCTCGCCTTCATCATCGGCGGCCACCTGCTGCGCAAGCACCAGATCCGGATCTTCTCCACGGCCAGCAACCTGGAGACGATGCGCTTCGAGCCGTCGATCTACCTGTCCGACGAGGAGATCGCGCGGGTGGACGCCGGCTTCCGCGACATCTGCCAGATCCTGCGCGACCAGGACGCGAGCCGGTTCGAATGACCAGCCGGCTGAGCATCCCGGTCATCGACACGGCCGGACGTGACATCCACGGCGAGGGCGAGCGCCTGCGTGCGCTCGGCCGGGCCGTCCAGGTGCTGCTGCCCGGCGACGTGACGGCGTGGTGGGTCACCGACCATGCGCTGATCAAGCAGCTGCTCACCGACGACCGGGTCTCCCGGGACACCTACCAGCACTGGCCGGCCTGGGGTGGCGGCGAGAGCGAGCTGGCCCGTACCTGGTCGTTGGCGATGTGGGTGGCGGACCGCAACATGATCACCGCCTACGGCGCCGACCACAAACGCCTGCGCAAGCTGGTGGCCCGGGCGTTCACCGCGCGCCGTACCGAGGCGATGCGTCCGCGCATCGAGGCGGTCACCGCCGACCTGCTGGCCGACCTCGGCCGCACGGCCGGCGGCCAGGTGGTCGACCTGCGGGAACGGTTCGCCTACCCGCTGCCGGTAGAGGTGATCTCCGCGCTGCTGGGCATCCCCGACGAGATCCGCGGTCCGCTGCTGCGCACCGTGCACGAGATCATGGACACCGCCGCCACGCCCGAGCAGGCCAAGGCCAACGAGGTCGAGCTCTACCGGCTGTTGCACGAGCTGGTCGAGATCAAACGCCGCCAACCCGGCGACGACGTCACCACCGGTCTGATCCAGGCGCACGACGAGGACGGCGGTGGGCTCAGCGAACGCGAGCTGGTGGACACCGTGCTGCTGATGTTCACCGCCGGCCACGAGACGACGGTGAACCTGCTCGACCAGTCCATCGTCCTGCTGCTCAGCCATCCCGAGCAACTCGACGCCCTGCGTCGCGGCGACCTGGACTGGGCGGACGTGATCGAGGAGTCGCTGCGCCTGGAGACCCCGTTTCCCAACCTGCCGTTGCGGTACGCGGTCACCGATATCGACCTCGGTGACGCCGTCATCGCCCAGGGTGACCCGATCGTCATCGCCTTCGGCGCGGGCAACCGCGACCCGGGTGTGTACGGCGACACCTCGGCGCAGTTCGACCCGTTGCGGCCCACCCGCCGCGACCACCTGGCATTCGGCTACGGCGTGCATCGCTGTCTGGGCGCGCCGCTGGCCCGGCTGGAAGCGGCGATCGGCCTGTCCGCCCTGTTCGACCGGTTCCCGGACCTGCGCCTCGCGCAGCCGGTGGACCGACTGCGGCCGCTGGGCTCGTTCATCTCCAACGGTCACGAGACGTTGCCCGCACTGCTGACCCGAGAAGAAGGAGACCCCCGATGAGCGAGGTGCTGGACGCGGTCCGCAACATCGTGCCGAGGCTGCGCGAGAACGGGCTGGAATCCGAGGAACGGCGCTGGATCCTCGACGAGAACACCGAGCTGCTCGACAAGGCCGGCGTGTTCCGGCTGGCCGTGCCGAAGCGGTTCGGTGGTCTCGACGCGCCGCTGCCCGAGCAGGTCGCCGTGCTCACCGAGATCGCCCGCGGCTGCGGTTCCACCGCCTGGGCCGCCGTGGCGTGGGTGTCCACCGCCTGGATGGCCACCCTCTACCCCGACCAGACGCAGGAGGAGATCTTCGCCGGCGGCTCGGTACGCATCTCCGGCGGCTTCACCCCGACCGCGAAGGCCGTCCCGACCGACGGCGGGTACCTGCTCAACGGCTCGTGGCGGTTCAACTCCGGCTGTCGGGGCGCCCACTGGGACCTGCTCGCCGCGATCCTCGAAGAGCCGGACGGCACCGAGACCGAGGTGTTCGCGATGGTGCCGATGTCCGACCTGAGCATCGCCGACGACTGGCACGTCTCCGCGGCCGCCGCCACCGGGTCGTCGACCACCACCGCCCGGGATCTGTTCGTACCCGCGCACCGCGTCGTGACCGGTGAGGTGGCGCTGACCACCGGCGCCCCCGGCCGTACGCCCACCGCGCCGGGCCGCTCCTACAGCCTGATCAGCTACGTGGTGGCCGAGTCGGCGGCCGCCTACATCGGCATGGCCAAGGCGGCGCTGGAACTGTTCCTGGAACGGCTGCCCGGACGCGGCCTGGCCTACACGTCCTGGACCGACCAGCGGCAGCACCCCCTGATCCAGCACCGGGTCGCCCTGGCCGCCAACAAGATCACCGCCGCCGAGACGCTGTCCGCGTCCTACGTGGACATGCTGCAACGCCGCGCCGACGCCGGTGAGGAGCCCACCTGGGCGGAGAAGGCCGCCGTCCGCGGCCAGGCCGGCACGGCGATCCAGCTGGTCAAGGAGGCCGTGCAGGACCTGCACACCATCGCCGGGGCCTCCGCGCTGAGCAAGTTCGCGCCGTTCCAGCGCTTCCACCGCGACCTGCTCGGCCTCACCACACACGGCCTCATGTCCCCGGACATGAGTCTGGAGGTGCACGGACGGGTCCTCGTCGGACTCGACCCGGACACACCCTTCCTGTAAATCCATCCCGACAAATCCCACAGGGGACGACACGAATGAGCAACACCACATTGTCCGGACTGCCGCTCACCCGGCGCGGCGTCCTGACCGCGGTCACGGCGGCGGCCGCCGCGCACACCATCCTGCGTCCATCGCAGGCCTCGGCGACCCGGAGACGCCACGCGTACGACGTCATCGTGGTCGGCGCCGGCTTCGCCGGCATCACCGCGGCACGGGACCTGCGGCGCAAGGGACTGCGCGTGCTGATCCTGGAAGCGCGCAACCGGATCGGCGGGCGCACCTGGACCAGCACGTTCCAGGGCGAGCAGGTCGAGATGGGTGGCGTCTGGGTCGACCCGATGCAGACCCACGTGTGGCAGGAGATCGAGGACCAGGGCATCGGCCTCGTCGCCGACCCGGCGGCCGACCGGACGCTGTTCCCGACCGCCACCGGCTTCGGCTACTTCAGCCCGGAGGAGGCGTTCGGCCGGCAGGGCGAGCTGCTCACCCAGTTCTGCGAACAGGCACCGCAGGTGTTCTCCGACCCGACGGACCCGATGGCCCAGGCCGACCTGCTGCGCCTCGTCGACTCGTACAGCATCCGCGACCGACTCAACGCCATGGGCCTGAGCACCCTGGACGAGAAGTGGCTCTCCGGGGCCACCGGCGGGCTCGGCGGGGGATCCGACCGCGGTGCGTACACGCAGTTCCTGCACTGGTGGGCGCTGTGCAACTACAACGCCGAGCAGTACTACGGCATCAACACCTACCGGCCGGCCGGTGGCATGACCGGACTCGCACAGGCCATCCTGACCGAGGCGGCCGCCGACCTGCGGCTCAACTCGCCGGTGCGGTCCATCACCGACAACGGCCGCGAGGTGACCGTCCGCACCAGGGCCGGCATGTCGTACACCGCCTCCTCGGTCGTGGTCGCGGTCCCGGTGAACGTCTGGAAGACCATCGATTTCGCACCGGGCCTCAGCCTGCAACGGCGGCGCGCATCCAGCGAGACCTTCGGCGTACCCGGCGCGCAGAAGCTGTGGCTGCGGCTGCGTACCTCGCTCGGCAACACCTACGTGCACACCCCCGACGGTTACCCGGTGGACACCCTGGTGCCGATCAAGCAGTTCGCGGACAGCCAGCTGATGGTCGGGTTCAGCAACGACCCTCGGCTCAACGTCAACAACGTGGCACAGGTCGAACGGGCCGTGCGGCTGATCGTGCCGGACGCGAGGGTGCTGGCCGTCAAGGGCCAGAACTGGGGCGCCGACCCGTACGCGCGCGGCGGCTGGTCCTTCCGCCGGCCCGGCCAGCTGACCGGGCTGCTCGACGCGATCCAACGCCCGCAGGGCCGGATCTCGTTCGCCACCAGTGACATCGCCAGCGGGTGGAGCGGCTACGTGGAAGGGGCGATCGAGTCCGGACTGCGCGCGGCCGAACAGGTGACGCACTACGCGTTCAGGTGACCGGATCCCGGCCGGTCCCGCCCGTGCCGACCGCATCGCGAGGAGGAACAGTGGAATTCGACTACGTGGTGGTGGGGGCGGGATCGGCCGGGTGCGCGGTGGCGTCCCGGCTGTCCGAGGATCCGACCGTCACCGTGGCGCTGCTGGAAGCCGGCGGCCCCGACGACCATCCGGACATCCGGATCCCGCTGGGTGCCCTGGAGCTGATCGGGTCCGAGATCGACTGGGACTTCGCCACCCTGCCGCAGCCGCAGCTGGGCGGCCGGGAGGTGCGCTGGCCGCGCGGCCGGGTGCTGGGTGGCTCGTCGGCGACCAACTTCCAGATGTGGGTGCCCGGTCACGCCGAGGACTTCACGTCGTGGCCGCCGTCCTGGTCGTGGGAGCGGGTCCGGCCCTGGTTCCGCCGGGCCGAGCACTGGGCGGGCCCGGCCGAGGACAGGGGAGCGCTCGGCACCGGTGGCCCGTTGTGGATCTCACCCCAGCGAGACCCGGACGTCAGCAGCCTGCGTTTCCTGCAGGCGTGCGCGGAGGCCGGGCTCGCGCCGGTCGGCGGCAGGCTCGCCGGCCCGGACAACAGTGGGTACGCGCTGACCCCGGTCACCCAGCGCGACGGCGCCCGGTGGAGCAGCGCGGACGGTTACCTCCGGCCGGCCCTGCACCGTCCGAATCTGACCGTGCTCACCGGGGCCCAGGCGCACCGGGTGCTGATCGACGACGGTCACCGCGTCACCGGCGTGCGACTGGCCGATCGAACCGTCACCGCCCGCCGCGAGGTCGTGCTCAGCGCCGGGACGGTCGGCTCGCCGCACCTGCTGCTGCTCTCCGGCATCGGTGACCCGGACGACCTGCGGGCGGTCGGGGTGCGCCCACGGGTGGAGCTGCCCGCCGTCGGACGCGGCCTGCACGACCACATGATCCTCGATCTGGCGGTCCGGGCCGATGACGCGACCCGCTTCCTTCAGGACGGTCGGGAACGCTACCAACGCGATCGCATGGGCCCGCTGACCTCCAACATCGGCGAGGCGGTGGCGTTGCTGCGGGCCGACGGCGCGGCGGGCGCACCGGACGTGGAGCTGATCTGGTCGCCGATGGCGTTCGACGACGCCGGCACCCCGATCCCCGGCTACACCCTCGGCGTCGTGCTGCTGCGTCCCCGCAGCCGGGGCCGGCTCACCCTGGGCAGCGCAGACCCGCACACCCCGCCGCGCATCGACCCGGGTTACCTCACCGACGACGCCGACCTGCAGACCTTCGTGGCGGGCGTCCGGTTCGCCGAACGGATCCTCGACTCCGCGGCCCTGCGCACCCTGCACCAGGGGCCGGTGGTGCCGTGGCCGGCCGACGGCACGGTGGCCGAGTACGTCCGGCAGCGGGCGCAGACGGTGTTCCACCCGGTCGGCAGTTGCCGGTTCGGTGACGTGGTCGACGCCGATCTGCGGGTGCGCGGCGTGACCGGGCTGCGGGTGGCCGACGCGTCGGTGATCCCCGAGGCGCCGCGTGGTCACACCCACGCCCACGCCGTGATGATCGGTGAGCGCGCCGCCGACCTGATCCGCGCGCCCGGGGTGTCGGACCCGGCAGTGGGGGAGGGCGTCGACGAGCGTCCCGTGGCTGCTCGGTAACCCGCGTGGAACGCTGTGTGAGAGGTTGATTACCGAAGATTCGAATTGATGCCGTTGAATCTGTTGTGGTGCGCCGAACGTACCGATCCCCACCCGGAAGTGAGGACACGATGACCCAGACCGACGTGAGCAACCTGAGCCTGGAACTGACCGACGATCCGGAGACCCAGAACGCGGTCTTCCTGGCCGCGTTCAACTCCGGCCGGGGTGACCTGTTCGACCTGCTCTACCGTTCGGACGCGATCTCCAACCTGTCCGGCCGGCCCCTCACCGGCGCGGCCCGCACCGAGGCGATCACCAAGCTGCTGGCCACCGGCCCCAAACTGCACTCGGTGGTGCGCGACTCCGTCGTGGCCGGCGACACCTCGCTCATCATCGTCGGCTTCGAGCTGGAGGTGACCGCCGAGGACGGCACCCGGCAGCGGATCACCGGCCGCTGCACCGACGTGCTGGTCCGTGAACCCGACGGCAAGTGGATCATGGCGGTGGACCGCCCGGTGGCCGAGCACACCGAGACCCTCGGCGCCTGAGGCCGCAGCGGCTTGCGTCCCGCCGTCGGTCGGGACGTGGGCCGCGCCACCACGGCGGGAAGGACCGCACATGGATACGGCCACCAACGCATCCCTGGTCGGCGCTGCCCAGATGCGCTCGACGATGTCTCAGTTCGCCACCGGCGTCGTGGTTCTCACCGTCGGCGGCGACCACCTGCACGGCATGACCGCCAACGCCTTCAGTTCGGTGTCACTGGAGCCACCCATGGTGTTGTGCTGCGTCGGCAAGAACGCGGTGATGCACCGGGCGATCACCGGGTCCGGCCACTTCGCGGCCTCCGTGCTCCGGGCCGGGCACGAGACGTACGCCCGGCACTTCGCCAGCCGCGACCGACCGCTGGGCCGCGCGCAGTTCGCGGTGGGCGACTGGATGCCCGGGGCACTCACCGGCGCGCCGCTGCTCACCGACAGCCTGGCCTGGGTGGAGTGCGCGTTGGCCGACGTGTACGAGGCCGGGGACCACTCGGTCTTCCTGGGCAGGGTCATCGGCTCCGGCCACCGCTCCGGCGCCGGACTGCTGTTCTTCGACGGCGCGTTCCACCCCACGACGACCTGGCCACCCAGCACCGACGCCGGCCCGACGGACAGCATCTGAGAACCCTGCCGACCCGCCGCCCCTGGGAGGCGCACAACCGCACCGGGACCCGGCCGAACCACCCGAACACCAACAGGCGGACAGCGGCGCCTGCCGCGTGACGCACCCGACCGTCGGCCTTCAGGACCACGACCAGGTCTTGAAGGCCGACGTCACGGTCTCGACTGCGGCAACGCAAAACCCGAATCGACCGACCGCGTCCGGGGCCGTCCCCGGGCGCCTTCTCCGTGTGCCGGTACCGCCCGGTGGGCCCCCACGACGACGGCCGCCGATCGCGATGATCGGCGGCCGTCGCCCCGGCTGATGTGGAGGAGATCAGCCGGTCAACAAAGTCGGGTCGTTGGCGCGGATCAGCGCGCACACGTCGGTCAGGCCGGTCACCAGGCGGGCGATCGCCTCGTCGGTCACCGCGAGGGACGGCTGGAAACGCAGCGTGTGCGGCGCGCTGGCGGTCGGGAACACCCGGATCCTGTGCGCCCGCAGCAGCCGCCCCGCGACCAGGTAGCCGAAGAGGCCGTTGCGGGCGAAGTCACGGACCACCCCGGCCGGCGCGTCGGTCTGGTCGCGGAACTCCAGACCCTGCATCAGGCCCCGGCCCCGCACCTCGGCCACCACGTCCGCGTTCGCCTCGGCCACCCCGTCCAGGGCCGCCCGCAGCGCGTCGCCGCGTTCCCGCACGGTCCGGTACGCCTGCCCGCCGTCCGCCTCGAGCAGATCGACGACGGCCAGTCCGATGTGACACGACAGCGCGTCCTTGGCGAAGGTGGAGCTGTGCACCAGCTCGAACTCGGGCTGGTAGCGGCTGTCCCGCACCAGCAGCACGGCGTTCTTTACAAGCCCGCCGCCGATGCTCTTGGCCAGCAGCACGTAGTCGCCGAGCAGCCCGGCCTGTGCGCCGGCGAAGAAGGTGCCGGTGCGGCCCACACCGGTCTGGATCTCGTCCACCACTACGGGGAACCCGCCGGCCTCGGCGGCCTGGCGGATCTCGGCCGCCAGAGCGGCGTCCAGCGGCCGGATGCCGCCCTCGCCCTGCACCGGCTCGGCGAAGAACGCGGCGATCACCGGCAGGTCCCGTTCGACGAGCCGGACAGCGCCGTCGCCGGACTCCAGGTCGAACACCGTGACCCGCTCGGCCTCGACCGCCTTGGCCACCGCGCCCGGCCGGTCCACCGGCACGAACCGGGCTGGTGCGGCAAGCGTCCGGAACGGCAACCGGTAGGCCGGGTTGTGGGTGAGCTGCACGCTGGCCGCGAGCTTGCCGTGGAAGGAGTTCTCCAGGGTCAGGAACACCGGTCCACGGGCCAGTTGGGCCGCGTTGTGCTGTCGGACCGCGGCGATCAGCCCGTCCACGTCGGTGAAGGCACCCAGTCGGGCGGTGGCCGCGTCGCCTGGCAGGCCGGCCCCGGCCGCCGCAGCCGCCCGGGCCTCGTCCAGGTGCGTGTCGATCTCGGCGGTCAGCGCGGCGACCCGCTGGCCGCGTTCCATCTCGGCGTGCTTGAGCGCGCACTCGGCCGCCTCGGCGCCGGTGTTGGCGAAGATCGCCCGGTAGGGCTCCGCGATGCCGAACTCGCGGTGCAGCACCCGGTTCAGCGCGGCGGCCAGGTCGTTGGCGTACGGGTGCCGGGAGAACTGCGCGTGCACCGGCACCTGGCGCTCCAGCAGGTCGTGCAGCAGCCGGGTCAGGGTCGGATGGTGGTGACCGAAGATCAGCGACCCGTACCCCCCGACGAAGTCGTCGACCGCCACCTCGGTGCCGGTGTCGTCGACGAAGTAGAGGGTGTCACCGCTGGCCCGGGAGTAGGGCACGGCCAGGCCCAACTGGTCGAGTAGTCCGCCGAGGTGCGCCTCGGCCAGCTCGGGGAACTCGGTGGTCACGGCGGCCACCTCAGACGCTGTCGCCGTAGGCGTTGTCGACCGCGTAGCGCCACTTGCCGTCGGCGCCCCGGCGCAGGACGTCCAGCCCGGTCCCGGTCAGGTGTGTGGTGCCGCCCGCGCCGTCCGGCTGATCGATGCTCCAGTCCACCACGAGCAGCGCGGCGTCGCCGGCCACGTACGACTCGCGCAGCTCGGCGCGCATCGACGGGCGGGACGCGACGAACTCGCGGACCGCGTCGACGTGCTCCTGGCCGCGCAACGGCTTGCCCGGTTCCCAGATGGTCACCGCGTCGTCGGTGTAGAAGCTGAGCACCGTCTCCGCGTCGCCGGAGTTCATCGCGCTCACGTACCGGGCGGTTACCTGTCGGGCGTCGTCGGCCAGCTGGGTGTCGTCCACTGAGGAGGTCATGCGTACACACCTGCCTTTCGGTAGTTGGGCACAACATAGAAGCCATGGGTGACTGTGCAGTCACTCAGCGGTAATCGTCATTCCATTGACGGTCATCGAGAGAGTCGAGCGACTGGAGCGTGACTGAGCGCTGACGCTCCGTCGCCGATCCATTGATAGAAACGGATCAACCGCCGACTGCGGTTCCCAGGGGAAGCGACGAAGGGCAACCGAACGCGATGACCCACGACACGCACGCCGACGCCCCGACCACCGACACGCCCGGCGCCCCGCACACCGGCGACACCGCGGTGGCCGTGGTCGGACTCTCCTGCCGCCTGCCCGGCGCGGCGGACCCGGAGGCGTTCTGGGAGCTGCTGGCCCAGGGCCGCGACGCCGTCACCGACGTACCCGCCGACCGCCGGCCCTCCGGCGACGACCACACCCCGGGCGCCCTGCGCGGCGGATTTCTGGACCGGCCCGGCGACTTCGATGCCGGCTTCTTCGGCATCTCCCCGCGCGAGGCCGCAGCCACCGACCCCCAGCAGCGGCTCGTCCTGGAACTGGTCTGGGAAGCCCTGGAGGACGCGGGCATCGTCCCCGCCGACCTGGCCGGCACACCGACCGCCGTCTACGTGGGGGCACTGCGCGACGACTGGGCCGGCCTGATCCACCGCGCCGGACCGAACGCGGTCACCGGGCACACCAACACCGGCACCCACCGCGGGCTCATCGCCAACCGCGTCTCGTACGCGCTGGATCTGCGCGGCCCCAGCATGGTCGTCGACACCGCCCAGTCGTCGTCACTGGTCGCCGTGCACCTGGCCGCCGAGGCCGTCCGCGCCGGCACCGTCCCGCTGGCCGTCGCGGCCGGGGTCAACCTCAACCTGCTCGCCGACGGCGTGCACACCGCGCAACGCTTCGGCGGACTGTCCCCGGACGGCCGTTGCCACACCTTCGACGAACGCGCCAACGGGTACGTCCGCGGCGAGGGCGCGGCCGTCGTGGTCCTCAAACCCCTGGCGCGGGCCCGCGCCGACGGCGACGACGTCCTCGCCGTCCTGCACGGCAGCGCGGTCAACAACGACGGTGCCACCCCCGGCCTGACCGTGCCCAGCGCCGAGGCCCAGCAGCGGATGCTGACCCGGGCGCACACCGCCGCCGGCATCGACGCCGCCGACGTGCAGTACGTGGAACTGCACGGCACCGGCACCCCCGTCGGTGACCCGATCGAGGCCGCCGCGCTCGGCGCCGTCTTCGCCGCCGGCCGCGACCCGGCCGACCCGCTCCTGGTGGGCTCGGTGAAGACCAACATCGGCCACCTGGAAGGCGCCGCCGGTATCGCCGGCCTGGTCAAGGCCGTGCTGAGCATCCGGCACCGGATGCTGCCGCCCAGCCTGCACTTCGCCCGGCCCCACCCGGCCATCCCGCTGTCCGAGCTGCGACTGCGGGTCGCCACCGCGCACGGCCCGTGGCCGCACCCCGACCGGCCGCTGATCGCCGGGGTGAGCAGCTTCGGTATGGGCGGCACCAACTGCCACGTGGTGATCGGCGAGCCGCCACCGTCGCCGGCGTCCGCCCCGGCCGAACACGTGCCGGCCGGTCCCGCGCTTGTCACACTCTCCGCCCGGACCGCGCCGGCGCTGCGCGAGCAGGCCACCCGGTTGCGCGGGCACACCGGCCGCCACCGCGCCACCCCGCTGGCCGGCCTCGCGCACGCGCTGGCCACCTCCCGGACCGCCTTCCGGCACCGGGCTGCGGTGTGGGCCGACGACCACGCCGAGCTGACCGCCGCCCTCACCGCGCTGGCCGACGGCACGCCCTCGGCCCACCTGGTCACCGGCGAGACCGCCGCCCACCCCGGGGTCGGGGTGCTGTTCACCGGCCAGGGCGCGCAACGCATCGGGATGGGTCTCGGGCTGCGCACCGCGTTCCCCGCGTACGCCGCAGCCTTCGACGAGGTCTGCGCACACCTCGATCCGCTGCTGCCCCGACCGTTGGCCGACATCATCGGCACCGGTGACGGGCTCGACGGCACCGACCTGGCCCAGCCCGCGTTGTTCGCCGTCGAGGTCGCCGCGTACCGCCTGATCGAATCCTGGGGGATCACCACCGGCCGGCTGCTCGGCCACTCCATCGGTGAGATCGCCGCAGCCCATGTCGCCGGGGTGTTGTCGCTGCCCGACGCCTGCACCATGGTCGCCGCCCGCGGCGCGCTGATGCGCGACCTGCCCGCCGGGGGCGCCATGATCGCGGTGGACGCCCCGCCGGACGGACTGCGCCCGTTCGTCGACGCCGCCCCGGACCGGCTGGCCGTGGCCGCGGTCAACGGTGTGCGGGCCACTGTGCTCTCCGGCGCCGCAGCGGAGATCGACGCGGCGGCCCAGGCCCTGCGCGCCGCCGGGCACCGGGTCAAGCGGCTCACCGTCAGCCACGCCTTCCACTCACCGCTGATGGAACCGATGCTGCCCGCCTTCCGCCAGGTCGTCGCCGGGCTCACCCTGCGACCGCCGCGCCTGCCGGTGGTCTCCACCCGCACCGGCGCCCTGGCCACGGACGCCCTGGCCACCGTGGACCACTGGGTCGCCCAGGTCCGCGAACCCGTGCTGTTCGCCGCGGCCGTCCGCGCCGCCGCCGACGCCGCGCCCACGATGATCGAGGCCGGTCCGGACGGCGTCTGCGCCGCCCTGGTCCCCGGCTGCGGACTCGACGACGGCACCGTCGTTGCGGTGCCGCTGCTGCGCGCCGGAACCGACGAGACCCGGTCGGCGCGTAGCGCCCTGGCCCGGTTGCACGTGCGCGGTGTCCGCACCGATCCGGCGGTCTGGGCGCCGCCGGCCGGGCGGCGGCCGCGGCTGCCCACGTACGCCTTCCAGCGGCAGGACTTCGGCACCGGTCCGGCCGCCGCGCCCCTGCTCGCGCCCGCCCCGGCGGCACCGCCCATCCCGACGGCACCGCCCATCCCGACGGCAGTGCCCACCGAAACGCGGCGGATCGACACGTCGGCGCTGGTGGCCGCGCACGTCGCGGCGGTCCTCGGCGTGCCCGACCCCGACCTGGTCGACCGTCAGGCCACCTTCCGCGACCTCGGCGTCGACTCGCTGATGGCCGTCGAACTGCGCGACGCGCTGGCCGCCGCGACCGGCACCATGCTTCCCACCGGCCTGCTGTTCGACCACCCCACCCCGGACGCCCTCGCCGCCCACCTCGCCGGCGGCACCCCCGCCGCCACGGGCACCGGCGCCACGGCCGCCGCCGGCGAGCCGATCGCCATCGTCGGCATGGCCTGCCGCTACCCGGGCGGCGCCGACACCCCGGACGCGCTGTGGCGGCTGGTCGTCGACGAACGCGACGCCGTCGGCCCGTTCCCCACCGACCGTGGCTGGCCCGCCACGCTGTTCCACCCCGACCCCGACCACCCCGGCACCAGCTACGTGCGCGAGGGCGGCTTCCTGCCCGACGCCGCCGCGTTCGACCCCGCCTTCTTCGGCATCTCGCCCCGCGAGGCGCTGGCCATGGACCCACAACAGCGGCTGCTGCTGCTCACCGCCTGGGAAGCCCTGGAACGCGCCGGCATCGACCCCGAAACCCTGCGCGGCAGCCGCACCGGGGTGTTCGTCGGCGGCACCGGCGGGGACTACGGCCCCCGCATGCACGACGGCGGTACCGCCGGCGAGGGCCACATCCTCACCGGCACCACACCCAGCGTGATGTCCGGGCGCATCGCCTACCACCTCGGCCTGGCCGGCCCGGCGCTCACCGTGGACACGGCCTGCTCGTCCTCGCTGGTCGCCCTGCATCTGGCCGTTCGGTCACTGCGCAGCGGGGAGTCCACGACCGCGCTGGCCGGCGGCGTCACCGTGCTTGCCACCCCCGGCATGTTCCTGGAGTTCTCCCGCCAGCGCGGCCTCGCCCCGGACGCCCGATGCAAGTCGTTCGCCGCCGCGGCCGACGGTACCGCCTGGGCCGAGGGCGCCGGCCTGCTGGTCCTGCAACGACTCAGCGACGCCCGCCGCGCCGGACGCCCCGTGCTGGCCGTCATCCGCGGCTCCGCGGTCAACTCCGACGGCGCCTCCAACGGACTGACCGCCCCCAGCGGCCTGGCCCAGCGCCAGGTGATCCACGCCGCGCTGGCCGACGCCGAACTGGCCCCGCACGACGTCGACGCGATCGAGGCACACGGCACCGGCACCGCCCTCGGCGACCCGATCGAGGCCGAGGCGCTGGCCGCCGCGTACGGGCCCGGCCGCGAGCGTCCACTGTGGCTGGGCTCGCTGAAGTCGAACATCGGCCACACGCAGGCCGCCGCCGGGGTCGCCGGAGTCATCAAGCTGGTGCAGGCGATGCGCTCCGGCACCCTGCCGCGCACCCTGCACGTGGACGCGCCGACCCCCCGGGTCGACTGGGCGGCCGGCCCGCTGCGCCTGCTCACCGAGGCTCGCCCGTGGCCGGCCGACGCCACCCGGCGGGCCGCCGTCTCCTCGTTCGGCATCAGCGGCACCAACGCCCACCTGATCCTGGAGCAGGCGCCCGGCGACCCGGACCCGGAACCACCCGCCGAGGTGCCCGTACCCTGGCTGATCAGCGCCCGCGACCCGGACGGTGTCGCCCGGCAGGCCGGCCGGCTGCACGCCGCACTGGCCGCCGGCGACGCGCCCCACCCCGCCGCCGTGGCCCGGGCGCTGGCCGGCCGGACCCGGTTCCCGCACCGCGCCGCGGTCGTCGCCCGCACCCGCGCCGACCTGCTCGACGGCCTGGCCGGTCTGGCCGCCGGGACGGACGACGCCCGGGTGGTCCGTGGCCTCGCCGACCGGCCCGCCCGGGTCGCGTTCGTCTTCGCCGGCCAGGGCGCCCAGCGGCCCGGCATGGGCGCCGAGCTGGCCGACGCCTTCCCTGTCTTCGCCGCCGCGCTGCACGAGGTGGCCGCCGCCCTGGACCCGCATCTGGACCGCGCGTTGACCGACGTGCTGAGCGCCGAGGACGTGCACCGCACCCGGTACGCCCAGCCGGCGCTGTTCGCCGTCGAGGTCGCCCTGGCCCGGTTGCTGGCCCACCACGGCCTGCGGCCCGATCTGGTCGCCGGCCACTCGGTCGGCGAGGTGGCCGCCGCCCACGTGGCCGGGGCGCTGACCCTGCCCGAGGCGGCCGCCCTGGTCGCCGCGCGGGGCCGGCTGATGGACCGGGCCCGCTCCGGCGGGGCGATGTTGGCGGTGCAGGCCAGCGAGCAGGAGGTGCAGGCCACGCTGGCCGCGTACCCGCAACTGAGCCTGGCCGCCGTCAACGGGCCGATGTCGGTGGTGCTCTCCGGTGACCCCGACCCGATCGTGGAAGCGGCCGCGCACTGGGCCGTGCAGGGCCGACGCACCCGGCGGCTGCGCGTCAGCCATGCCTTCCACAGCGCCCACATGGACGAGATCCTCACCGAGTTCGCCGAGGTGGCCGCAGCCCGCGAGGTCACCGAGCCGCAGGTGCCGTTCGTGTCCACGGCGACCGGGGACCGGCTGGCCGGCGACCGGCTGGCCGACCCTGGCTACTGGACCGGCCAGTTGCGCGGGACGGTCCGGTTCGCCGACGCGGTGACCAGCCTGCGCACCCTCGGAGCCACCGTCTTCGTCGAGGTGGGACCGGATGCCGCGCTGGTCCCGGCGATCCTGGAGACGCTGGGCGACGCCGACGCCACGGTGATCTCCACCGGGCGCGCCGGCCGCCCGGAACCGGAGACCGCCATCCTGGCCGTGGCCGCCGCACACACCGCGGGCGCCCCGCTCGACCCGGCCTCGATCGGCGTCGGATCGCCGCCGGTGGACCTGCCCACGTACCCGTTCCGCCTGGACCGCTACTGGCTCGCCCCACGCACCTCGGCCGACCCGACCACGCACCCGCTGCTGCACACCACGGTGGACCTGGCCGACCGGGCCGGCCTGGTCCTCGCCGGGGAACTGTCCCGGTCGGACCTGCCGTGGCTGGCCGACCACGTGATCAACGGCGCCGCGCTGGTGCCCGCCACCGCGTTGCTGGAGATGGCCCGGGTGGCCGGCGAACGGGTCGACGCGACCCGGGTGGACGAGCTGACCCTGGCCGCCCCGCTCGCCGTCCCCGCCCAGGGCAGCCTGCAGGTCCAGGTCAGCGTGGACGAGCCGGACCCCGACGGCGGTCGCCGCTTCGCCGTGCACGCCCGGGCCGACAGCGGCGCGGCCCCGGACGACTGGCGGCGCTGCGTCACCGGCCGACTCGTACCGACCACCGTCGCCGACACCGGGCCGGTAGACGCGCCGTGGCCGCCGCCGGGTGCGGTCGAGGAAGGCGTCGGTGACCTTTACACCCGGCTCGCCGAGGCCGGCTACGACTATCGCGGCGACTTCACCGCGGTCCGTCGGCTGTGGCGGGTCGGCGACGAGGTCTGCGCCGACCTGGAACTGCCCAGCGACGCCGACCCCGCCCGCTACCGCATCCACCCGGCGTTGCTCGACGCCGCCCTGCACCCGGTGGTGCTGCAGGCCTCATCCCGCACCGCCCCGGGACGCATCCGGCTGCCCTTCACCGTCACCGGCGCCGATCTGACCGGCACACCCGATCACGCCCTACGGGCCCGGATCACCCCGGCCGGCCCCGACACGGTGACCGTCACCCTCACCGACGCCACCGGCCGTCCGGTCGGCCGGATCGACGGGCTCACCCTGCGCGAGGTGGACACCCGCGACCTGGCCGCCGCCACCGGCGGCACCGGCGGGCTCTGGACACTCGGCTGGCAGCCGCTGCCCGCCCCGTCCCGCCCGGCCGATCCCCGCGAGGTGCTCACCCTGGACGGTGACGACCCGCTGACCGCCGTCCGCACCGCCCTGCACGCGGTACGCGAACGGCTCACCGGCCCACTCACCGTGGTGACCCGCCACGCGGTCAGCACCCCCGGCGACCCCGCCCCCGATCCGGCCGGCGCGGCCGTCTGGGGCCTGCTGCGCAGCGTCCAGGCCGAACATCCGGACGTCACCCTGGTCGACCTCGACGACGGCACCGGCCCGGAGGCGGTGGCTGCCGCCGTCGCCACCGGCGAACCGCAGGTCGCCGTACGCGGCGGCACACTGCTGGCACCCCGCCTCGGCCCGGCGCCCGCCGCCGGGGACGCACCGGTGATCGACCCCGCCGGCACGGTCCTGATCACCGGCGGCACCGGCGGGCTGGGCCGGCTGATCGCCGAGCATCTGGTCACCACGTACGGGGTGCGTCACCTCGTCCTGGTCAGCCGACGCGGCCCGGACGCCCCGGACGCCGCCGCGGCCACCGCCACGCTGCGTGAGACCGGCGCCGAGGTCCGCGTGGTGGCCGCCGACGTCACCGACCGCGACGCCGTCGCCGCCGTGCTGGCCGCCATCCCGGCCGCGCACCCGCTGACCGCGATCGTGCACGCCGCCGGGGTGGTCGACGACGCCACCGTGGCCACCCTCACCGACGAGCAACTGGACCGGGTGTGGCGAGTCAAGGTGGACGCTGCCCAGCACCTGCACGACCTGACGGCCGACCAGCCGCTGACCGCGTTCGTGCTGTTCTCCTCGATCGCCGGGGTGCTGGGCACAGCCGGGCAGGCGGGGTACGCGGCAGCCAACTGCGCCCTCGACGCCCTGGCCGCGCACCGGCACGCCGCCGGGCTGCCCGCCACCTCACTGGCCTGGGGCCTGTGGGACACCACCACCGGGATGGGCGCGGCGCTGCGAGACGCCGACATCGCCCGCTGGGCCCGGCTCGGCATCGAACCGCTGACCCCCGCACACGGCCTCGCTCTGTTCGACCGGGCACTGCGTTCATCCGAACCGGTCCTCGTGCCGGTGGCCCTGGAACCGGCCCGGCTGCGCACCGACGACCCGCTGCCGGCACCCCTGCGCGCGCTGGCACCGACCCGCCCGCGCCGGGCCGCCACGCTCCCGAGCGGCGACTGGGCGGCGCACGCCGCCAGGCTCGACGAATCGGAGCGGCACGTGTACGCGCTGGACACCGTCCGGACCGCCGCCGCCGCTGTGCTCGGCCACGGCAGCCCGGCCGACGTGGCACCCGAGTTGCCGTTCCGCGACGCCGGCTTCGACTCGCTGACCGGAGTCGACCTGCGCAACCGCCTCACCGGCCTCACCGGCCTGCCACTGCCGGCGACGCTGGTCTTCGACCACCCGACCCCGGCCGCCGTCGCCGAATACCTGGTCGCAACGGTCACCGGTCCCGCCGTCGAGCAGACCCCGGCTCCGGTCGTGGTGGCCGACGAGGATCCGGTGGTGATCGTCGGGATGGGTTGTCGTTTCCCGGGGGGTGTTTCGTCTGCGGATGAGTTGTGGGATCTGGTGTTGGGGGAGCGGGATGCTGTCGGCCTGTTTCCGGAGAACCGGGGTTGGCCTGCTGATCTGGTCGATCCGGATCCGGAGGCGGTGGGTAGGTCGTATGCGGGTGAGGGCGGGTTCCTGTACGACGCGGATCTGTTCGATGCGGAGTTCTTCGGGATGTCGCCGCGGGAGGCTTTGGCGACTGATCCGCAGCAGCGGTTGTTGTTGGAGGTGGCGTGGGAGACGTTTGAGCAGGCGGGGATTGATCCGCGGTCGTTGCGGGGTAGTGACACAGGTGTTTTCTGCGGCGTCATGTACCACGACTACGCCGCCCGGGCCGCCCGCCCACCGGCCGACCTGGAGGGATACCTGCTCGTCGGCAACACCGCCAGCGCCGTCTCCGGCCGCCTCGCCTACGTGTACGGCCTCAACGGCCCGACCCTGACCGTCGACACCGCCTGCTCGTCCTCCCTGGTCGCCCTGCACCTGGCCGCCACCGCCCTGCGCCGCGGGGAATGCTCGGCCGCCCTGGTCGGCGGGGTGACGGTGATGGCGTCGCCCACGGCGTTCGTCGAGTTCTCCCGCCAACGCGCCCTGGCACCGGACGGCCGCTGCCGGTCCTTCGCCGCCGACGCCACCGGCACCGGCTGGTCCGAGGGCGCCGGCCTGCTGCTGCTCGAACGCCTGTCGGTGGCCCGGGCCAAGGGCCACCAGATCCTCGCCGTGGTACCCGGCAGCGCGGTCAACTCCGACGGCGCCTCCAACGGCATGACCGCCCCCAACGGCCCCGCCCAGGAGCGAGTGATCCGTACCGCGTTGGGTGTGGCAGGCCTGTCGGCGTCGGATGTGGACGTGGTGGAGGCGCACGGCACGGGTACGTCGTTGGGTGACCCGATCGAGGCGCAGGCGGTGTTGGCCACGTACGGGTCCCGTACCGGTGGTGTGCCGGTGTTGCTCGGCTCGTTGAAGTCGAACATCGGTCACGCCCAGGCCGCTGCCGGTGTGGGTGGTGTGATCAAGATGGTGCAGGCGATGCGGGCCGGAGTGGCGCCCCGCTCACTGCACTGTGAAGTGCCGTCACCCATGGTCGACTGGGACTCCGGTGCGGTGCGGCTGCTGTCGTCCCGGCAGGACTGGCCCGACACCGGCCGCCCCCGCCGCGCCGCAGTCTCCTCCTTCGGAATCAGTGGCACCAACGCCCACGTCATCCTCGAACAAGCCCCGGCCGCCGACACCGAACCGGCCGACACCGAACCGGCCGCCGACACCGAACCGGGCAGCCCGGTCGCCTGGGTGGTGTCCGGGCACAACCCCGCCGCCCTGAGCGACCAGGCCCGCGCGCTGCACGACCTGGTCACCGGCCCCCAACGCCCGGACCCGACAAGCGTCGCGGTTGCCCTGACCCGCCGCACCGTCCTGCACCGCTGGGCCGTGGTCACCGGCACCGACCCGGACACCCGCGCCGCTGCCCTCGAAGCCCTGGCCACCGGCGGATCCGCGCCCGGCCTGACACACGGCCCGGCCGGTCCGCGCGGCCGGCTCGCGTTCCTGTTCACCGGGCAGGGCAGCCAACGCATCGGCATGGGCCGCACCCTGTACGACCGGTCGGCACCGTACCGCCGCGCCCTCGACGACGTGTGCGCCCACCTCGACGGGCACCTCGACCAGCCGCTGCGCGACATCCTGTTCGCCGACCCGGACAGCGCCGACGCGGCCCTGCTCGGCCAGACCGTGTTCACCCAGGCCGCGCTGTTCGCCACCGAGGTCGCCCTCTACCGGCATGTGGAGGCCTGCGGGGTACGACCGGACACCGTCCTCGGCCACTCTGTCGGCGGGATCACCGCCGCGCACGTCGCCGGCGTGTTCGACCTGGCCGACGCCGCCCGGCTGATCGCCGCCCGCGGCCACGCCATGCAGGCCGCCCGCGACGACGGCGCGATGATCGCGCTGGACGCCACCGAAGACGAGGTCCGCGACTGGCTGGCCGGCCGCACCGACCTGACCGTGGCCGCAGTCAACGCCCCCCGATCCACAGTCGTCGCCGGGGACCGCGCCGCCGCCCAGGACACCGTCGAACACTGGCGATCCCGCGGCCGGCGGGCCACCGCGCTGCCGGTCAGCCACGCCTTCCACTCACACCACATGGACGGTGTGCTCGACGAGTTCCGCCAGGCGATCGACGGACTCACCTTCCGCGAACCCGTGCTCGCCGTCGTCTCCGACACCACCGGCGACCCGGCTACCGCCAGCGAGCTGCGCAGCGCCGACTACTGGGCGCGGCACGTGCGGCAGCCGGTGCGATTCGCCGACGCGGTCCGCACCCTGCACCGTACGGGCGTCACCGACCTGGTCGAGATCGGTCCCGACGCCGTACTGACCGGACTGGCCGCAGCCACACTGGGCGACCCGCCCGGCCTCGTCGCCCCCGTGCTGCGTGCCGGCCGCGACGAGCCGGAGACCGTGCTCACCGCCCTGGCCCTGCTGCACGGACGGGGCGTGCCGGTGGACTGGGAACGGGTACACCCCGGCAGCCGCCCGGTGCCGCTGCCCACCTACCGGTTCCGGCGCCGCCGCTACTGGCTGGACGCCCGTGCCGCCGGCCCGGCCGCAGCCGGACAGCACGACACCGCCCACCCGCTGCTCGGCGCGGCCGTCGATGTGGCCGGCTCGGACACCGCCGTACTGACCGGCCGACTCGATGCGACCGGCGGCGCCTGGCTGGCCGAGCACCGCCCCGGCGACGTCCCGCTGGTACCCGGCAGCGCCCTGACCGACCTGGTGCTGCGGGCCGGCGCGCAGGTCGCCTGCCACCAACTGGCCGAGCTGACCCTGAGCACCCCGCTGCCGTTCGACGGACGCGAACCGGTCGCCGTGCAGGTGGTGGCCGACGCCCCGGCCGACGACGGCAGCCGCACGGTCGCCGTGTACGCCCGCCCCGCCGGCGCCGCCGCCGGGCACCCGTGGACCCGGCACGCCGACGGCCTGCTCACCCCCGCACCGACGCCCGCCCCACCCTCCGGCCCGTGGCCACCGCAGGACGCCGAACCGGTCGCGCTCGACGACGTCTACGACCGGCTCGCCGGCCTCGGCTACCACTACGGACCGGCGTTCCGCCGGATGACCCGGCTGTGGCGCCGCCCCGGCGAACGGTACGTCGAGGTCACCCTCGCCGAGGACCAACTGCCCGAGGCCGCCGGCTACGCCCTGCACCCCGCGCTGCTCGACGCCGCGCTGCACCCGCTGCTGCCCCTGGTGGCCGCGGCACCGGACGAGGTGGGCGCCGAGGTGCTGCCGTTCGCGTTCACCGGGGTACGCCTGCACGCCAGCGGCGCGTCCACGCTGCGGGTCACCCTCACCGTCCACGAGACCGGCGAGGACGGCACGGTGGTGTCGCTTCACGCCACCGACCCGGCCGGCGGTCCGGTACTGACCGTGGATCGGCTGCGGTTGCTGCCCCGCGCCGCCGGCCCGGCCGCTGTCCCGGACGGGCTGCACCGGCTCACCTGGCGTCCGGTGCCTGCCCCGAACGGCGCGCCGGTGGACGCGGCGACGCTCGGCCTGCCGGATGCCACCGGGCTTCCCGCGTACGCCACGGTCGGCGACCTGCCCGCCACAGCTGCGGTGTTCGTGGCCGCCCCGGACGGCGACCCGGCCGCCACCCCACCGCAACGGGTACGACAGAGCCTGACCGCCACCCTCGACCTGCTGCGCCGTTGGCTGGCCGACGACACCCGCGCGGAACTGGTGCTGGTGACCCGGCATGCGGTCGCGACCACCACCGACGCCGACCCCGACCCGGTCCAGGCCGCGGTGTGGGGCCTCGTCCGGTCCGCTCAGGCCGAACAGCCGGGCCGCTTCCGGCTGGTCGACGTGGACGACACCGACCCCTCCTGGGCGGCCCTCGCCGCCGTCGCCGCCACCACCGAACCGCAGACGGCGATCCGGGCCGGTCAGCTGCTGGCACCCCGCCTGGCCCCGGTCACCCGGGCCGGCACCGAAGCCCGGCCGGACCTGTCCGGCGGACCGGTGCTCGTCACCGGGGCCACCGGCGCGCTGGGCGCGGTCCTGGCCCGACACCTGGTCACCGCGTACGGCGCCACCGACCTGGTGCTGCTCAGCCGCCGCGGACCGGCCGCCCCCGACGCCGACCGGCTCGCCGAAGAACTGACCGATCTCGGCGCTGCCGTACGCACCCTCGCCTGCGACGTCAGCGACCGTGCCGCCCTCGCCGCCGTGCTCGACGGACTCGACCGGCCACCCGCCGCCGTCGCCCACGTCGCCGGCACCACCCGTGACCGCACCGTCACCGCGCTGACCGGCGACGACCTCGACCATGTGCTGGCACCCAAGGTGGACGCCGCCTGGCACCTGCACGAGCTGACGGCCGACCGGCCACCGGCACTGTTCCTGCTGTACTCCTCGGTGGCCGGCACCCTCGGCACCGCCGGACAGGGCAACTACGCCGCCGCCAACGCCTTCCTCGACGCGCTGGCACAGCACCGCCGCGCGGCCGGACTGCCCGCCGTCTCCCTCGGCTGGGGCCTGTGGGCACAGAGCAGCGCCCTGTCCGGGCACCTGTCCGACACCGACCGGCAGCGGGTGGCCCGGCTGGGACTGCGGCCACTTGCCGACGAGGAAGCGATGCGGCTGTTCGACGCCGCCCTCACCGACGGCGGCCCGGCGTTCGCGGTCACCCGCTTCGACGTCCGCCGCCTCACCGACCCGCCGGCCGTGCTGCGCGACCTGGCCGGGCCCGCCCTGCCCGCGGCCTCCGCGGCCGTCGCCGCCGACCGGCCCGCCCTGGCCGCACAACTGGCCGGCCGCCCACCGGAACAACGACGCGACCTGCTCACCGGTCTGGTACGGGCGCAGGTCGCCGGCGTGCTCGGCCGCAGCGACCCGGACGGCATCGACCTGGACCGCGCCCTGACCGACCTCGGGTTCGACTCGCTCACCGCGGTCGAGCTGCGTAACCGGCTCGGTACGGCGACCGGGCACCGGCTGCCCGCGACGCTGGCGTTCGACCACCCGACCCCGGCCGCGTTGGTCGCCTACCTGGACGACCTGATGGCCGACAGCCCACCCGACGACGGCGTGCACGCCGAACTCGACCGGCTGGAGGCACTTCTGCGCGACGGCGGACCCGGCGACGGCACGATCGCCGACCGGCTGCGGCAGCTGCTCACCCTGGCGGCCCCCGATTCCCCGGCCACCGTTGACCTTGACACAGCCAGTGACGAAGCGCTGTTCGCGCTGATCGACGACCTCGACTGAGCGGGAGACGACCGTGGCCGACGAGCAGAAGTTGCGCGACTACCTCAAGCGCGCCATCGCCGACTCACAGGACCTGCGGGCCCGGCTGCGGGCCGCCGAGGACCAGGATCGGGAGCCGATCGCGGTGGTCGGCATGGGCTGCCGCTACCCGGGTGGCGTCACCTCACCGGACGAGCTGTGGGATCTGGTGCTGGCCGAGCGCGACGCGGTCGGTCCGTTCCCGGAGAACCGGGGTTGGCCGGCCGACCTGGTCGACCCGGACCCCGAAGCGGTGGGCAAGTCGTACGCGGGTGAAGGCGGCTTCCTGTACGACGCCGACCTGTTCGACGCGGACTTCTTCGGCATCTCGCCGCGCGAAGCCGAAGCCATCGACCCGCAGCAGCGGTTGCTGTTGGAAGTGGCATGGGAAACCGCCGAGAACGCCGGCATCGACCCGGAGTCGCTGCGCGGCACCGACACCGGCGTCTTCCTCGGCAGCATGTACCACGACTACGGCGCCCGGCCGCGGCTGCCCGGCGAGGCCGAGGGCTACCTGTTCAGCGGCAGCGCGGGCAGCATCGCGTCGGGTCGCCTGGCGTACGTGTTCGGGCTGGAGGGCCCGACTCTGACCGTCGACACCGCCTGCTCGTCGTCCCTGGTCGCCCTGCATCTGGCGGTCAGCGCCCTGCGTCGGGGCGAGTGCTCCGCCGCCCTGGTCGGCGGGGTGACGGTGATGGCGTCGCCGGTGGCGTTTGTGGAGTTTTCGCGTCAGCGGGGGTTGGCGGTGGATGGTCGGTGTCGGTCGTTTGGTGCGGGTGCGGGGGGTACGGGTTGGGCTGAGGGTGTGGGTTTGTTGTTGGTGGAGCGGTTGTCGGTGGCTCGGGAGAGGGGTCATCGGGTGTTGGCGGTGGTGCGGGGTAGTGCGGTGAATTCGGATGGTGCGTCGAATGGTTTGACGGCGCCGAGTGGTCCGGCGCAGGAGCGGGTGATTCGGGCGGCGTTGGGTGCTGCTGGTTTGTCGGCGTCGGATGTGGATGTGGTGGAGGCGCATGGGACGGGTACGTCGTTGGGTGATCCGATTGAGGCGCAGGCGGTGTTGGCCACGTACGGGGCCCGTACTGGTGGTGTGCCGGTGTTGTTGGGCTCGTTGAAGTCGAACATCGGTCACGCGCAGGCGGCGGCGGGTGTGGGTGGTGTGATCAAGATGGTGCAGGCGATGCGGGCCGGGGTGGCGCCGCGGTCGTTGCACTGTGAGGTGCCGTCGCCGATGGTCGACTGGGACTCCGGTGCGGTGCGGTTGCTGTCCACCCGGCAGGAGTGGCCCGACACCGGTCGTCCCCGCCGCGCGGCCGTGTCGTCCTTCGGATTCGGTGGCACCAACGCCCACGTCGTCCTCGAACAGGCCCCTGCACCCGAACCCGTCGCCGAGCCCACCGCGCAACCACGCCCGCAGCGCATACCCCTGCTGCTGTCCGCCCGTGGGCCCGCCGCCCTGGCCGACACCGCCCGACGCATCGCGGACCTGCTCACCGACCCGGACACCGACCCCCTCGACGTCGCCGGATCCCTCGCCACCGGCCGCGCAGCCCTGACGCACCGCGCCGCCGTCCTCGGCACCCAACCCGCCGACCTGCGCCAGGCTCTGCTCGCCCTGGCCGACGACCGTCCGCACCCCGCCGTGCACCGCGGCACCCGCACCAGCAGCAAGACCGTCTTCGCCTTCACCGGTCAGGGGTCGCAGTGGGTGGGGATGGGTGAGGGTTTGGTGGGGGTGTTTCCGGTGTTTCGGCGGGTGTGGGAGGAGGTGTGTTCGCGTCTGGTGTGGGATGCGGGGGATGTGGATGCGACGGGGAACGCGCAGCCGGCGATTTTTGCGGTGGAGGTGGCGCTGTTTCGGTTGTTGGAGTCGTGGGGTGTGCGGCCGGATGTGGTGGTGGGTCATTCGGTGGGGGAGATTGCTGCGGCTCATGTGGCGGGTGTTTTGTCGTTGTCGGATGCGTGTCGGTTGGTGGGTGCGCGGGGTCGGTTGATGCAGGCGTTGCCGGCGGGTGGGGTGATGGTGGCGGTGCAGGCCTCTGAGGAGGAGGTGGTGCCGTTGTTGGTGGATGGTGTGTCGGTTGGTGCGGTGAATGGGCCGCGGTCGGTGGTGTTGTCGGGGGTGGCGGGTGCGGTGGAGTCGGTGGTGGGTCGGTTGTCGTGTCGGTCGAGGTCGTTGGTGGTGTCGCATGCGTTTCATTCGTCGTTGATGGATCCGATGTTGGATGAGTTCCGGGCTGTGGTTCGGGAGTTGTCTTTTGCGGAGCCGGTGGTGTCGGCGGTGTCGACGGTGACGGGACAGCCGGTGACGTCGCAGTGGTCGGATCCGGAGTATTGGGTGGGGCAGGTCCGTTCCACCGTCCGATTCCACGACGC
>NZ_JAETXL010000019.1:0-53557 GCF_016774385.1 Micromonospora fiedleri
AGTTGTCTTTTGCGGAGCCGGTGGTGTCGGCGGTGTCGACGGTGACGGGACAGCCGGTGACGTCGCAGTGGTCGGATCCGGAGTATTGGGTGGGGCAGGTCCGTTCCACCGTCCGATTCCACGACGCAATCCGCACCGCCCACCGGCTCGGCGCCCGCACCCTGCTCGAGATCGGACCCGACGCCGTACTCAGCGCACTGGCCGCCGACACCCTCACCACCATCCCCACCCTGCGCCGCGACCAACCCGAACCGGACGCCGTGCGCACCGCGGCCGCCACACTCTGGGCCAACGGCGCCGGCATCGACCGGCCCGCCATCCTCGCCGACACCGGCGCCCGCCGCCATGCCCTGCCGACCTACCCGTTCCAGCGCCGCCGCTACTGGATGCATCCGGCCAGTGGCGTCGACGCCGGTCTGCGGCCCGCCGGGCACCCGCTGCTCACCGCGGCCGTCACCCTCGCCGCCGGCGACACGACCGTGTTCACCGGCGAACTGTCCACCACCGCCCAACCGTGGCTTGCCGACCACCGCCTGCACGGCACCGTCGTGCTCCCCGGCGTCGCCCTGGCCGATCTGCTCGCCACCGTCGGCGCCCGCACCGGGCACCCCCATCTGGTCGACCTCGTCACGACCACACCCGTCACCCTGCCCGGTGACCAGCCGCTCGACCTACAGGTCACCGTCACCGGCCACGACGACGGCCGCTGCACCGCAGAGGTGTTCACCCGCGCCGCCGCCACCGACGACACCCCCTGGCAGCGCCACGCCACCGCCGTACTGGACGACACCCCGCCCGACGAGCACCCGGACACCCGCGTCCCGGCCGCCGCCACCGAGATCGACCTCGACGACCTGTACGACCGGCTGACCGAGCACGGCTACGACTACGGCCCGCAGTTCCGCGGCCTGCAACGCCTGCACCGCCACGGCGACGACCTGTACGCGGAGATCACCGGTCCCGACAACACCGGGTTCACCGTGCACCCGGCGCTGCTCGACGCCGCGCTGCACCCCCTGCTGCCCGGCGTCGCCGCCGACAGCCCGGCCCGGCTGCCGTTCGCCTGGGCCGGCGTGCACCTGACCGGCACCCGGGCGACCATCCTGCGCGCCCGAATCACCCCACTCGGACCGGAATCCGTCCGCCTCACCGTCACCGACGACACCGGCGACCCGGTCGCCACCGTCCGCCAACTCACCCTGCGCCCGGCCGACCCGGACCAGTTCCGCCCCTCCGCCACCGACCTGCGCTACCGGCCGCAGTGGCAGCCGCACCCGGCACCCGGCCACGCCCCGGCGGCGAACGCGGACGGCACCGCACCGCCGGACCTCCTGATCGTCCGGGTGGCCGCAACCGGCCCGGGTTCGCCGGCCACCCGGGCCCGCACCGCCGTGCACGACACCCTCGCCGTGCTCCGCGACCACCTGACCGGCGAACCCGGTCCCCGCCTCGTCGTCGTCCCGCCCGCCGACGACCCGCTCACCGCCGCTGCCGTCGCGGGCCTGGTCCGCAGCGCCCGCACCGAGAATCCCGGCCGCGTCGTGTTCGTCGACACCGACGACACCGACGCCTCCCGGACCGCCCTGCTGCGCGAGGCCCTCGGCGACGAACCCGACCTGCGTATCCGCGACGGCGAGGTGATGGTGCCCCGGCTCGTCCCGGCCGGACCGGCACCGCAGACGCACCCCGACTGGGGTGACGGCACGGTACTGATCACCGGCGGCACCGGCGCCCTGGGCGCCGCCCTGGCCCGCCACCTGGCCACCCGGCACGGCGTTCGCGACCTGCTGCTGGTCAGCCGCACCGGCCCGGAGGCTCCCGGCGTCGCCGACCTCACCACGGAACTGACCGGGCTGGGCGCGCGCGTGCACGTCGCCGCCTGCGACGTCACCGACCGCACCGCCCTGGCCAGCCTGCTGGACCGGCATCCCACGATCAGCGCCGTGGTGCACGCGGCCGGCATCAGCCGCGACGGCGTCCTTGCCTCGCTCACCGCCGACCAGGTCGACGAGGTGCTCGCCGCGAAGGCCGACGCCGCCTGGAATCTGCACGAGCTGACCGCCGACCGGCCGCTCACCGCGTTCGTCCTCTACTCGTCGATCGCCGGACTGGTCGGCCCTGCCGGACAGGCCGCCTACGCCGCCGGCAACGCCTTCCTCGACGAACTGGCCCGACACCGGCAGGCCGCCGGACTGCCCGCCACCTCCATCGCCTGGGGACTGTGGCAGGACGGCGGCACCATGTCCGCCACCCTGACCGACACCGACCTCTCCCGCATCGCCCGCCTCGGCCTGCGCCCCATCGACACCGCCGACGCGCTGACCGCCCTGGACGCCGCCGTCGCCGGCACCGACCCGGTGCTGGCCGTGACCGCCGTCGACCCGACTCTGCTACGCACCTCCACCGACGTACCCGCCGTCCTGCACAGCCTGGCACCCGGCCGGCGAGCACCCCGCCGCGACCGGGGTCCGGCGTCGATCCGCCGGATCGCCGCGATGAACCCGCCCGACCGTGACCGCGCCCTCGCCAACCTGGTCCGCACCCACGCCGCCGCCGTCCTCGGCCACGACGACCCGGCCGCCATCGACCTCGACCGCACCGTCTCCGACCTGGGCTTCGACTCGCTCACCGGAGTGGAACTGCGCAACCGGCTGGCCACCGCCACCGGCCTCACCCTGCCCGCCACCCTGATCTTCGACCACCCCACCCCGGCCGCCCTGGCCGAACACCTGGCCAGCCGACTCACCGGCACCCAACCCGCCACCGAGCAGGCCCCGGCTGCGGTGGTGGTGGCCGACGAGGATCCCGTGGTGATCGTTGGGATGGGGTGTCGTTTCCCGGGGGGTGTCACGTCACCGGATGGGTTGTGGGATCTGGTGGTGGGGGAGCGCGACGCGGTCGGTCCGTTCCCGGAGAACCGGGGTTGGCCGGCCGACCTGGTCGACCCGGACCCCGAAGCGGTGGGCAAGTCGTACGCGGGTGAGGGCGGCTTCCTGTATGACGCGGATCTGTTTGATGCGGAGTTCTTTGGGATGTCGCCGCGGGAGGCTTTGGCGACTGATCCGCAGCAGCGGTTGTTGTTGGAGGTGGCGTGGGAGACGTTCGAGCAGGCGGGGATCGACCCACGGTCGTTGCGGGGTAGTGACACGGGTGTGTTCTGCGGCGTCATGTACCACGACTACGGCTCCGGACCCGGCACCCTGCCCGCCGAGGTCGAAGGCTACCTGGCCGGCGGCACCATGGGCAGCGTCGCCTCCGGCCGCCTCGCCTACGTGTACGGCCTCAACGGCCCGACCCTGACCGTCGACACCGCCTGCTCGTCCTCCCTGGTCGCCCTGCACCTGGCCGCCACCGCCCTACGCCGCGGGGAATGCTCCGCCGCCCTGGTCGGCGGAGTCACCGTCATGGCCACCCCGGCCGCGTTTGTGGAGTTTTCGCGTCAGCGGGGGTTGGCGGTGGATGGTCGGTGTCGGTCGTTTGGTGCGGGTGCGGGGGGTACGGGTTGGGCTGAGGGTGTGGGTTTGTTGTTGGTGGAGCGGTTGTCGGTGGCTCGGGAGAGGGGTCATCGGGTGTTGGCGGTGGTGCGGGGTAGTGCGGTGAATTCGGATGGTGCGTCGAATGGTTTGACGGCGCCGAGTGGTCCGGCGCAGGAGCGGGTGATTCGGGCGGCGTTGGGTGCTGCTGGTTTGTCGGCGTCGGATGTGGATGTGGTGGAGGCGCATGGGACGGGTACGTCGTTGGGTGATCCGATTGAGGCGCAGGCGGTGTTGGCCACGTACGGGGCCCGTACTGGTGGTGTGCCGGTGTTGTTGGGCTCGTTGAAGTCGAACATCGGTCACGCGCAGGCGGCGGCGGGTGTGGGTGGTGTGATCAAGATGGTGCAGGCGATGCGGGCCGGGGTGGCGCCGCGGTCGTTGCACTGTGAGGTGCCGTCGCCGATGGTCGACTGGGACTCCGGTGCGGTGCGGTTGCTGTCCACCCGGCAGGAGTGGCCCGACACCGGTCGTCCCCGCCGCGCGGCCGTGTCGTCCTTCGGATTCGGTGGCACCAACGCCCACGTCGTCCTCGAACAGGCCCCTGCACCCGAACCCGTCGCCGAGCCCACCGCGCAACCACGCCCGCAGCGCATACCCCTGCTGCTGTCCGCCCGTGGGCCCGCCGCCCTGGCCGACACCGCCCGACGCATCGCGGACCTGCTCACCGACCCGGACACCGACCCCCTCGACGTCGCCGGATCCCTCGCCACCGGCCGCGCAGCCCTGACGCACCGCGCCGCCGTCCTCGGCACCCAACCCGCCGACCTGCGCCAGGCTCTGCTCGCCCTGGCCGACGACCGTCCGCACCCCGCCGTGCACCGCGGCACCCGCACCAGCAGCAAGACCGTCTTCGCCTTCACCGGTCAGGGGTCGCAGTGGGTGGGGATGGGTGAGGGTTTGGTGGGGGTGTTTCCGGTGTTTCGGCGGGTGTGGGAGGAGGTGTGTTCGCGTCTGGTGTGGGATGCGGGGGATGTGGATGCGACGGGGAACGCGCAGCCGGCGATTTTTGCGGTGGAGGTGGCGCTGTTTCGGTTGTTGGAGTCGTGGGGTGTGCGGCCGGATGTGGTGGTGGGTCATTCGGTGGGGGAGATTGCTGCGGCTCATGTGGCGGGTGTTTTGTCGTTGTCGGATGCGTGTCGGTTGGTGGGTGCGCGGGGTCGGTTGATGCAGGCGTTGCCGGCGGGTGGGGTGATGGTGGCGGTGCAGGCCTCTGAGGAGGAGGTGGTGCCGTTGTTGGTGGATGGTGTGTCGGTTGGTGCGGTGAATGGGCCGCGGTCGGTGGTGTTGTCGGGGGTGGCGGGTGCGGTGGAGTCGGTGGTGGGTCGGTTGTCGTGTCGGTCGAGGTCGTTGGTGGTGTCGCATGCGTTTCATTCGTCGTTGATGGATCCGATGTTGGATGAGTTCCGGGCTGTGGTTCGGGAGTTGTCTTTTGCGGAGCCGGTGGTGTCGGCGGTGTCGACGGTGACGGGACAGCCGGTGACGTCGCAGTGGTCGGATCCGGAGTATTGGGTGGGGCAGGTCCGTTCCACCGTCCGATTCCACGACGCCGCCCAGCGGCTGCTCGCCGACGACGTCACCACGCTCATCGAGGTCGGACCCGACGCGATCCTCACCGGCATGCTCGCCGCCCACCTGCCCGACGGCGTCGCCGCCCTGCCCACGCTGCGCCGCGATCGCCCCGAACCACAAGCCGCCGCCGAACTCTTCGGCCACCTGTACGCCTACGGCCAACCCGTCGACCCCGACACCTATCCGCCGGTGACCGCCGGCACCCGCATCCCCCTACCCAGCTATCCGTTCCAGCGCGAGCGGTACTGGCTCCTGCGCGACGCCGCCACCACGACCGCCGTACCCGAACCGAAAACCGCACCAGTACCGGCCGCGGTGGATCTGACCGGCCTGGACGACGACGCCCGCGCCGACCGGCTGCTCGCACTGGTCCGCACCGAAGCCGCCACCGTGCTCGGCCACGGCGACCCCTCCCGGCTCGGTGCCGACCGCGCCTTCACCGACCTCGGCTTCGACTCGATGACCGCCGTGGAACTGCGCAGCCGGCTCTCCACCGCCCTCGGCATCACCCTGCCCGCCACCGCCGTATTCGACCACCCGACACCACGCTCACTGGCCGGACTGCTCCTCGACCAGTACGCCATCACCGCCACCGCCACCGCCGCCACCGCCACCAGCGCCGACACCGACGACCTCGACCTACTGGCCGAGGTGGACCGCCTCGACGCCGCGCTGGCCCGCAACACGCTGACCGCAGACCGGCGCACCGCCGTGCTGGCCCGACTCGGCGAAGTACTGGCCCGCCGGTCACCGACCGAACCCGGCCCCGAACCGGAACTGCTGCACTCAGCCGACGCCGACGAACTGTTCGCATTCATCGACGACCAGCTCGGCCGCGCCGCCCGACCCGCCGGCGCCTGATCCACCCCCGGCCGCACCCACCCCCGCCCGGCCGCCCACCCGACCCCCGAGGAGACGTCGTGTCCGAAGAGGACCGCATGCTGAAATACCTGCAGTGGGTGACCGCCGAGCTGCAGCGGTCACGCGAACGCGTCGCCGAGCTGGAGGCCGGCACCCCGGAACCAGTCGCGGTGGTGGCCACCGCCTGCCGCTACCCGGGCGCCGACAACCCCGAACAACTGTGGCAGCTCGTCGCCGACGGGGTCGACGCCATCACCACCTGGCCGGACGACCGTGGATGGGACGTCGACCGGCTCTACCACCCGGACGGCCCGCCCGGCACCTCCTACACCCGCCACGGCGGCTTCATCGACGCGGCCACCGACTTCGACGCCGAGTTCTTCGGCATCTCCGCCCGCGAAGCCCTCGGCATGGATCCCCAGCAGCGGGTGCTCCTGGAAACCACATGGGAACTGTTCGAACGCGCCGGCCTGGACACCGGCCCGCTGCGCGGCAGCCGCACCGGCGTGTTCGTCGGCGTCGGCGAACAGTCGTACCTCGGCCTGGACGGCCCACCCGAACTCGACGGCTTCATGATGACCAGCCGGCTCAGCAGCATCGCCTCCGGCCGCATCGCCTACACCTTCGGCCTCGAAGGACCCGTACTCTCCGTCGACACCGCCTGCTCCTCGTCCCTGGTCGCCCTGCACCTGGCCGCCCGCGCCCTGCGCGCCGGGGAAGCCGACCTCGCCGTCGCCGGAGGCTGCACCGTCTACGGCCACCCCGGCGGGTTCATCGACTTCTCCCGGCAGCGTGGCCTCGCCCGCGACGGCCGCTGCAAATCCTTCGACGCCACCGCCGACGGCACCGGCTGGGCCGAAGGCGTCGGCCTGCTCCTGCTGGAACGCCTCACCGACGCCCGCCGCCACGGCCACCGCATCCTCGCTGTCCTACGCGGCTCCGCCATCAACTCCGACGGCGCCTCCAACGGCCTCACCGCGCCCAGCGGCCCGGCCCAGCAACGCGTCATCCGGCAGGCCCTGGCTGACGCCCGGCTCACCCCCGCCGACGTCGACGTCATCGAAGCCCACGGCACCGGCACCCGACTCGGAGACCCGATCGAAGCCCAGGCCCTGCTGGCCACCTACGGGCAGGACCGCGCCATTGCGGTGCTGCTCGGCTCGCTGAAGTCCAACATCGGCCACAGTGTCGCCGCCGCCGGAGCCGGCGGCGCGATCAAAATGATCGAGGCCATGCGCCACGGCATCGCCCCCCGCTCCCTGCACCTCGACACACCAAACCCAGCCGTCGACTGGACCCAGGGCGCACTGGACCTGCTCACCTCGGCACGCCCATGGCCGCAGACCGAACGCCCCCGCCGCGCCGCCGTGTCGTCCTTCGGCGTCAGCGGCACCAACGCCCACATCATCCTCGAACACGTTCCCGAGCAACCGGAACCGGACACACCACGGCAGCCCGGCCCGTACCCGTTCCTGCTCTCCGCCCGCACCGCCGCCGCGCTGCGCGCCCAGGCGACCCGGCTGCACGCGCACCTGAGCAACCGGCCCGACATCGAACCGGCCGACGCGGCATACACCCTCGCCCTGCACCGCACCCCACTGGGACACCGCACACACGTGGTCGCCGCCGACCGCAGCGGCCTGCTCGACGGCCTCGCCGCGCTGGCCGCCGCACCGGACACCACCCCGACCGGCGAACCCGGACGCCTCGCCGTGATCTTCTCCGGGCAGGGGGCCCAACGCCCCGGCATGGGTGCTGCCCTGCACACCCGTTTCCCCGCCTTCGCCGCCGCGCTCGACGAGGTCTGCGCCGCCTTCGACCCACACCTCGATGAGCCGCTACGCGACGTCCTGTTCGCCGCCGACGGCACCGACCGGGCCGGGAAACTGGCACACACCGGCTGGACCCAACCAGCACTGTTCGCGTGGGAAGTGGCGCTGTTCCGGTTGGCCGAGTCCTTCGGCGTCCGCGCCGACATGGTCGGCGGACACTCCCTCGGCGAGATCACCGCCGCGCACGTCGCCGGAGTACTGGACCTGACCGACGCCGTCACCCTGGTCGCCGCCCGCGCCCGACTGCTCCAGGACCTCCCGCCCGGGGGCGCCATGGTTGCCGTCGCCGCCCCCGCCGACCAGGTGCAGGCACTGCTCGACGAGCACGACGACGACGTGGTGATCGCCGCCGTCAACGCCCCTGCCGCAGTGACCCTCGCCGGCCCCGAACCCGCCGTGCTCGCCGTCGCGCAACGACTCGCCGCCCAAGGGATCACCACCCACCGGCTCGCGGTCAGCCACGCCTTCCACTCGCCGATGACCACCCCGGTCCTCGACCCGCTGCACCGCGTCGCCGCCACCCTCACCTACCGGGAACCCACCCTGCCGATCGTGTCCAACGTGACCGGCGACCTCGCCACCCCCGGCCTGCTGACCGACCCCGGCTACTGGGTACGGCAGGTCCGCGCCACCGTCCGCTTCCAGGACTGTGTCCGCGCGCTGGCCGACGCCGGCGCCACCACCTTCCTCGAAGCCGGCCCGGCGGCCGTGCTCACCCCGGCGGTCGCCGCCACCCTCACCGACCACACCGGCGTGGCGGTACCTGCACAGACCGGCCACGACCAGGTGGGTGCCCTGACCGGCGCGCTGGCCACCCTGCACCGGCACGGTCACCACGTCGACTGGCGGGCAGTGCTCGACGGTACCGGCGCCCGGCACGTCGACCTACCCACCTACCCGTTCCAACGGCGCCGGTTCTGGGTCACCCCGCCCTCGGCCGACTCGGCCGCCCTCGGCCTCACCCCCGCCGACCACCCGGTGCTGGCCGGCGCCGTCACCCTGCCCGACACCGGCGAGCTGGTCCTCACCGGCCGATTCGCCCCCGCCACCCACCGCTGGCTGGACCGCCACCGGGTGGACGGCGCCGTTCTGCTGCCACCGTCGGCCCTGGTGGAACTGGCCATCAGGGCCGGCGACGAGTGCGGCCAGCCGGTGCTGCGCCGCCTCGACGTGACCGGCCCGGTCATCTGCCCCGACCGGGGTCTGCGCGTGCAGATCCGGGTCGGCGCGCCCACCGGCGACACCCGGCCGGTGACCCTGCACGGCCGCCCGGACGACACCGACGTCCCGTGGACCCTGCTCGCCACCGGCGACCTGGCCGCCGACGCCGCGTCCATCCCGACGGCCGAGGGCGAGCCGGTGCCCGTGCGGCTGCCCGACGGCGAAACGGTCGGCAACTACGTGCTGCACCCCGAACTCCTGCACGCCGCGCTGGCCGCGACCGGCCACCACGGCGAGGCGTACCACTGGCGCGACGTGGCCGTGCAGCGCAGCGCCGCCACCACGGCCGGGGTACGCACCATCGTCACCGACCCGGCCGGCAACGGCAGCGCCCCCCGCGGCCTGCTGCTCACCACCGGCGACGACGAACCGCTGGCCATCGTCGCCACCGTCCGCACCCGAGAGGTCGACGCCGACACCCTGGCCCACGCCCGGCACCGCCCCGGTGACGCCCTGTTCCGCATCACCTGGCAGCCGATGCCCGTACCGACCACCACCGGCCCCACCCCCGCCGTCATCGACGGTCGCGCCACCGCAACCTGCGACCTGGCCACCGACCTGCACCGGCGTACCACCGACCTGCTCGACACCCTGCGCCGCCACCTGGCCGCCCCGTCCGGCCCACCGGCCGTGCTGCTCACCCGCGGCGCGACCGGCCCAGGCCCGGTCACCGACCCGGCCGCCACCGCCCTGCACGGACTGGCCCGCACCGCCACCACCGAACAACCCGGCCGTCTCGTCATCGTCGACCTCGACGACGAACCCACCCCGGAACTACTGACCAGCCTGGCCGCCACCGGTGAACCGGAGATCGCGGTACGGGCCGGGACCGCGTACGTGCCCCGCGCCGAACGGGTCACCACCCCACCCGGACCCGGCCCCCGCCTCAGCGCCGGAACCGTGCTCGTCACCGGGCTCGGCTCGCTCGGCACCCTGGTAGCCACACACCTCGCCACCCGCCACGGCGTCCGGGACCTGCTCGTGCTCAGCCGCAGCGGACCGGACACACCAGCCGCCCGCCAGTTGATCGCCGACCTCGCCGCCGTCGGCGCCACCGCCCGGGTCGTTGCCTGTGACGTGGCCGATCGGAACGGGCTGCGCGCCGCGCTGGCGGCCGCACCGCCGATCACCGCCGTCTTCCACACCGCCGGGACCATCGACGACGGCCTGATCGGCGACCTCGACCCGGACCGGTTGGCCCGGGTACTGCGCCCCAAAGCAGACGCCGCTGCCCACCTGCACGAACTCACCCGCCACCTCGACCTGGCCGCGTTCGTGCTGTTCTCCTCGCTCGCCGCGACCATCGGCGGCGCCGGGCAGGGCAACTACGCCGCCGCGAACGCCTTCCTCGACGGGCTCGCCGCGTACCGCCACGCCACCGGCCTGCCGGCCACCTCGATCGCCTGGGGCCTGTGGGCCGGCCGCAGCGGCATCACCGGAGACCTCACCGACGCCGACCGGTCCCGCATCGCCCGCGCCGGCTATCAGCAGATCGACCCCGCCACCGGCCTGACCATGCTGGACACGGCGCTGCGGCATGCGGACCCGACGCTCATCGGCGTACCGATCGACCTGACCGCCCTGCGCGCCCGCCCGGAGACCGTGCCGGCGGTGCTGCGCACCCTGCTGCCGCCGACGGTACGACGCGAACCCGCAGACGCGGACCGGTCCGCCGACAAGCTGACCGACCTGACCGGGCTCTCTGCCGACGAACGCCGCCAAGCCCTCACCACCCTGGTCCGCACGGTCACCGCCGACGTGCTCGGCCGCACCGGGACCGACAACCTGCCCGCCGACGGCACGTTCACCGACCTCGGCATCGACTCGCTGCTCGCCGTCGAACTGCGCAACCGGCTGGCCCAGCGCACCGACCTGGCCCTACCCGCCACCACCGTCTTCGACCACCCCACCCCGCAGGCCCTGGCCGACTACCTGCACACCAGCCTGCTCGACACCGGCCCGGAACAGCCGGCCGGGCTCGACCTGACCGCCGACGTCACGCTGCCCGACGACATCCGTCCGACGCCCGGCTCCATCCCCGACGGCGCACCCCGGCACATCCTGCTCACCGGCGCCACCGGCTTCGTAGGCGCGTTCCTGCTCCGTGAACTACTGGCCACGACAACCGCCACGGTGCACTGCCTGATCCGGGCGAACGACCCGGACGACGCATGGAAGCGGCTACGCGAGACCGCCCGGTGGTACCGCATCGAGGACCAGCTGGACCCCGGCCGAGTGGTACCCGTGGTGGGGGACCTCGCCGCCGACCGCCTCGGCCTCACCCCGGGCACCTTCGACGCACTGGCCCGCGACATCGACGTCGTCTACCACGCCGGGGCGACGGTGAACTGGCTCCAGCCGTACGCCACGTTGCGCGCCGCGAACGTGGACGGCACCCGCGAGGTGCTGCGCCTGGCCGCCGCGCAGCGCACCGTACCGGTCCATTACGTCTCGACCACCGGCGTGTTCGCCGGCCCCGCCCCCGACGGGCGTGGCCACGGCCCGCACGACCCGACCGGCCCGGCCGACCTGCTGCCCAGCGGCTACCTGCAGAGCAAATGGGTCGCCGAGCAGATCATCGGACTGGCCCGCGAGCGTGGTCTGCCGGTCTCGGTGTACCGGGTGGACCTGGTCTCCGGCGACCGCCGCCACGGTGCCTGCCAGACCCGCGACTACCTGTGGCTGAGCATCAAGGGACTGATCCAGGCCGGCACGGTTCCGGACAGCCTCGGCGGCAGCGTCCCCCTGGTGCCGGTCGACCACGTGGCCGCGTCGATCATCGCGCTGTCCACCGACTCGAAGCACATCGGCAGCACCCACCACCTCTACAACAGCGAGCGGGTCGCCTGGCGCGACATCCTGCACCGGCTCCGCGCTCACGGACACCAGCTGACCGTCACCAGCTGGGCAGAGTGGCACGCCGCGGTGCTCGCCGACCGTGACAACGCGCTCTACCCGCTGCTCGACGCGTTCGAGCTGATGGTCGCCGACACCGACGCCTTCTACCCGGTGATCGACACAGCCGACACCGACGCCGCGCTGGCCGCCGCCGGTCTGCCACCGGCCCCGGTCACCGCGGACGTACTGGACACCTACCTGCGATTCTTCACCGAGGTCGGGTACCTGCCACCGGCGCTGGCCACCAGTTCGGCACGCTGACCCGCACCGATGGGCCGGTCACCCCCGCTGGGGGGATGACCGGCCCTCAGGGCAGTGGAAGCAGTCCCTCACCGATCGCGCCGGCCACTTCCGACCGGTGCTCGTCGAGGTAGAAGTGCCCGCCGGAGAAGACGCGCAGGTCGAACCCGGCCGAGGTGTGTGCCGACCAGGCGCGCACCGCCGCGACGGCAGCCTGCGGGTCGGCGTCACCGGTCAGGGCGGTGATCGGACAGTTCACCGGCGGCTGCGCATGCCACGCGTACGAGTCGATGGCCTGATAGTCGGCACGCATGACCCGCAGGAGTTCGGCGCGCAGTTCGGCATCGGTCAGAAACAGCGGATGGGTGCCACCGGCTTCGCGCAGATCTTCCAGGATCCCGACGTCCGTGCGTGGCGGATCCGGCCGGCACGGCGGCTGATCCGGCGCGCGCCGACCCGAGACGAACAGCCGTTGCGGCAGTCGGGCACCGGCCCGGGCACGCCGCTGGGTGACCTCGTGTGCGATCACCGCACCCATGCTGTGCCCGAAGAACGCAAACGGCCCGGCGAGCCGAGCCTGCAGCACTGCGTCCGCCTCGTCGACGAGTTCCGCAATGGAGGTACGGGCGCGCTCGGCACGTCGGTCCTGCCGCCCCGGATACTGGATCGCCAACACCTCCACCTCCGCTGGCAGCGCCCGGGCCAGCGACAGGAAGTAGTTGGCCGTCCCACCGGCGTGCGGAAAGCAGACCAGTTGGATGCGGGGGGCGCTGCTCGTGGTAAGAGTTCGCACCCACCGATCCGCCACTGCCGGGTTCTCATGCACCGATGTCATCCCTCGACGCTACGCATGTCGGCAGCCGGCACGGTCACCGTCCACTCTCGGCACGGTCACGGCGGTTCAGACCGGTGCGGTCACGGAATCCGAACCGCCCTGAGCAGGGCCACCTCACACCTGGACCGAGCGGACAGAATGGTCGCAGAACTTCCGACCCCCGCACCTCGGCCGCATCAGGATGATCTGCTCGCTGCCTCCCCGCGAGCAGGAAAGGAGTTGCTCCTGTCCGCGCAGTCGTCGATGAACGGCTTCGTCGAGGACCTGGCGATCCAGCTCGCCGGGCACGGCTTCGAGCGAGGTAAGGAGGGACGCGTCTTTCGCCGGTTCTCGCTACAAGGAGACGCGCTCATCCTCGAGGTGCAGCCATCGAATCACTCCAGCCGCCGGGGTCTGGTCTTCTACATCAACATCGGCCTGGTGCACGACAGCGTCTGGACGAGATGCTGCCGCAGCTGCTGCTGTTGCTCGACCGGAACGTCGTGCTGAACGAGACACCGGACATCCTCGGCCCGGGCGACTGGCTAATCCGCGCCTGGCTGTTGGCCGGGGAGGGCCGCATCGACGAGCTGAAGCATCTGCTGTTCGTGGAGAGGCCGGCCCACACCCACGACTCCGTCCCGATCCGTACGGTGTGGAACTATGCGACCGGTCGGGCCTCGGACACCGCAGCGCGGTGAGGGAGCCTGGCAGATATCCCACTCCGGCCTGGTGGCAGCGACGTAGAGGACACGCGATCTGCTTGATGACCGACGATGATGTCGAAGGTGAACCTGGTCAGCCGCGCCGACGGTTGCGGGATCTGGGCCGTCCGCTCGTTGTCCTGATGGCGCCCTTGCTGGTGCGCCTGGCCAACCGGGACAAGCGGTTCGTCTGGACGCTGGAGGAGGTGCGTGGCCACGCTCGGGACTGGCCGCCTTCGGGTGGTGACGCGGAGATGGCCAACCTCTTCCGCTTCCAGGCGTGGTTCGGGCTGAGCATGGTTCCGCTGGCCGGGTACGTGGCAGCGTCGCTGCTGCGCTCGGGCTCGGCCGGCGACTCGGTGCTCGAGGCGGTCATGGTGGGCGCTGCCACGGTAGGCATGTTCACTCTCGGGATGGTTCTGGTGAGCGGGCTGAAGTGGGGGTTGTCGCAGTACTTCACGCCCGACCTGGACCGCCGTCTTGGCCCGCCCCGCAGACGGGATCCCCGGCCGCGCACGCGGCGGCCGGGGTTCGTGGTGCGGCTTTGCCTGCCGAGCAACCTGGACTGGGTGCTCGCGCTGATCTTTGCCAGTTGCATGGCACCGAACGCCTTCCCCTGATCCACCTCGGCATCGATCAGCCGAACCTCGGACCCGGGCGGCGGTGCGGTGTTCCGTGGCCTCCAACTGGGCTTCTGCTGATCTGGGCGGCGTGTAGCTCATTCGGGCGGGCGTGCTCGGGTAGGTGTCGAGGCGGGCGGCGGCCTTGTTGGCGCAGGTGGTGACGACGTGGCGGGGGTCGTGGCCGAGGCTGGTGATGGCGACCAGGGCGGTGAGCACCACGTCGGCCAGCTCGGCGGCCACGTGTCGCTGGTGTGGGTGATGCCTTTGCGGGGGTTCTGGCCGACGGCGCCGATCCACGCTGCGATGTACTGCATCAGCGCCGTGCGTGTTCGGCACGTGCGGGTGCGCCCACCTCGTGCAGGTGTCGCAGGGCCTGGCGGTAGGAGGTGACGAGACCGGTCTGTACGTAGGCGACGCCGATCTCGGCGCAGTACGCCTGCACGATCGGTTGTGCCCTGCGCAGGTTGGGCGTCGGCATGCCGGGGAACAGGTGGTGCTCGATCTGGTAGTTCAGACCGCCGAGCGCCGCGTCCACCAGCCGGTTCCCCCGAACGTTGCGGGAGGTCAACACCTGCTTGCGGAGATAGTCCTCGGTGCCCGTCGGGTGCGGCATGCCCTTGTGGTTGGGGGCGAAGGTCATGCCGAGGTAGACGCCGAACAGCGCCTGGTGCAGCAGCAGGAAGGCGACGGCCTGCAACGGCGAGAGAACGAGCACCAGCGCGCCGAGGTAGCCGACGGCGTGCAGGATCAGCAGCGCGCTCTCCGTACGCCGCTGTTTCACCGTGCCGTCGCGCAACGCCTTGACGCTTGACACCTTCAGGCTGACGGCGAGCAGCGTGAGCAGCGGGAAGAACAGCACGGCCTGGTGCCGGGTGATGAAGCCCTTCAGTCCGCGCCGGCCGACCGCCGACTCGGTGGTCCAGACGAGCACCTCGGGAGCCACGTCCGGGTCGAGGTCGTCGTGGTTGGGGTTGTTGTGGTGACGGGTGTGCTTGTCCATCCACCAGCCGTAGCTCATGCCGATGCCGAGATTGCCGGCCAGCAGTCCGGCGACCGCGCTCGGACGTCTGGTGCGGAACACCTGGCGGTGCGCCAGGTCGTGCGCCACGAGTGCGACCTGGGCGAACGTGACGGCGAGGAACACGGCGGTGATCATCTGCCACCAGGAGGAGCCGATGAGGAAGAAGGCCGCCCAGCCGCCGACGAACATCAGCGTGACGATGCTCAGCCGGACGACGTAGTAGGCGGGCCGGCGGCGCATCAACCCGGCGTCGGTGATCCGGCGGGACAGGACGGCGAAGTCACTGCCGGTCGTCGACTGCGACGGTCTCGTGGTAGTCGTCATGATTCCAGCAGACCGCCTCGGACGGGCGCTGTCAGGAACGCTGTCACCCCGCCGATCAGGGGTGCTAGCACCCCCGAGAAACGGCGGTCTTGCGGGCACAATGGCACCCGTGGACGTGGCCGGGCCTGACGAGCGGACGTACGAGTGGGCGCGTCGGGGTGTACGCGCGGTGCTCGCCGGTCTGGCCGCGATCGGCCTGGCCCTGGCCAACGTCGCGCTGCTCGTCGTATCGCTGCTGGCGCTGGTCCTGGTCCCGGTGCCGCTGCTCGGCATGGCGCTGGTGTCCTGGACGACGACGCTGGTCCGTAAGCGAGCGGATCTCGAACGCCGGCGTGCCGCCTGGGCCGGGGTCCCGGTGCCACGCCCCTACCAGCCGCCCCCGCAGCGGGGCATCGTCGGCGGCTGGCGGCGCTTCCGATGGATCGTCACGGACCCGGCCACCTGGCGCGACCTCGCCTGGCTGCTGCCCGGCGGGATCGTCGGGGCCACCCTCGGCGCGATCTCACTGGCCGTGCCGCTGTACGGGATCATGGGTCTGACGCTGACACCGCTGTGGATCTGGCTCGGCACCGACTGGTACGGCTACGGCACCGTCTGGTCCATCGACACATTCGGTGAAGGGCTGATCTGCCTGCCGCAAGGCGCCGCCATCCTGGCCGGCGGTCTGTGGGTGGCGCCCTGGCTACGGCGCGCCGACGCGTACTTCGCCCGACTCCTGCTCGCACCGACCAAGGCCGCCGAACTTCGCCTGCGGGTCACCCAGCTGACCGCGACGCGCGCCGACACGGTGGACGCCCAGGCAGCTGAGCTGCGTCGCATCGAGCGCGACCTGCACGACGGCATCCAGGCGCGGCTCGTCTCGCTGGGCATGACGATCGGTCTCGCCGACGAACTGATCGACCGGAACCCGGCCGCAGCCCACGAGATGCTCGCGGAAGCGCGTGAAGCGAGCAGCGCCGCACTTGTCGAGCTGCGGCACCTGGTCCGGGGCATCCACCCACCCGTGTTGGCCGAACGCGGGCTGGACGGCGCGGTGCGGGCGTTGGCGCTCAGCCTGCCCGTGCCGATCACAGTCGATGTCGACCTGCCCGGCCGCCTCGACACACCGGTCGAGTCGGCCGCGTACTTCGCCGTCGCGGAGACGCTTACCAACATGGTCCGCCACAGCGGTGCCCACACCGGATCGGTGTCCCTGCGGCACACGGACGCAACGCTGACGATGGTGGTCTCCGACGACGGCGTGGGCGGCGGCGACCCCGCGGCCGGCACCGGTCTGCGGGGCATCGAACGCCGCCTGGCCGCCTTCGATGGCACGATGGCCCTGTCGAGTCCGCTCGGAGGGCCCACCGTCATCACCATGGAGTTGCCGTGCGCGTTGTCATCGCCGAGGACCACGCGCTCCTCCGGGACGGGCTGACCCGAATCCTGCGGGCCTACGACTTCGACGTCGTCGCCGCCGTCGACAACGGCCCGGCCCTGCTGCCCGCCCTGACCACCCACCGGCCCCAGGTGGCGGTCATCGACGTCCGTCTCCCGCCGACATTCACCGACGAAGGTCTGCAGGCTGCGATCGCCGCTCGTACCCAGATTCCCGGCCTGCCCATCCTCGTGCTCTCCCAGCACGTCGAGCCCTTGTACGCCCGCGAACTGCTCAGCACGCCACACGGCGGCGTGGGCTACCTGCTCAAGGACCGCGTGTCCCACGTCGGCGAGTTCGTCGACGCCGTGCGCCGGGTCGCCGCCGGCGGTACCGCCATGGACCATGAAGTCATCTCGCAACTCCTCGCCCGCCGAGAGCCGCTGGCGGTGCTCACCCCCAGAGAACGCGACGTCCTCGGTGAAATGGCCGAAGGTCGCTCCAACGCGGCGATCGGAGCCAAGCTCCGCATCACCGAGAAGGCCGTGAGCAAACACATCAACAACATATTCACCAAACTCGACATGCCGCCCTCCGATGACGACAACCGGCGCGTCCTCGCCGTCCTGGCGTACCTCAACGCCTGAGCGGGTGGAAGGCGGACGCCAGCGCCGGCCGGCCGCATCCGGCCTGGGTCACTTGGGTACGTCCGTGTGGGGCTGTCAAACGAACGGCCCTGCGTCGGGACTGTACGAGTAGCGGCTGACCGGCCGATCAAGGGAGAGACGCCATGCTGGTCGATCAGCCGAGACGACCAACGCGTACACACCAAACGCCTCGAACCTTCGACACACCGGCCCGTACCACGTCCGACACGCCACCGACCCCGGCGTCCTCGACCTGACATCCATCCCGCACGTCGGACAGCATGACGCGGAGACGACCGACAGGCCCGTACGATGGCGAGCGGCGCTGGTTCGCCCCATCCCGCCAGGGTGGGGTGTCGTAAGAGGGAACCCGGTGAGAGACCGGGACTGCCCCGCAGCGGTGAGTGGGAACGACCGCCGTCAACGAAGCACTGGACCGCCAGGTCCGGGAAGCGACGGCCAGTAGGTGACCTCGTGTCATGCCCGCGAGTCCGAAGACCTGCCAGCGCTGCGCACGCCACCGGTGTGCGCCGCCGGCGGCCTCTCGGGAGGGCCAGGGCGGAAGCGGGCACCGTGAGACGTGCCTACCTTCCCTCCCGGGTCCGCTGGGCACTTCGAGGGAAGGACCCCACAGGTGACTACCGCATTCGGCCAGAGCACTGTGCTCGGCTACCCGCGTATCGGCGTCGATCGTGAGCTGAAGAAGGCCGTCGAGGCGTACTGGGCCGGCACCATCGACGTCGACGCTCTGGAAAGCACCGCCGCCGGGCTGCGCGCGCAGGTGTGGCGGACGCTGCACGACGCCCGCCTCGACGCGATCCCGTCGAACACGTTCTCCTACTACGACCAGGTCCTCGACACGGCCGTCGCCGTCGGCGCGATCCCCACCCGCTTCGCCCGGCTGGGCCTGCCCGCGCTGGACACCTACTTCGCCATGGCCCGCGGCGTCGACGCCGAGCCGGCGCTGGAACTGACGAAGTGGTTCGACACCAACTACCACTACCTGGTGCCGGAGATCGGCCCCGACACCGTCTTCACCGCGAACCCGGCGAAGGCGCTGGGTGAGCACGCCGAGGCCCGCGACCTGGGCATCACCACCCGACCGGTGTTCATCGGGCCGGCCACGTTCCTGCTGCTGGCCAAGGGCGACGATCCGTTCGCCCGGCTCGACGACCTGGTCGACACGTACGCCGCGATCCTCACGGCACTCGCCGAGGCGGGGGTGGCCTGGATCCAGCTGGACGAGCCCGCCTACGTCGCCGACCGCACCCCGGCCGAGATCGACGCCCTACGCCGCGCCTACATCCGGCTCGGTGAACTCACGCACCGGCCGAAGATCTTCGTCGCCACCTACTTCGGTGACCTCGGCGCCGCCCTGCCGGCGCTACTGGACACCCCGGTCGAAGCAATCGGCCTGGACCTGGTCGCCGGCCCGGGCAACCTCGACCGACTCGCCGCCGCCGGCCCACTGGCCGGCAGGACCATCGTCGCCGGCCTGGTCGACGGACGAAACATCTGGCGTACCGACCTGCGCGCCGCGATCGCGGCCGGAGCGACGGTCGCCGGGCTGGCCGACCACGTCGCCGTGTCCACGTCCTGCTCCCTGCTGCACGTCCCGGTCGACCTGACCGCCGAAGCCCGCCTCGACCCCCGGTTGGCCGCGCGGCTCGCGTTCGCCCGGCAGAAGGTCGACGAAGTCGTCCTGCTCGGCCGCGCGTTGCGCGACGGCACCACCGCGCTGCCCGCACCGCTGCCGGCCATCCCGGCGGCCTGGCGCCACGACGACGTCCGCGGACGCCTCGCCGCACTGCGCCCCACCGACCGGCAGCGCGGCGACTACGCCAGCCGGGCGGCCCGCCAGCAGGAACGGCTGGGGCTGCCGGAGCTGCCGACCACCACGATCGGGTCGTTCCCGCAGACCACCGAGCTGCGCAAGGCCCGCGCCGCACACCGCGCCGGCAGCCTCGACGACGCCGGCTACGCGTCGCGGATGCGCGCCGAGGTCGAGCATGTCATCCGGCTGCAGGAGCAGTTGGGTCTGGATGTGCTCGTGCACGGCGAACCGGAACGCAACGACATGGTGCAGTACTTCGGCGAGCAGCTCGACGGTTTCGCCGCCACCGAACACGGCTGGGTGCAGTCGTACGGCTCCCGCTGTGTCCGGCCGCCGATCATCTACGGCGACGTGGCGCGCAGGGCACCGATGACGGTGGAGTGGTCCACCTACGCGCAGTCGCTGACCAGCAAGCCGGTCAAGGGGATGCTCACCGGCCCGGTCACCATCCTGGCCTGGTCCTTCGTCCGTACCGACCAGCCTGTCGCGGACACTGCCGACCAGGTCGCGCTCGCCCTGCGGGACGAGTGCCACGACCTGGAGTCGGCAGGAATCCGGGTCATCCAGGTCGACGAACCGGCGTTGCGCGAAACGCTGCCGCTGCGCAAGGCCGACCAGAAGGCATACCTGGACTGGGCCGTCGGCGCGTTCCGACTGGCCACCAGCGGCGTCGCCGACGACACCCAGATCCACACCCACCTGTGCTACTCGGAGTTCGGTGAGGTGATCACCGCCATCGACGCCCTCGACGCCGACGTCACCAGCATCGAGGCGTCCCGGTCGAAGATGGAGATCCTCGACGACCTCGCCGCGATCGGCTACCGCCGGGGCGTCGGCCCCGGGATCTGGGACATCCACTCACCCCGGGTGCCGCCGCGTGAGGAGATGGTCGAGGCGCTACACCGGGCGGTCGCGGCCGTGCCGGCCCGACGGTTGTGGGTCAACCCGGACTGCGGCCTGAAGACCCGCAGCTATCCCGAGGTCGAAGCGTCGCTGCGGCACCTGGTCGCGGCTGCCGCCGAGGTACGCGGACACTGAGATCGCCACCCCGGGCGGGCCTCCTGGTAGGTCCGCCCGGTCTACCCAGCCCAGCTTCCCAACCTCCGTCATCACGGGAGCGAGGATGAGGAGTCGTGGTGCAGCTGAGGACAAGCGGGCACAGACTGCCCGCCCAACCCTCACCATAGGGGAGTCGACACCGTGTATCGGCCTGTCCCTACGGTCGAGGCTGCGGGCGGTGCCCGGTCGAGGAGGCGTCGAACAGGCCGTGGGCGGCTATGGCGTGCAGGTCACGTTGGTGCTGGTGTTGGTGCTGGTGAACGCGGTGTTCGCGGGCAGCGAGATGGCGTTGGTGTCGCTGCGGGAGAGTCAGCTGCAGCGCCTGGAGCGCACCTCCCGGGCGGGACGGGTGTTGGCGAGGCTGGCACGCGATCCCAACCGTTTCCTCGCCACCATTCAGATCGGCATCACCCTGGCCGGGTTCCTGGCCTCGGCGGCCGCCGCGGTGTCACTGGCGGCGCCGCTGGTGGGACCGCTGGGGTTCCTGGGGTCGGCGGCGGAGCCGGTCGCGATCGTGCTGGTCACCATCGTGCTGACCTTCGTCACCTTGGTGCTGGGTGAGCTGGCGCCGAAGCGGATCGCGATGCAGCGGGCGCAAGGGTGGGCCCTGCTGGTCGCCCGCCCGCTGGACGCGTTGTCGGCGTTCTCCCGCCCGGTGGTGTGGCTGCTGGGCAAGGCCAGCGACGCGGTGGTGCGACTGACGGGCGGAGACCCACGGGCCCGCCGCCAGGAGGTCACCACCGAGGAACTACGGGACATCGTCGCCGCGCAGCGTAACCTCACCCCCGAACACCGCATGATCATCTCGGGGGCTTTCGAGGTCGCCGAGCGGAACCTGCGGGAGATCCTCGTCCCGCGCCGCGAGGTGGTCACCCTGTCCGAATCGCTGACCGCACCACAGGCGCTGCGCGAACTGGGCCGATCGGGGCAGACCCGCGCGCCGGTCGTGGGCCGCGCCGGCCTCGACGACACCGTCGGCGTGGTGCACATGCGTGACCTGCTCGACCAGGAGGGCCCGGTCGCCGAGCACGTCAGCGCGCCGCTGTATCTACCGGAGACGTTGAAGGTCACCGAGGCGATTCGGGAGATGCGGTCACAGCGGCAGCAGTTCGCCCTCGTGGTGAACGAGCGTGGCGCCATCGACGGCATCGTGACGATGGAGGACCTGGTCGAGGAGATCGTCGGGGAGATCTACGACGAAACCGACCGGGACGTGCAGGCGGCGGTGCGGGAGGCGGACGGGTCACTGCTGATGTCGGGCGGCTTTCCGCTGCACGATCTGCCGGACGTGGGCGTCGACCTGGACGAGGACACGCTCGAGCCAGGCGACTACACCACGGTGGCGGGTCTTGTCCTGGCACACCTCGGTCACATTCCCAAGACGCCCGGCGAAGTGGTCGAGCTGCCGGGTCTGACCGCCGAGGTGGCCGAGGTGACAGGCCGGGCCATCACCCGCGTACGCCTGCGGACCACACCGCGCCCCGACGGCCCCGACACGGACGAACCCGAGGTGGAATCCTGACCGGGGCCGGTCCCCGACGAGCGCCTGCGCGCGGCCGACCGCGACGCGTATGATTGATTGGCTTCGATCTAACGGGGCTTGTCGCCACGCTGGACCCATCTCTGGGCATCGCATCCTCCACGTGAAGGAGCGCCATGAAACCGTCCCTCCGGGCATTCCTGGCGGTGGTCGTCCTCGCGGCCCCGCTGGCCCTGACCGCCCCCGCGCAGGCCGTCAACACCCTCACCATGCGCGGCGCCGACGTCTCCTCGCTGCAACGCAGCCTGGACCTCGGCGCCCGTTACTACAACGCCTCCGGCGCGCAGGACGACCCCTACGACATCCTCGCCGCCAAGGGCGTCAACTACCTGCGGCTGCGCATCTGGAACAACCCGATCAGCGGCTACAACAACAAGGCCAAGGTGCTCCAGCAGGCCAGGACGATCAAAGCGAAGGGCTTCAAGCTCCTGATCGACTTCCACTACTCGGACACCTGGGCCGACCCGGGCAAGCAGTATCCGCCCGCGGCCTGGGCCCACCACTCGCTGAGCCAGCTGCAGAACGACGTCTACACCTACACCCACGACGTGTGTACCGCGCTGAAAGCACAGGGCACCACCCCGGACGCGGTGCAGATCGGCAACGAGATCAACGTGGGCATGCTGTGGCCGGCCGGGCAGGTCGTCAACAACAACTTCGCGCCCCTGGCGAGCCTGCTCAAGCAGGGCTACCGCGCCACCAAGGCCTGCAACAGCGGCACCCAGGTGTGGATCCACACGGCGAACGCGGACAGCAACGCCAACGCCCGCTGGTTCTACGACGGCATCAGAGCACAGGGCGTGACCTGGGACGTCACCGCGCTGTCGTACTACTGCATGTGGCACGGCTCGCTGGCGAACCTGTACAACGTGATCGCCGACGTGAAGTCCCGCTACGGCAAACCGGTCGTGCTCGCCGAGACCGCATACCAGTTCACCACCGCCAACGCCGACCACCAGGGCAACGCGATCCCCGGCACCGTGCTGTGCGACAACATCCCCGCCACCTGGGCCGGGCAGGCACAACAGTTCAGCTGGGTGCAGAACACCGTACGCAACGCCGGCGGCGTCGGCGTCTTCTACTGGGAACCGACCTGGTACGCGATCCGAGGCAACGGCTGGGACCCGGCGGACATCAACGGCACCGGCAACGGCTGGGACAACATGGCCGTCTTCAACTGGACCGGCCACGTGAACCCGCACGTGGTCTGGACCCCGTAACCCGCCACCCCCGTGGCCTGGCGGTTCACCCCGCCAGGCCACTTGTGGAGTCGGTCGACCATGATCGAAACCGAGAGTGCTCGGCCGGTCCGGCTGGTCGCCGCGCACGGCGGGAGTCAATCGCCGACGGGCGGCCGGGAGGGCAGTAGGCCCTACCACTCATCCCAGCCGACCTCCTGCATCGTCCCGTCCGGGCCCATTCGGAACATCCGCAGCGGCCCCATGTCACGCCTCACCTGCTCGTAGGCCGCCTCGCGTGCTGCCTGTTCCTCCCCCGAGGGATCAGCCACGCGGAACTCGTGTGTGTGAACGGTCTCCGCGAGAATGTCGTCCGGCTCAGGACGCCCTTCAAGGACGAAGCCGAACAAGACGCGCAGGGCCTCCTCGCCCAGATCCAAGGGATGGAAAGGCAGCGGGTACGGGTCTTCGGACCATCCCGGAACCGGTTCGACCGGATGCCCGCCGTCCCAGTACGGGCGCTCGAAGTCGAACGGCTCACCGATGTTCTCCTCGATGCCACCATCCGGTGACAGGCTCAAGGAGCGGACCAGCTTCCCGTTCTCCCACACCGCGAAGCAGCACCAGTCGACGACCGAGTGCATGCCGTGCATGATGATCCGCCTGCCCGCACCGGCCTGGAGTAAATGCGCAGGCAGTTCGGAAGGGCGGTCCAGGACCAGCCTGCGGTCGCACAGGATCTCGGCTCCCGGCAGCACCGTGGCACACGTGATGTCATCAGGCGGGTAAGTCGTATCGAGAGTGCTGTCGCCAACCAATGTCACGTCATACCCGGGAAAGACCTTCCGCACGAGGGCTTCAGCCTCTGCCGGGGCGGACGGAGTCGCACCCAGTAGCGTCGGTCGCAGATCACTGTCAGCGAAAGCCAACAGCGCCGTCTTCGCGCCCATGCCATCTCCCCGTTTTCCGCAAGGTGCACGCACCCTACCGGCAATGATCATGTCTGGGGCGCCTCGCCGCTTCATCGCTTGCGGCTCCGCAGCGATGGCTCTCGGTCGTCCTGCTGCCTATGGCGCGTCGAAGTCGGTGGCCCATCGCTACGGAGCGCTGCTGCTCACCAGCGTGCACGGGATCATCGGGATGGAGGCCAGCGGCCAACTCACCGCCGACAAGTGGCACACCGACGCCGACGACATCCTGACCCTCCTGAGGCAGCATGATCGGCGATCGCTGAGCAAGGACACTGACGCCGCCCCACCGTGGGGCCGCAGGCCAGGGCCTCGCGGACCGAGGTTCGTGAGCCGGTCTGCACAGCAGGAAGCGTGTCAGTGGCTGGTGTCTGCCGTGGTGGCGAGGAGGCCATCGTGTTCGCGAATCCAGTACGCGGCAGCGGCGCGTACCTCCTCGACAGGGTCGTCCAGTACTGACCGGACAACGGCCAGGTAGGCGTGGGCGTCGCGTTGCCACCACTGCAGGGACAACACCGCCAGCCGCCGTACGGTGGGATCCTGGTCCTGCACCATGGTGTTGCTCAGTGCAGGCAGTATCCGTTGGCCTGCCAACCGGCCGAGTTGCCGGTCGCCGAGAACGCTCACGGCGTGTCGGCGGACAACGACGTGTGGCGACCGCAGGCCACGGAGAGCTTCGTCAACCTCGTCGGTGTTGATGCGGCAGGGTGTGGTGCCTGGTGTGAGTTCGTCGGCCAGGGCTGTCGCGTACTCCGGTCGGCTCCTGAGGACCTCTTCGAGAGGGCGGTAGTCCAAGGCGAGCGGGTTCCGCCCATGGTCACGGAAGCTTCCGTACGGGGCGGCGACAGCGGTGACGACCGTTTCCCGGGCAAGGCGGTCTGCACGAGCGAGGACCACATCCAGGCGACCGAGCCGGGCCAGTGCCCGAGCCACCCACAGGTGGTCCAGTCCGTCGAGACGGTCGAGTGCGATGGTCAGTGCCTCGATCACCTGGCCGTCGGGTAGGCCGAGGTCGGCGAGGAGTTTGGCGGCCTGCCACGCCTGCCCGGCTCTGCCCAGCAGTGGTATCGACGCTGCGGCGGCCGGAAGCCCCAGCGTGATCAACGCCTGGGCCGCGTCCTCCGCGCTGACGAGACCGCCGTGGTCGCCGAGCAGGGACACGTAGTGACGCGCCTGCTCGCCCGGTGGTAGTGCTGCGATCCGAGCCATCTCGACGCGTCGCCGGTCGAGGTCGGGGAAGTGCCGATGCAGTTCCCGTTCACTCAGCACGCGGCGCAGCAGCACCTCTGCGTGCTCGTGGTCGAGGACGAGCACCAGGAAATCACGGTCGACGACACCCGAATCGCGCAGCCGCCGGCGGGCCCGCCGGCAGGCCGTCACCAGAGCGGTCAGATAGCGACCGAACGTCTGCTCCCACTGCCGGGTGTTGCCACGACGCGCGAACGCCGTCAGCTCCTGCTGCCAACGTCGGTTGACATTCGCCGGCAGCCAGTCGAGGTCGAACTCTTCCCGGTCCGCGATACTCCACGCAACGTCTGCACGATGCTCGGCCGGCCGCTGTTGCACCGCCTCACGCGAGTTCATCCCAAACATCGGCAGCGTGATCGCACCGTCGGTCTCACGGTAGATCTCGCCCCACGCCGCAGCGTAGAAGCGCTGATCCGGCCGCTGGGCGATCACTGTCTGGACGGTTCGTACGAGCGCATCGGTCAGCACCTGCTCGAACCCGCCCCAGTCGAACCCCGTCGGCACGCGCACGATCCTAGACCGCACCCCCGACAGGTGACACCGGGAGAGCAACCGCAGCTCGTACCATCAGATCTCTCGGTACCGAATACGACGGGGGTCGGGTATGCGGGCGGGAAAGGTCACCTGGCCGGCGGTTGTCGTCGCGCTCGCCGTGCTGGCGCCCGGCTGCGCGGCCCCGGGCACCCGGGACGGCGACGTGCAGGCGACACCCCCGGATACGTCGTCGCCGGGACTCTCGTCGTCGCCCCCCGTGGTGGCGGAACCGACCGGTCGCCAGCCAGACGCACCTCCCAACCATGCCGACAACAACGGCTGGAAGCGGCGGAATGAACTGTCCGCTGCGGATGAGCGCGCCGGGGAGAAACTCGCCGCGCGGATCCGGCCCCCGCTCGAGGCGCTACGCGCCGCCGGGGACTTCGCGCCGGCGTCCACCCAGGGGGCGCTGCTCGATCTGGGCATTCAGGCAGACGCGATCACGGTCACCGCCATGCGACCGCCGATCGGGCAGAAGACCCCACCACCGGGTGCGGTGTACGCGGTGCGGTTCGGGAACGTGGGCTGTGTGATCGGCGACGTACGACCCGACCGAGTCATGGTCGAGGTCACCGGCGCGGCTGCCGAATTCGGCTGCCTGGAACCGTTCTCGCACTGACGCCACCCGGCCCCGGGCCAGTGCCCGGCGGACAAGGCGGCCGGCGGGGGAGGATGCCGATCGAGGGGGACGGGATGACTGACGAAACGTGGCGGCCGGCCCCTGATCCACTCGTGGTCTGCTCGCGTGGGTCTCTCGTGGAGTTGGCCGCAGTGCTGCCGTCGTCCGGCAGATTCGTCGTCGCCCGCCTTGACGGCACAAGGATGACGGACGCCGACCACGTCCTGTACGACTTCTCGGACGCCTTGTGCCTTCCCCGCTACTTCGGCTGGAACTGGGACGCCCTGTCCGACTGCCTCGAAGATCTGCACTGGCTGCCCGCGGACGGCTACCTGCTGATCGTCGACAACGCATCCCGGCTGTTGGCGGACACTACCCAGGATCGGCACACACTCTTTCGTATCCTCGCCCGGGCAGTACACCACTGGGCCAGTCCGCTCGGCCAGCCGGAGGGCAAGGCCGTCCCGTTCACGACCCTGCTGCTGTGTGACCGCGACGAAGAGACGGTACGCCTGCGGCAGGACATCGCCCGGGCACTGCACAACGGCCGGTGAGATCCCACACCGCTCGCGAGCGTCCTGGTTCACTCATCAGCGTTGCCGCACGCCAAGAGCCGCCTCGACGATCCGGACGGCCTCAGCGGGATCGATGCCGACACTGGTGACGACCGCCGCGTAGTCGCGGGCGGCGCTGTGGGCCCGATCGAGAGCCTGCACGCCGGCGGCCGAGACGAACGAGCCTGCCCGCCCGCGGGTCTCGATCAACCCGGCCTCCTCCAACTCCCGGTACGCCCGAGCGACGGTGTTCACGGCCAAACTGAGATCGGCCGCGAGTCGACGAATCGTCGGCAGTCTCGTACCGACGGCCAGCGAGCGGTCCTGGATCTGTCGGGCGAGCTGCGCCCGCAACTGCTCGTACGGCGGTGTCGGCGAGGCCGCGTCGATGACGATCATCGGACGGCCATGGCTTGCCGCGCCGCCGTCCCGGCGCCCGGGCTCCGGGTCTGGATCAGGCAAAACGCGATGACGCCCGCCACCACGAGCAGCAACGAGACAGCGTTCCACCAGCCGAGGGATTCCCCGTACAGGAAGATGGCCGGCAGCGACCACGTCAGACTGGGTGTGACGAGGGCTCGGGCGTCCTCGACCCGCATGATGACATCGGCGGTGAGCGACGCCTCGTCCTCCGCCACGGCCGGGCTGGCCAGCACCTGACGCAGCTGCATGACAGTGCCGACGCCGGTGCCGGCGAGACCGATCAGCACGACGGCCGCCCCGTACCGCAAGCTGGAGTCCGAGACCGGCAGCACGCTCACCGCGAGCAGCGCGGCGCTGGTGAAGGTGGCGACGGTGAAGACGGCGTACGGCCGACTGAGCACCGCTGGCCAGCCGAGTTGGACCGGGTGGGCGACCCGCCGGGACAGGTGCCCACCGGCCCGCTGATCGACGCGCCGCACCCACCAGCCGAGCAGCCACTGCGCCGCCAGCACCCCGATCACCAACGCCGTCAACGCCAGCAGGGGCAGCCAGAAGGACGTGGCGTAGGTGAGTCGCAACGCGTGCGTGAGTGCCGCGCCGATCAGGAACCCGGCCAGCAGGGCACTGTCGGCGAGCCTGGCGCGTCGGCGCACCGCCAGCCGTGCCGCGAGCAGCGGAGTCGGCTCGACGTCGGCCAGGCCGTGCCGGGCCAGCCACTGCCTGACCTCCGTGTGATCTGCCGGTCGCATGCCACCACCCCCGAATGTCTCAACCCTTGTATCAATAGGTTGAGTCATAGCATGCGACAATGTCAACCCGAACCATGGCCGACATCGCCTCCCCGGAGTGCCCCATGACGACGCAGATGCGTAACCGTCTCGATCACATACGTCGAGCCGGCCACGTTGATGGTCTGCATGCCGTCGCGGCGGTTCGCGGTGGTCACACCGTGCTGGAGTACTACGGGGCCGGAGAGGATTTCGCCTGGGGTGACTCGCTGGGCGTCGTCGAGTTCGGGCCCGAGACGCTGCACGACATCCGGTCGGTCACCAAGAGTGTGACCGTTCTGTTGTACGGCATAGCGCTCGGCGAAGGACTCGTCCCGCCGCCGGCGGAGCCGCTCCTGCAACGGTTCCCCCAGTACCCCGACCTGGCTGCCGACCCCCGGCGTGCCCGGCTCACCGTCGAGCACGCGCTGACGATGTCGTTGGGCGTGGAGTGGCGCGAAGATCTCCCGTACGACAGCCCGGCCAACGCCGAGATCGCGATGGAGTTGGCTCCGGACCGATACCGGTACATCCTTCAGCGGCCGATCCTCGAACCGCCTGGCACCCGTTGGACCTACTGTGGCGGTGCCACCGCCCTGCTCGGCCGACTGATCGCCGACGGCACCGGGCAGTCGCTGTCGCAGTACGCGCAGGCCGTGCTGTTCGCGCCGCTGGGCATCGGCAGCTTCGAGTGGATGACCGGCGCGGACGCAGTGGCGTCCGCCGCGTCCGGGCTGCGACTCGCGCCCCGCGACCTGGCCAGGCTCGGTGAGCTGGTGCTGGCCGAGGGAACCTGGGACGGTCAGCGGGTCGTCCCCGCCGACTGGATTCGCACGATGCTTCAGCCGCGCCTGCAGACCACCTGGGGCACGCAGTACGGCTACCAGTGGTACATCGAATCCATCGGTGGCCATCGGCTGCTGGCAGGGATGGGTAACGGCGGCCAGCGCCTGTTCGTCCTGCCCGACCTGGACCTCACCGTAGCCATCACCGCCGGCAACTACGACGACCCCGACCAGTGGCAGACCCCGCTCACGGTGCTGGAACGGGTCATCCTTCCCGCGATGGCCTGACGGCACCCCGCCCGCCGGTCAGCCCATCGGCAGCGCCGACCGCAGGCGGTACCCGATGTTCGGCGCGGCCAGCGCGAACATCACCCCCTGCGCCTACTGGGCACACGAGCCGTCCGAACCGCCGGTGCGGATCAACGACAAGGGGCCACGCAACGTGCTCATCGTGCAGAACCTGCGTGACCCGGGCACGCCGCACCGAGGTGGCGAGCTGCTCCGGGAGAAGTTCGCCAAGCGCCCCCGGCGCGTCAGCGTCGACGGCAGCGGCCACGGCGTCTACGTGTACGGCGACAACGCGTCCGTGCTGAACGTGACCACCATCTACCTGGTGGGCAGCACGATGCCGAAGGACACGTTCTGCAGGCCTACGAACCCGTACGGTGGGATTCCGACCTACGGGAATCAACGCACGCCCCGGTAACGTCAACCCGGAGCACCGCTGATCACCCGGAAGGGGCAACACGGCCGATCATCGAACCGTGGTGCTCTGTCCGGTGCCGGCCCGCAGGGCACGATTACGACGACCGCCACCCTCGCATGTACCGCGTCAAGGATGTGAGTAGCGATGACAAGCCCGGCAACGACGAGCTGGCCGAGCCTGCGGGTATCGGACTGGACCGCCACCCGCGAGACCCTGCACATGTGGACTCAGATCGTGGGCAAGATCCGCATGGCGCACGCTCCGATGATCAACCACTGGTGGCAGGTCACCCTGTACGTCAGCCCGCGTGGGTTGACGACGTCGACCATTCCGTACGGCACGGGTGCCTTCGAGATCGAGTTCGATTTCCTCGGCCACCAGCTCGATGTCCGTACCAGCAGCGGCGACGCGCGGAGCCTCCCGCTTGCGCCGATGCCGGTCGCCGAGTTCTACGCCCGGATCATGGACATGCTCAAGCAGCTCGGGATCGAGGCGCCGATCCGGGCGCGCCCCAACGAGGTCGACCCGGCGATCCCCTTCGCCGAGGACTACGAGCACGCCTCCTACGACGGCGAGGCAGCCACCCTGTTCTGGCGACAAGTGGTGCAGGCGGACCGGGTGTTCGGCGAGTTCCGGTCCTACTTCGTGGGCAAGGTCAGCCCGGTGCACTTCTTCTGGGGCGGTATGGACCTCGCCTGCACCCGCTTCTCCGGCCGGTCGGCCCCGCCGCACCCCGGCGGCATGCCCAACTGCGCGGACTGGGTCATGGCCGAGGGCTACTCCCGCGAGCTGTCCAGCTGCGGATTCTGGCCCGGCGGCGGCGAGGAAGGCGCCTTCTACTCCTACGCCTATCCCGAACCCGACGGGTTCGCCGAGCAGCAGATCGGCCCCGAAGGCGCGTACTTCAGCACCGAGTTCAAGCAGTTCCTGCTGCCGTACGAGGTCGCCCGCGCCGCACCGGACCCCGACCGTGCCGTCGCCGAGTTCCTCCACAGCACCTACAAAGCCGCAGCCGACCAGGGGCACTGGGACCGCTCCGCCCTGGAGGACGATCCGATGCGGTGGCACCGCACCCCTGCGCGGTAGAGGCGCCAGCGGTCACCGTTGCGGTGCTGTCGGAAAGCAGCGGGTAGCTGGCAGGTTCGGTGCCGTGGACTGACCGGAGAGGATGCACGGGTGGATCCCACGACGTTGCACTGGGCGTCACGCCGCTATCTGATGACGCGGTACGAGGAACTTCACAGCGAGTACGGCCGGCTGCCCGACGGTAGCCGCCGAGCCGACGGGTACCACTACACCACCGAGGCGAAGCGAATCTTCCCCCGCTACGACGTCGTGGAAGCCATGCTGATGGAGGTTGAGCGACTCGATCCGGATCGGCTGCCCGCCGTCGACGTACTGGTCAGCATGATGCTGGCGGCTGCCGACGGTGGGGACTCCCCGCTCACCGAGCCGCCGTACGACGAGGTCGAAGCACAGGCCGCGGCCGACGAGCGCCGGCTGTTCGCCGCGAAGGTGCAGCATTGGACGGCGCAGGCCGACGTCCGCGCCGACCCGGTCCCGTATCGGCGCGTGCTCACGCGCGAGGAGTCATCGGCCTGGCGGACGTCGCTGCAGCGGCGATGGGGCGTGCAGAGCGGCGGGTGGCACCCGATGCTCAGTGCTGCGTTTCCACACGACGTGCTGGTGCTGACGGAGGAGTCGATGTGGCAGGGCGACGGCGTGGATCAGGTTCGCCGAGTGCTGCGAGAGTTGGGCCGGCCGCGGGTGGTCGAGTTACGTGAGTATGGGGCCGACTACCTGCTCGATGTCGAGATCGTCGCCCCGCGGTACACGGGGCCGGAGGGTTACTGGACCGACGAGCAGCACGATTGGATCGCCTACGCATCCCACGAGGGAACGGTGGCATTCGGCGGCGTTCTCTCCGCCGGGCTCGTGGCGACCTGGCCTGGGGTCGACCGGTGGCGGTGGCCCGGATGGCAGGCATTCGGCAACAGGTGAGCCACGACTTCCGCAGGGAAGCGCGAGACCAACTCATCCCAACTCCGCCAGCCGGTAGGTTTGCCGGCATGTCATCGACTCCGGCGCCGTTGCTGCCTGAGACTCGACGCGCGCTGGTCCACCGGTTGGCCACCGGTCAGGTAGCGGGCCGGGCGCCATCGGTGGTCGCGGCCGTGGTGCGGGACGGCCGTCCTGTCTGGCAGGGCGGCTGGGGCACAGTGGACGGCCAGGTGCCCGACGGCGATATCCAGTACCGCATCGGCTCGATCACCAAGACGTTCCTGGCGGTGCTGGTGCTTCGCCTGCGCGACGAGGGGCGACTCGCGCTCACCGACCCGCTGGGCGAGCATCTGCCCGGCACGGTCGCGGGCGAGGCCACGATCGGTGCCCTGCTGGCGCACACCGCCGGGCTGATCGCTGAGGCACCCGGGCCGTGGTGGGAACGCACCCCGGGTGCGCTGCGTCCCGACCTGGCCGACGTGCTGGGCAACGATCCGCAGCTGCATCCGGCCGGACACCGCCATCACTACTCCAATCCCGGCTACGCGCTGCTCGGCGCGCTGGTGCAGCGGGTTCGTGGCCAGGCATGGGGCGACGTGCTGCGGCGCGAGGTGCTGGAGCCGCTCGCGATGACCCGTACCACCCTGCTGCCGGTCGCGCCGCACGGGACGGGCTGGGCGGTGCACCCCTGGGCCGATGTGCTGCTGGCGGAGCCCGCCGTGGACACCGGTCTGATGGCTCCTGCCGGGCAGTTGTGGTCGACCACGACGGACCTGGCCCGGTTCGCCGCGTTCCTCATCGACGGCGACGACCGGGTGCTGCATCCGGACACCGTCGCGCAGATGCGCAACCCGACGAGCCCACCCGAAGCGACGGACTGGCACATCGGCTACGGCCTCGGCATGCAGTTGCTGCGCCGCGACGGCCGCCTGCTGGCCGGGCACACCGGCTCGATGCCGGGCTTCGTCGCGACCGTGTGGGTCAGTCCCGATGACGCCCTGGGCGCGGTCGTGATGGCCAACGCGACCGCCGGCCTGTCCGCCGGCACTCTCGCCGCTGACCTGCTGCAGACCGTCGCCGAACGAGAGCCGCGAATCCCGGCCCCGTGGCGGCCGCTGCCCTCGATCGATCCACAGCTGCTGGACCTCGCCGGCCCGTGGTACCGGGGACCAGCCCCGTACGTGCTACGCCCACAAGCAGACGGCTTCATGGAGTTGGCCGCGATGTCCGGCGGAAACGGCACCCGACTACGCCCCACCGGCGACGGCGACTGGGAAGGGCTCAACGGCTACTTCGCCGGCGAAAGGCTGCGGGTGCACCGCGATGCGGACGGCACCGTCAGCCACCTCGACCTCGGCACCTTCGTCTTCACCCGACAACCCTACGACCCGGCGACGCCGGTACCCGGCGGCGTCGACCCGACCGGCTGGCAGGCCGACTCGACCCTCGACCAGGGCGGCGTCGGTGATGACGGTGGTCGGCCCGGTGTCGACGGCTAACGGTATTGGCGCTCCTGGGCGGCGCGGACCTTCTGACGTATGTCGTCAGGGATTTCGACCACATGAACGGTGATCGCGAGAGCCAGTAGCGCCTGTGCGGCCCAGGTACGCGACGTTGGCTGGAACGGCCTCGCTGCGGCCGGGTCGCTCATGCAGAGTACGAGGCGGGGACGTGGGTACATCGTGCTGGCGATCCACGTGAGCTTCAGCGCGTCGGCCAGTACCTTGTGACGCTGCGCCGACTTCGGCGGACCCTGATGGGCCCAGCACTCCACGAGAACAGTCCGGCCGCTGTCGCAGCCGTCGATCTCGACCCGAGCCCCCGACGGCACTGCGATTTTCGCCGGTTCCAGTGTCAGGGCGAGGTCGCGGCCGAGCAGATCAAGCATGACTCGCTCCGCGTGGCGCTGCTCCGCAGAGTGCCCGGCAGGCAAGTGATCGTCGAGGGTCCGAACAACGGCAGCAGGTGCAAGCGGCCCGCTGTGCGGTGTTCTCGGAGCCTCGGCCAGCACCCCGTCCGTCCGCTCAACGAGTTCGTTGACGATCTTCCCGTCGGGGCCTTCCCACCGCCGGACGGCTCCGGCCAGTTGCAACGCGCGGCAGATCTGGTTGACCTGCTGCCGCGGCCGGACACCCGTACGCTGTGACAGTTGGTCATCGTCCAGCGGCCTCGAACTGAGCCGAAGTGCTTCGAGGACACGGTCGCGATTGCTGGCAGCCGTCACGCATGGAGTCTGACCGACGGTCAATGGCCTCGCCTCCTCCGTTCGGCGGTGCACAAGGCGTGCGCCCGACATGCGGCACGAGCGGTGCCCGTGCGCCGTGCGCGGGAATGCTCCTGACGAGGCGAACCACCTACTCTGACGCTGGTGAACGTCCGAGAGCGCAAGAAGCTCACCGCCCGCCTGATGACGTCGCTGCTGCGTGGCGATCTTCCGGCCGTGCGTGCGCTGTTGCGTGCGGAGGCAGACCCGAATGCGGCAGATCGTGACGGCACGACGCCGCTCTACCTGGCCGCCGTGCAGAACGAGCGTGCGGCGGTGCGGATTCTCCTGGCTGCCGGCGCGGACCCGAATGTCGGAAGCGGGCGTGGCGACGAGGGGACACCCTTGACCGCAGCCGCAGCGTGGGGGCACGACGACGTCGTCCGCGAACTCCTAGCGCAGGGCGCGGATCCGAACCTCCGCGAAGACCACGGCAGCGGACTGTCGCCCCTCGAATGGGCCGTCCGAAACGGCAACTCCAAGACGCAAGCGCTACTCGAAGCCGCAGGCGCGACATCCCCATAGAACCCCCACGTGAGCAGCAGAAACGCTGCGCGTGAGTCGCAGCGCAAGGGTCAGCGGTGTTCCTGACTGATCAGTGCACCGCAAACGGTCCCTCGGCCTGCTCCATGAGCGAGTACCCGACATCGTCCCAGCGCCGTTCCATCTGCGTATCGCGCGCGACGTACACCTCACCTGCGCCGGCCGGCACCTGCGTATGTGTGCTCCGCCATGGAAGAAACGGCCCGACCTGCTCCCCGCCCAGGGCGACCACCATGTTCGGCCATCTGCCATGCAGATCGTCCAGCATCCCCCGGATGCCGGCGTCCACCGGCGCGCTGGTGACCAGAACCGTGTCGTACCCCGTGATCATCTGCGCTCCGCTCGGCTGAGGTGCGTGTCCGACTCGCACGGCTCACCAGGGGCTGGGTGCGTAGTCCTTGAGGAAGCAGCCGTACAGGTCCTCGCCCTGTTCGCCCCGGACGATCGGGTCGTAGACGCGGGCCGCGCCGTCGACCAGGTCCAGCGGGGCGTGGAAACCGGCGTCCGCGAGCCGCATCTTCGTCGGGTGGGGCCGTTCGTCGGTGATCCAGCCGGTATCGACACTGGTCATGAGGATGCCGTCGGTCAGCATCTCCTGGGCGCTGGTGCGGGTCAGCATGTTCAGCGCAGCCTTGGCCATGTTGGTGTGCGGGTGTCCCGGCCCCTTGTAGCCGCGGGCGAACTGGCCCTCCATCGCTGACACGTTCACCACGTACTTGCGGCGGGCGGTCGCTGCGGCCATCGCCGGCCGCAGCCGGCTGACCAGCACGAACGGCGCGGTCACGTTGCACAGCTGCACTTCGAGCAGTTCGACCGGGTCCACCTCGTGCACCCGCTGCACCCAACTGTTGACCGCCCCGAGGTCCGGCACCAGACCGCCGGCGTCGATGGCGGTGGCTGCGGCGATCCGTTCCGGTGACGCGGAGCCGCTGGTCAGCGCGAGCGCGGTGAGCGCGTGCGGGGTGATCGCCGTCTGCGGACCGGCGGTCAGAACGCCGGTCGGCCCGCCGGGTTCGGCCGGTTTGGCGAACGTGATCATCTCCGGTAGCGGGCCGTCCGGTAGGGCGGCCGCCTCCGCGGCGACGAGGTGTGCGTACGCCTCGGGAGTGCGGCGGACGGTCTGCGCCGCATTGTTGATCAGAATGTCGAGTGGCCCCTGGGCGCTGACCGAGTCGGCGAGGGCGATCACCTGGGCCGGGTCGCGCAGGTCGATTCCGACGACCCGGAGGCGGTGCAGCCAGTCCGCGCTGTCGGGCATCGCGGCGAATCGGCGGACCGCGTCGTGCGGAAACCGCGTGGTCACCGTGGTGTGCGCGCCGTCGCGGAGCAGCCGCAACGCGATGTACATGCCGATCTTTGCCCGGCCGCCGGTCAGCAACGCACGCCGGCCGGTCAGATCGGTACGCGCGTCGCGGCGCTCCCGGTTGAACGCGGCGCAGGGCGGGCAGAGCTGGTGATAGAAGGCGTCCACCTCGCGGTAGCGCTGCTTGCAGATGTAGCAGCCACGAGGGTTGTGCAGCACACCGGCAGTGGTGCCGTCGGTGGGGGAGGCGAGCGGGATGCCCTGCGTTTCGTCGTCGATCCGGCCGGGAGCGCCGGTGGCAGTGGCGGCCGTCACCGCCTGGTCGGCCGCGAGGATGGCGTCCCGCCGTTCCGAACGGCGCCGTTGCTTGATCATCTTGTAGAGCTTCGCGGTGGCGCGTTGCACCCGTACCACGTCGGGATGATCGGGAGGCAGATCCTCCAACGCCTCAAAGACGCTGAGACAGGTCTCCAGCTGGCTACGGTCGATGCCCTGGTGACCGTTTTCCGTCATGTTGTCTGCCGTCATGCTGCCGCTGTCTCATCCCGTTCCTGCGCCGGAACCACCCGGCCCACCCCAAGTCCGACCAGGAACTGTACGCGGCCTTGACGCATGCCGCGTCGGCTCATCAGCACAGAGCCGCCGGGGCCGTCTTCGGCGCATCCCGCCGGCACCGGGTAACGCCGGCAGCACGGCAGGCGACGGTACCCTGTCCCCATGCCCGTGCCCGCACCGCTGCGCGATCTGATGCGGGCGGTCGCCACCGGCCACGACGCGCGACCGGGGATGCCCGCGCCGTTCGGCCGAGTGCCTCCATGGGCAGGTCTGCGCCCGTATCTTCAGGTGTGGGCGCCGCTGACCGCGTTCCTGCTGTCGCTCTGCGCGCTGGCGGTGCTTTCGCGGTACCAGGTCGGCAGTCTCGAGACCATCCTCATGGCTGCGCTGACCGGGTTGCCGGTGGCGCTGCTGCCCGGGCGCGCGCTGTGGGCGTGGCGGGTGGCGGTGGCAGCCACCGTGATCAGCGGCGCCAACCACCTGTACGACGAGGGCTTCCCCTGGCCGGGCAATCCGGTGCTGATTCTGGTCTACCTCGTCGTGCTGGTTGTGGTCGGCTACCGCCATCCGCCGGGGGTGCTGTTCTGGGTCTGGGCGTTCAGCATCGCCATGCCGCTGCTGTTTCTCGGGCCGAGCGCCGCCTACGGCGGCATGCTGCTGGTCACAGTCGTCCTGCTGGTCGGCCACCTGTTGAGTCGATGGGCGCAGGCACGCGCCGGCCTGGTCGCGGAGCAGGAGCGGGGCGCGATGCTTACCGAGCGCGCCCGCATCGCACGTGAGCTGCATGATGTCGTCGCCCATCACATGTCCCTCATCGCGGTACGGTCGGAGACCGCGGCGTACCGACTGGAGAGCCTGCCACCGGCGGCGCGTGCGGAGTTCGGTGAGATATCACAGTCCTCCCGGGAGGCGCTCACCGAGATGCGGCGACTGCTGGGCGTGCTGCGCGGCCCGGACGAGCAGCCGTCGACAGCTCCTCAGCCCGGCCTCGCGGACCTGGGCGCGCTCGTGGCAGGTACGCGGGCGGCCGGAACCCCGGTCGCGTTGGCGGTGGACGGGAACCTGACCGGCGTGCCGGACGCCGTGGATCTGTCCGCCTACCGGATCGTGCAGGAGGCGCTGTCCAATGCGGCACGGCACGCTCCGGGCGCGCCGGTCGACCTCACGCTTCGCCGAACCCGCAACGAGGTGAACATCCGCGTGCGCAACGAGGCGACGGTTGACGGCGGTGATCGGCCGGCTGCCCCGACGGATACCGCAGCGTCCGGTTCCAGCGGGCAGGGCCTGCGCGGCATGCGCGAACGCGTGGCCATGCTCCACGGCAGGCTGAACGCCGAACCGACCGAGGACGGCGGTTTCGAGGTGCAGGCGACGCTGCCCCTGGACGGCCAGACGTGATCAAGGTTCTGCTCGTCGACGACCAGGCAATGGTCCGGGAGGGTTTCGGGGCGCTGCTCTCCGCCCAGGAGGACATGGTGGTCCTCGCGGACGCCGCTGACGGCGAGCAGGCGGTCGCCGCCGCGCGCCGCTACGACCCTGACGTCGTCCTGATGGACATCCGTATGCCGACCATGGACGGTCTGACCGCGACGCGCCGGATCCTGGAGGTGCCACCCGGCCGGCACCGGCCGCGAGTGCTGATCCTGACCACCTTCGACCTGGACGACTACGTTTTCGAGGCGCTGAGGGCTGGCGCGAGCGGGTTCCTGCTCAAGGACGCACCGGCTGCCGACCTCGTTCACGCGGTACGCGTGGTGGCCGCCGGTGACGCGCTGCTCGCCCCCTCGGTGACCCGGCGACTCATCGAGGACTATGCGAGCCGGGCCCGGCCGCGACCCGCCCGCTCGGATCCGATCAACACGCTCACCCAGCGGGAAACGGACGTGCTGCGGCTGGTCGCCCGCGGGCTGTCCAACCGGGAGATCGCGACAGATCTGGTGCTCGCCGAGCAGACCGTCAAGACGCACGTCAGCCGGATGCTGACGAAGCTGAACCTGCGAGACCGGGCGCAAGCGGTGGTCTACGCGTACGAAAGTGGCCTGATCAACCCCGGCGGGTAGTACCCCGGTACCGGTCGGGATCGGCACCCGAGAGTGACGCCGCACCAGAGGGCCGGTACCTAGCGTCACTGCCATGAAGCGATGGTTGTTGCGGCTGCTCGCGGCGGCGCTGCTGACCGCGGCGTGCCCAGCCCCGACTGCGGTGCCGACCGGTCCGCCGGTGGTGCGGGCCGTGGGTGATCTGCGGGCCGCGGACCGGATCGTCGTACTCGTGCCGGGCGTGGACACCACCTCTGAGAACTTCGACCGTGGGCACGGTGACGTCGCGCACCGCTCGCCTCACTGGCAGGCCCGGCAGTTGCACGCCGCGTGCGGCGGGCGGGTCGCGGTGGTTGCCTGGCTCGGCTATCTGCCGCCCGACGGCATCGGCCTCGCTGCGGCCCGGTCGGAACGCGCGATGGCGGGGGCAACTGCCCTGACGGGCTACGTCAGGCAGCTCGCCACGGCCCGGCCACACGCAACGATCACGGTGATCGGGCACAGTTACGGCTCCCTCGTCCTCGCGTACGCCGCCGCCCGGTTGCCCGTTCAGGTCACCGACATCGTGGTGCTCGGAAGCCCCGGCCTCGACGTCGGTAACGCCGATCAGCTGAGGACCGGCGCGCGACTGTGGGTCGGCACCGCCGAGGGTGACTGGACCCGCCGGATTCCCGAGGTGCGGATCCTCGGCCTGGGACACGGAACGAACCCGAGCCGGCCCTCGTTCGGCGCCCGGTACCTGAACGTTTCGGGTGCCGAAGGGCACGACGGGTACTTCCTGCCGGGAACCACGTCGCTGCGGAGTCTGGCCACCGTGGCACTGGGGGAGTCATGACCGCCAGGTCACTCGCCGCGCGCGTGGAAGCGGTCACGCCGGCCGGTCGGGACCGATCCATCGACGCACTTCGTGCACTGGCCATCGCCGGCGTGGTGCTCGGTCACTGGCTGGTCACCGCGTTCGTGGTCACCGAGCCGGGGCTGCGGGTGGCCAGCCCGCTGTCGTACCTTCCCGCTCTCGCACCGTTGTCCTGGCTACTGCAGACCCTCGCCGTCTTCTTCTTCGTCGGCGGGTACGCCGCAGCGCGCGGGCTGCCCACGGCAGGCGGCTACCGCGAATGGCTGCTGGCGCGGATGAACAGGCTCTTTCGTCCGGCGCTGGCACTTGTAGCCTTCTGGGCCGTGGCGGCACTGATCTGGATGCCGGCCATCGACGGCGAATCGGCGCGAGCCGTCTGGACCATCGTGCTGAGCCCGCTGTGGTTCCTCGTGGTGTACGCGGGGCTCCTCACCGTGACCCCGCTCGTGCTGAACCGCCCCGGTCGGCTCGTCGTGCCGCTCGTGACGGCGGTCGTCGCGGTCGACGTGGCGCGCTTCGGCCTCGGCGGCCCGGCCTGGCTCGGTGGAATGAACGTGCCCACCGCCTGGCTCGTGCCCTTCTGTCTCGGGGTGGCCTGCGCCCGAGGGGCCCGGCTGCCGGCGGTCGGGCTACTGGTCGGCGGGACCGCGGCCACCGCCGTGCTGATGCTCTGGTTCGGCTATCCCGCCAGCCTCGTCGGCGTCCCAGGTCAAAGCCGGTCCAACCTGAACCCGCCCGCGCTCGTCGCGGTGACCTTCGGGCTGGCCCAGGTGGGGCTCGCGGTACTGCTGCGCGGCCCGCTGACCCGGCTCGTCCGCCGCCCCTTGGCCTGGGCAGTCGTGGCCCTGGCGAACCTGTGGGCCGTACGGATCTTCCTGTGGCACCAGACCGCGCTGGTCGCGGTGACAATGTTCGCGCTGGGCCACGCCCGACTAGCCGGACTGCACACCGCACCCGAGACACCGTGGTGGATCCTCGCCCGCCTCGGTTGGCTGCCGATCTTCGCACTCGTCCTGCTGGGTGGGCTGATGCTGGGCGGCCGCATCGAAGCGTCGCGCCGTCCCGGATCGGGAACACCAGCAGCCCGTGGAGTTCCGGAAAGGAACCGGGGGAGAAGCCCCGAACGTGGTGGGTGTCCGGCTCCGTGACCGGGCTCATCGCGGCGGCGGTACGGGCAACAGGCGAGCGGGAACCGGCAGCCGACGCGCCGCGAGGACGGCCAGGCCCGCGCCCGCCGTGTTCAACAGCACGTCGTCGATCGACGAGACACGTCCGAGTGCCAGGGCGTACTGCAACACTTCCACCGCGGTCGACATGCCGGCAGCCACGATGACCACATGTGTGAGCCGTACCTGCCATCCCATGCCCAGACCGAACCCGACCGCCGCGAACACCAGCAGATTGCCGACGATCTGGAAGAACGCGGTCAGCGGAGGGTCGGCGAGGATCTCCACAAGGTCACGCAGCGGCACCAACCGAACATCACGGGGTGCGTCGAGTGGGGTGAGGACCACCACCAGCCACGGCAGCGTCCAGACCGACATGACCGTCGTGGCCCATGCCCGCCGGGCCGCCAGCCCTGCCGGGACACCGCGCTTGCGGTAACAGGCCACGAGGTGACGCGTACCGACCAGGCCGGCCATGACGAGAGCCACCGCAGTCGCCACGACCGGAAGCCAACGCAGGTACCCGCCTGGGATCATCGTGGGGCATCGTAGTCCGGGCCGGGATCCGGCTGACTCTTGACGAGATGCCAGCGGGTCGGATGCCGTGGGGCGGAACCTCCTTGCCGGACATGGATAGACTTCGCTGTCACGGGCTGCCGGGTCGTGTCCGGTGGCGAGGAGGACCCGATGACACCTGAACCGTGTACGGACGGCACGTTCCGGCACCTGTCCGTGGACCTCCACCCGGTGGGCGGCGGCGACGACGGCATGACGGGTTACACGCTGTGTTCGGCCCCGCAGCGTCCGGTCCGAGGCGATGACCAGGCGGCGATCGACGTTCCTTACGACGCGTATCGCACTGACACGCACGCGGACATCGCCGCGTTGCCGCCGTGCGGAGAGTGCCTGCGGGTGGCAGCGTTGCTGGCCGACCCCGAGACCGCGCCGCCGCTGCATCGCAGTCCCCGGCCGGACCTCCCCTCCGAGTTGACCGGTGACGTGATTCGGCGTCTCCTGGACACCGACATCGCCACCGGTGCCCCACCCGGTCGGCGGGCCGCCGTGCACCTGCTGACCTTCACCGCAGTCCCGGATCAGCCCGGCTTCGCTGACCTCGTGGAGCGCCTCAGTCTGCTGTGGGGCGCGGATGGCACCGTGGAGATGGGGCAGGTCCGCGATTGGGAGGCAGTGGTTCGCTTCGCCGCGACTGCCGATGTGCCGGACCGCGACCGGCAGATGATCGCGTTGGCCGCGAGCCTTGCCGGTGGGCCGCCGGTCGACCTCGAAGCCGCCGCCAGCTTCGTCGATGATCCGGCGGCGGCCCGGCGGGTGATCGAGGCGATCACGATCGCCTCAGGACGCGGCGACCGGTAAGAGGATCGGCACCTGAACCCCGCACCAGATCGCAGGCTACGCGGGCCTTTCGCAGCACCGCGCAGGTCACGCCGCCGGCAGCAGTGCCGGACGGATCAACCCGTGGCCGTCAGCGCGGCTTGCAGATGCTCGCGGGCGTCTTCGTCGAACGCGACGAGTCGTACCCGTTGGACGTTTGTCGCCGTTGACCTGATCGTTGCTACGGCGATGCGGGCTGCCTGGTCGGCAGGGAAGCCGTACACGCCGGTGGCGATTGCCGGGAAGGCGACGCTGCGGGCGCCGAGTTCGTCGGCGACCTGCAGGCTCCTGCGGTAGCAGGAGGCCAGGACGTCGGCCTCCCCGTGGCCGCCGCCCTCCCAGATCGGCCCGACCGCGTGGATGATGTGCCGCACCGGCGGGTCGAGGTCGAAGGCCGGGGTAGCCATCGCGTCGCCCGGCTCGCAGGGGCCGATCGCACCCCCGGCCTGGGCCAGGCGAGGCCCGGCAGCCCGGTGGATCGCACCGTCGACACCACCACCGCCGAGCAGCGACTCGTTGGCCGCCGTGACGATGGCGTCCACGTCCTCCCGCGTGATGTCACCCATCACAACCTCGATGTTCACCACGGCAGCATCGTGACACACCGCTGGCGTGCCGGCACGCTGTCGCCGAACCGGTGGCCGCGCCATCTCATCAGCGACGTGTGCCGCCATACGATCGGGCAGGTGCTGATGCATCCCGTGCCCTGAGCAACCTGCCTGCCGACCTCAGCCTGGTGAGGTACGGATCAGCCGAACCAAGCCAGGTGTGCACACCCGGTCTTGAAGGAGAAGACGCGGAGGTAGGGTCACCTCCGTGCGAGCCAGGCTGGAGGCTGTCTACTGCGACGGATGGGACGCTGGTGTCGTCAATCCGTTGACGTCGAGCGCTGCGAAAGCACGCGACGCGGCGGCCGAGCCGTACACCGTCGTGCTGTTGCTCGACGGTCGGCTGCATGCGGTGATGGACCTGTCCTGGAGCGACGGGTACTGCGGGATAACTCGATTCGACGCTGCGGAGAGAACCCTGTCTCGGCACCTGCTGCGCGGCACCGGCGAGGGCGATCTGTTCCTGCGCGAAGTCCGCACCTGGGATGGCCCAGCCGACGCAGGCAAGCACGAATATCCGCACGTCGCGGCCAGGACGACCACCACGTACACCGTTTCCGGAACGCGTACCGACATCGTGGAACCGCACGGTGACCGAGGCATCAGGCGGGACTCAACTTCGCAGCAGCGAGCACCGCGGCTACCCATCCCGGCGTTCGGCCGATGGGACGAGCTGTTACGCCTCGCCGGAGAGACATCCCGAGAGACATCCCGCGAGATCGTCGACGCCGTCCAGCACGAGTTGCCGGTGCGCGTGGAGGCCCGTGCGCCGTGGCGAGCGCCGCGCCCCCTCAAGCCGCAGGGCATCGAGGAGCTGTTCGTCCCCGGCACCATCGTCGACGTCCGAGATCAGCGGCTTCGACTGTCGGTCCATGAGGCCGGGCAGCTTCGCCTCACCTCCGGCCGTCTGGTGGCAGCCGACCCGTCGTCGCTGGAGTTTGACGCCGAGCCGTTCACCGTCAGCGTGCCACCGGGCGCGTACCCGGTGTCGATCAGCCTTGCCACCTACCTCGATGACCCGCGCCACAGCCGAGTCAGCGCTGCCCGCCTCGACGTCAGCGACCGGCCCACCGCGCGGTGGGAACTGGCCCTGCGCGATGGCCAGAACCCGATCGATCTGGGCCATCGGCAGTACTTCGGATTCGGCGTGGACGCCGGCATGGCCTGCTTCGTCGACGCGGACGCCAGCGAACGGATGCAGGACGTCTGGCTGACCCTCGACGGCCTGGTCGACCCCCGGCACCGCACGATCGACTCTGGAGCGATGGTCGCATGGTCCAGCGGCTGGGGCGACGGCAGCTACCCGACCTGGATCGGCTATGACACTGCCGGACACGTGACCTGCTTTGTCGCCGACATGCTGCTGTTCCCCACCGACAACGACGAGGACGACGACTGACCTGCAAGCACCTAAACGTTTACACGGATCCGAAGCCGTGTCAGCGTCGTTCTGTGCTTTCCGCCGACCTGAGCAACTCCACAGACGCATCACCGCAGGTCCCGCTCGGCATCCTCGGGGCTCTGTTCCTTACGTTCGCCCTCGGAAACCTCGTCCTACGCCGGTGGGCCGACCCTGACAAACGACCCCGCCCTTCCGAACACAGTCAGGCCACCACATGCGACTCACTCCCACCCTGTACCGCATTCCGACGCCGCCACCCGGCCAGTTGAGCACGATGCCGCGACCGCGCGGCGACGACTGGCTCGACGACGAGATGACCGCCCTGCGTGACATCGGCGTGGATGTCCTTGCCTGCCTGCTCACCCCGACCGAGGCCGCTGAACTTGGTCTCACCGGGGAGGCCGCCGCCGCCACCAACGCCGGACTGGAGTTCCACGCCTTCCCGATCGACGACCTCGGCATACCCGACCATGCACTGGCACGGCCATTCCTCGACCTTCTGCATGACCGGCTAACCGGGGGACGGCACGTCGCGGTGCACTGCCGCGCCGGCATCGGAAGGTCATCACTGATCGCCGCAGCCTGTCTCCTCCGACTCGGCACCCCCCTCGACGACGTCTGGCAGGTCATCGGTGAGGCCCGAGGCGTGACCGTGCCGGAGACCGAACAACAGCGACACTGGCCGGAGCAACTCCGGCGGTAACTCTGCTCGACGAGTCGGTTTTGACCTGGAAGCCTCGCCGATCGCACCTAACAGTACGTACCATCCATCATCGACTGTGGTGAGCCATCGCTCACCCAGGGCTCGTCGAGGAGCCAGGTTTTCACGACGGTCGGGATCCAGCTCGCGCGGTGTCCGTTCGCCGCGATCCGTGCGTCCAACCCGTCGAAGTACACGAGGTGTTTGTCGTCGGCCCACCATTCGACACAGAACCCGCTCGCCATGTCGAGGCGGCGGAGGTGTGGATGGCGGGCAAGCAGCCTCTCCCGGTAGGCGTTGGCGTCGGTCGGCGTTTCGGTGGACCGGTGGTTCTGGCGGTCGGCGTGGTGCAGGAGGGCGTCGCACTCCAGGAAGTGGTCCAGCGATGGAAACGCTGGAACCTCGGTGTCCAGGTAGCCGAACCACACGGTGCCGTCGGGCTGCAGGAAGCTGTAGCGGCAGCCGTCCGGATCGGTGTCCGAAACAGCGAAATCGAACCGGATCTGCCTCTTGTCGGGGTCGACGTCGAATACGGGCGCGACGACGATCTCGCTCGCGCGAAACGCGCTGCGGTAAGTCAGCCCGGAGTATCGACGCTGGATGTGTCGCAGCGTGGTCAACGCGTGTTCGTCGCAGTGCCCGAGCGCAGCGCTCATCACCGCTCGGCACTCGTCGTCGTCCGGACCAGTGTCGACCTGCATGGCGTGGGCATGCTCGGCAAGGAAGGTCCGGGCCAGGCCACTGAGCGAATCCGCTACCTCGAGAACGTGCGCCATCCGTTCATTCTCCGGCAGCGGCCATGCCGCGATCGGGCCCGATTCTCACCAGCCGGCGCAGCTGGCCGCGTGCTCCAGGTCGCTGCGACCTGATGACGCGACTCCTTGCAGGTGAGGCCCCAGGTCGGAGTTGGGGTGCCTCCGGGAGGGTGTGCTCGGCCGTCCGATGCGCTGTCTTGTGGGGGCGATCAGGTGAGGCAACCACGCTGGACGGTCACCTTGGCAAGATACTCATGTTGCTTGTATATTCAGGTCATGCGATCGACTTCGCGTCCCGCGTTGCGGGAACCGTCGTACTTCGTCCTTGCGGCTCTGATCGGCGGCCCGCTCCACGGCTATGCCGTGATCAAGCGGGTGACCGAGCTGTCCGACGAGCGGGTGACACTCGCTGCCGGTTCGCTGTACTCGGTGATTGACCGGCTGCTCGGCGAGGGACTCATCACCGCCGATGGTGAGGAGATTGTCAACGGGCGTGCCCGTCGCTACTACCGGCTCACCGACGAGGGCTACCGCGTACTCGCCGAGGAAGCCGACCGGCTCGCCCGGGCCGCCCGGGTGGTCATGGATCGTTTGCCGCACCGGAGCTTCCCGCTGGGAAGCACCGATCAACCTTCTATCGTGAGGACCAGACCAGCATGAGTTCTGATGTTCTGGAGAAGCGGTACCGCATGCTGCTGCGGGCCTACCCGGCCGACTACCGCCGGGAGCGTGCCGACGAACTGATCGACACGTTGATCGGCGACGAACCGACCACCCGCCGCTGGCCCAGCATCCGGCAGGCGGCCTCACTGATCCGGGGCGGCCTGCGGGTGCACGGCGGCAGCACCGCGGCCCGGCCCACCGCCGTGCTGCTCTGGCAGGGGCTGCACCTGGGCGCCATGGCGGTGCTGGCACTGGGTGTGCTCATCGGCCTGAACGACATCGTCGGGACGTTCCAGTTCGGCGTATTCCTGGACCCCCTCGGCGTCCTGCGGGATCAGGGCATCCACCTGGTCATGGTGAGCGCAGCGCTGGTGGCGCTCGTCGTGGGCCACGACCGCACTGCTGCCGTCCTGGTGGTGACTGCAGCGGTGGTGCCGACCGTCATCTCTCCGTACCTGTTCCTCAACGGACTAACGCAGTGGTGGGCACCGGTCGTCGCCGCGCCATTGATCATCGCAGGCCTGCGGCGACCGGCCGACGTGCCGCCTGCGCCCCGGGGCAACGCAATTCTGGTCACCGCCGTCATAGTCGCGCTGCATCTGATCCCGGTGGAAGGCTACCGCCCCGCCCCTGTGAGTACGCAGATCATCTCCATCGCCATGGTGATCGTCGGCGTAGCCGTCTTCCTGTGGGTGGCGACGGCCGACCAGCGACTGCTTATCGCCGTCGCCCCGACCCTCTTGCTGGGCACGCTGCATCAACTGGGCAACGCCGGAACGGGGGAGCTGCTGCGCCGGCCTGACGCCCTGCCGTCCCTGGTCCTCGCAGTCCTCATGGTGGCCGTCGCGGTCGTCTCGACTCGGCTGCGGCAGCGCACCCGCGCCTGATCAGCCACGGGCGGTCCGACCACGGCCGAGGCCAGCACTCGGTGATCACCGGGAGGACGCCCCACAGGAGGCTTCGGCAGGTACCCTTGGCCGGTGTTCTCGCCTCAGGGTCCGTCTCTGCGGGAACTCTGCGTCCAGGCGTTCTCCTCGGTCGAGCGCGGCTATGACCTGCTGGCCCCGAAGTTCGACCACACACCTTTTCGTACGCCGGACAGCTATCTCCGCGCGACCGCCGACGCGTTGTCCGAACTCGGGCCGTTCGACCAAGGCCTGGACGTGTGCTGCGGCACCGGAGCGGGCATGGCGGTGCTCAGGTCCGTGTGCCGCGCAGGCATCACGGGCGTGGACTTCAGCGCCGGCATGCTCGCCCAGGCACGCAGCACCCACCCGGACGCCACGTGGGTTCAGGCTGATGCCCGCGCCCTGCCGTTCACCGGAGGCTTCAACTTGGCCGTCAGCTTCGGAGCGCTCGGGCACTTCCTGCCCACCGAGCGACCCGCCCTCTTCGCGGGCGTCTACCGCGCGCTGCGGCCCGGCGGGATCTTCGCCCTCCCGATCGGTGCACCGCCGCCGCTGACCTCGACCGCGCACTGGGCCGCGCTCGGCTTCGACCTGGCCATGCGGGTACGCAACACCGTGTGGCGACCCCCGTTCGTCATGTACTACCGGACCAACCCGCTGCCCGCAGTTCGCGACGACCTGACAGCGGCCGGCTTCACCGTCACCACCGTCGCGCTGACCGCCCTGGGACAGCGCCGCGACGGCAACCCGCGCTGCCGGCTCATCCTCGCCCAACGACCACACTGAACACACGCGTCCGTGGCTTCCGCGTAGCGGTGGTGAGGGGCACCGGCCTGGTGCGGACGGAGACTGGCGCCGCGTTGCTGTGCTGAACCGCCGCAATGGGCAGGGCGTCGGGTTGCCGTCGACCGACCGTCGCCGCGGCGCGCAGGCTGTCGGACCGCCTTCCTGGAGCCAACCGCATGTACTTCGTGTGCCGTTGGAGGACGTCACCGTCGTTCGGCGATCAGGATTTCTGTGTCACCGGGCCAGTCCCAGAACAGACCGCTCGCCGGCGATGCCTGCTCCAGCAGGACCCGAAGCTCTGCGATGAACGCGTTCAGCCTGGACCCGAACAGGTGAGGCGCAGCGAAGGACATCGACAGGTAGCCGGCGATGACGCCGTCGACATCACGGACGATGTCGGGCCGTCCCGGCGCGTAGACCACGCGCGGCCTTCCGAAGCGAGTGCGGGCAAGCGTCTGCTCGAAGCGCTCCGCCTGGTAGAACGTTGCTGGTCGGGCACCCGAGCGTCGCTGCGGCCCGAGGTAGGCGCTGATGAGCCGATCGACGTCGTCATGCGGAACGGGTGGCGTGTCCGGCAGCTGCCGCGGGGCCGGCCGGGTCGGGTCGTGACCGATGAGCACGATCGCCCCACCCGGTTCCAATGCATGCCAGACGGCTTCGGCGACACGGACGCGGTCGGTGCGATGAAACGACTGCCCGAACGTCACCGTCCGCATCGGCGGCAGCGCCAGGTGGGGAAGGTCCTCAGCGGTGGCCCGGACGAAGTCGACCCCTGCCACCCTCTCTGCCGCAGCGTAGGTGCGGGCCTCGGCGAGCATGTCCAGGTCCGGCTCCAGCAGCGTCACGTGCGCGAACAGCGACGCGAGTTGCAGCCCCACCGTGCCCGGGCCGCTCCCGACATCCAGCAGTTGGCCGCTACCGTCGAGCCCCAGCTCACCTGCCAGCACCTCGCCCAGCTGAGCGGAGTAGGGCGGCCGCCCCTGCCGGTAGTACCGCGCGGTGCCCTTGAACTGGGTCGGGTCGTACACCCGAACACTCTCGCAGCCCATCACACCGTCCGGACGCGCGCCGCGACATGAGGGCTACCGGCGCTGCCGCAGACTACGCACGCGAGCCGCCCACCTCCTCGTGAGAGATCATGTCGGCATGGCCAGCATCGTCGAGATCCACGTCCCATTGGTGCCAACTCCGGGTCTTGATCCGGACGCCTACGCGTTTCCCTGGATCGACCAGGTCGAGGACTTCCTGGTCGACGTGGAAGACGAAGGCACGATCGAGGTGTACGACGACGGCGAGGAACTCGGCGACGTGTACGTCTTCTTCATCACCGCAGCGAGCGAGGCCAGCCTGCTGGCCGCCGCATCACGGGTGGCAACTCTCGACGGCGTGCCGGCGGGCGCGTTCGCCATCGTCACCGATGACGGGGCTCCGGACGGAACCGGACGACGAATCGACCTCCCGGTCGCCTGAGGAGCCGCCTACACCCCGCGCGCACCTGAAGCCTCTTCCAAGAGGAACGGCAAGGCGGTGCGGAGCCTCGACTGCGACGTCCAGCGGATGGTCGTGCCGGTGTGGGACGAGTCGGCCAGGGCGCTTGCTTGTGGCGCCGTAACGCACGCAGACAATCCGTGGCGGCGTCGACAGCCAGCCTTCGATAATGACCGGTGTGGAAGAGGTTGCGGTCGTCGTCGCCCACAACGAGCGCGTGACCCTGCGCGTCGGCGACGTGTTCCTGAAGGTCGACAGCGATCAGGCGCGCATCGATGTCGAGGTCGAGGCGATGCGGCTGGCACCCGTCCCGACTCCCGAGGTCCTGTGGCGCAAGCCGCCCGTCCTCGCGATCGCCGCCGTCCCTGGCCAGGCACTCGGCCGTCTCGGTGAGCCGTCACCCGCGTCACCGGCGGCTTGGGCCGCGGCGGGTGCTGCGATCCGGAAGCTGCACGACGCGCCACCGCCGCCGTGGGTCGGTAAGAAGCTCGTCGGGTTGGACGCGGAACTCGAGCGCGAATGCGCCTGGCTCGTCGACAACGGCGTCCTGCCTGCCGGCCTGGTCGACCGCAACCGCGAGATAGCCCAGGCCGCGATTCGGCCGTGGACGCCAGTGTTCATGCACGGTGATCTGCAGATCACCCATATCTTCACCGACGGCGACGAGGTCACCGGGGTGATCGACTGGTCCGAGGCGGCACCTGGCGATCCGCTGTTCGACCTGGCCATCCTGACTCTCGGGCACGAGGAACGTCTCGGCGACCTCCTCGCCGGTTACGGCACCGACGTCGACCGGGACGTGATCCGCGCCTGGTGGTCGCTACGCAGCTTGCTGGCATCCCGCTGGCTGATCGAACACGGCTTCGACCCCTCCTCGCCAGGCTGCGAGTTCGACGTACTGAGATCACAGATGGGTTGACCTCAACCAGAGTTGAGGTGCTTCACTGCCTGCCGTGGATCTTGATGGTGTGCGTGTCGTCATCACCGGTGCGGCACGGGGCACGGGGCGACTCCTGGCCGAAGCGTTCGCCGAACGCGGCGCACAGGTCTTCCTCTCGGCCCGCGACCTGGCGGCGGCCGAGCAGGTTGCGGATGCGATCAGCCGGCGAGGGCCGGGTCGGGCTCACGCGTTCCGCTGCGACCTCGCCGTACCGAACTCCGTGCGCGTGTTCGCCGCGGCCGTGGCCGACCGGACGAGCCACCTCGATGTGCTGATCAACAATGGTGCCGCATACCTCGAAGGCGAGGACCTGGCGGACGGCTCCGACGATGCGATCGAAAGCGTGATGGCCGCGGGCGGAACCGGCACCGCGCTGCTGACCAAGCATCTGTTGCCGCTGCTACGCGCATCGTCGCGGCCCGACGTCGTCAACATGATCTCCGCGTGCGGCGAGGTGGGGCACCGCCGTTCAGGCGCCCATCCCGCGTTCTACGCAGCCAAGCACGCCCATGCCGGGCTCGCTGAGATCCTGTCGTACCGGCTCCGGCCGGAAGGGATCCGAGTGATCTCCCTGTTTCCACCGGACTTCGTCCAGGACGGGCCGTGGCAGGCGGACAGCGACCTCACCGCGCGGTCGGTCATCGACTGCGTGCTCTTCGCGGTCGGTCAACCACGAGACTGCTTCATCCGCGAGTTCCACTTCGAGCAGGTGCGGAGTCCGTACGCGTGAACGCCCGCCGTGCCAGGCAGCCTGGCTGACGAGGCTTCTCGGCGCAGGTCAACGCGCGCGTTCGCCCACGACCGGAGCATTCACCAGGATTGCCGGACCAGTCAGTTGACGGGCCTACCCGAGCACCGTCGCCGCGGCGGCCAGGGTCGCCAGCGACAGCGTCGTGGTCACCACCACCGCCCGATTGGCGAACGCCTGGCCGACACCGTACTCCTGACCGAAGATGAACGTGTTCTGCGCTGTCGGCAGCCCCGCGCACACCACCACGGCGAGCAACTGCGGCGCGGACAGGTGCAAGGCCAACCCGGCCGCGTACGCGATGACCGGCTGTGCGACGAGCTTCAACACGGTGATCACAGCCAGCTCGGCCACCCCGACCGGCTCGGCCGGCTCTGCCCGGGACGGCGCCGTGTGGTGCAGGGACGCGCCGAGGGCGACCAGGGCCGCCGGAACCGCGGCACCCGCCAGCAGGGTGAGCGACGCGTCGGCCGCCGACGGTAGTTGCAGGTCGGCAGCCGAGCACGCGACGCCGAGCAGCGACGCCAGGATCACCGGGTTGCGTACCGGCAGGGAGGCGATACGGCGGACCCGTACCCGCCCGGCCGGGTCGCTGTGCCGGTCCAGGGCGACCAGGATCACGGGCGTCACCACCAGCGCCTGCAGCAGCACCACCTCCGCGAGGAACGACACGTCGCCGAGAACCTGCGTGGCGATGGGGATGCCGAGGTTCGCCGAGTTGACGTACCCGGCGGCCATGCCCCAGATGGGCCGTTCGCCGGGTGCGCGACCGAACAGCCGGCTCGCGCCGACCCACCCGAATCCGAGGACCACGGCGGTGCTCACCGCGAAGGCGAGCAGCGGGCGGCCTGCGAACCCGGAGAGCGGCATTCGGGACAGGGCCAGGAACAGGGCGGCCGGCATCGCAAGGTGGAACACGAACCGGCCGAGCACCGACGCCCCCGCCTCGCCCAGCAGGCCCCACCGACAAGCCGCGTAGCCGACCGCGGTGAGAATCCAGATCGGCACGAACGCCGACACCAGGCTCATACAGGCGTCACCGGCAGGCGGGCATCGCACCGGCCCAGGGACTCGCGGGCACCCGGGATGTACGAGTCGAGAGACCTGGCAATGACCTCGACCCGGGCGAGGATGTCATCAACCTGCCGCAGGTACGTCGATCGGGGAGCCACGCGTTCAGCCTCGCATCCCCTCCGGGCCGAGCACACGCCCCGCTCTCGCACGGCTCTGACGGGCCAATCCCCACGTGCACATCACCGCCGAGCGCAGACGTGCGGCAAGCCCGGCGGTGGGCGGCTCCGGTCTGTCCAAGCTCGGGCCGCCCGGCCGATGGTTCCTGGAGTCAGGAACCTGCGCCCGGACCCTTCGGATCCACCGGAGGGAAGGGGACAGGGCTGATCGGGACAGGACTGGGCAGGTCGGCCGGCGGGGAGGGGACAGGGCTGATCGGGACAGGGCTGGGGAAGTCCACCGGTGGCTGATCGGCGGGCGCGGACGGCGGGGCGTCCCGGCTCACCGCCAACGCCAGTGGCGTGCCGACCATGAGGGCGGCGACGACGCCCGCCACCCCCACCGAGACGGTGAGGGTACGACGCCGGCGCGCCCGGGCGACGGCGGAGTCTGTCAGGTTCATCGGAACTGCCTCCTCGGCAAGGTCGGTAAGGGTGGATCGGATGAGGTCGTCGATCGGGGTGTTCATCGCTTCAGCTCCAGCACGAGTTCGGCACCGGGCAGCACCTCACGCAGCCGGCTGACCGCCCGGTGGGTCCGGCTGCGGACCGTCCCGACCGAGCAGCCGAGCACCTCGACCACCTGTTGCTCGGGCAGGTCCTCGTAGTACCGCAGGACCAGCACCGCACGTTGCGCCACGGGAAGGCGCAGCAGAGCTGCCCGCATGGCCAGCCGCAGGTCGGCATGGCAGCTGTCGTCCGGGTGTTCCCGCTCGACCGGCGAGCCGACAAGCGTCTCCCGTAGTCGTCCCCGGCGCCGCCACCAGCTGACCCGCTCGCGGTACATCACCGCGCGCACGTACCCCTCGGGGTCCTCGTGCCGGATCGTCGGCCACCTGGCGTACGTCTTGGCCAACGCCGACTGCACCAGATCCTCGGCGGCATGCTGATCGCCGGTCAGCAGGTACGCCGCCCTGATCAGGGCGGCGGTCCGGTTCTGCGCGAACTCACCGAACCTGGCTCTCGCCTCGTCGTCCAACCGCTGAACTCCGTCCCGTACGCCTCATTCACCACCACAGACGCACGGGATCGCGCCCGCTATCCACGAAATGCTGTCCATGATCGTCGAGGTGGAACTGCTCCGGGACGGCGACCTCGACCACCGCGTTGGCCGGCGCGCCGACCACGACCTCGGCCACCGCGACGACGTCGTCGGCTGCCATCGGTTGGATCAGCACCGGTGCGAGGTGCACGGTGCAGCCGGCTTGCGTTGACTACGGCTCCTAGCCTCGGTCTTTCATCTGGGCAGTCGTTCATAGCTGTTGGTCGATGATGTTGGTTCGGGGTTGGTCGGTCGGTTTGCTGGCATGCTGATGGCCCGACGCTGGGCCGGGTTCCTCCGTGCTGCGG